>DASZGY010000026.1:0-45727 GCA_035938395.1 Acidimicrobiia bacterium
TCGGCAGTCCACGACTCGTAGCCCGCGAACCGCTCGGGTTGTCCGGCCGCGAATGCAGTCAGGAACGCTGAAGCTGCGCGGTCGTCGGCGATCTCGAGCGAGACGACGCCCAGACGTTTCGTGTCGAGGCGGGGCCGGCTCGTGCGAGCGTTCAGGCTCTTGTTGCCATACGGGTTGTTGGAGATCTGCAGGACGTGCGCGCCCTCGCGGCGGTCGCCGTCAGGTTTCGCGAACCGAAGGTCGAAAGGCCGAGCGCCGGGCCCGAGGATCTTCGGGACCGCGGCCAACGTGGTGTCGACCTTGGCGTCCCGATACTCGGGCGAGCGCACGATCGTGGCGTAGATCCCGAGCGACACGTTGTTCACGAACACGCGGCCGTTGACATCCGCCAGGTCGATCGGCCGCTCGAACGCGTCCCCGAACGCGTCGAGGGCTCCGACCACGTCGTTGCGATCCAACCCGAGGTCGAGCGCCAGGTGGTTCCGGGTGCCGGCGGGGACGACGACCATGGGAACCGAACGGTTCGCTGCGACGGTTGCGACAAGGGCCTGCGACCCGTCCCCGCCCGCCATGCCGACCACGTCCGCGCCACGGTCGACCGCGTCGTTCGCGAGCTGCAACAGGTCGTCGCCTTGACGCAGGATCACCGGCTCGATCCCGCGCTTGCGGCACTCGTCCGCCAGATGAAATCGCTCGGCCTTCCCGCCGCCTGACTTCAGGTTCATGATCAGGACGCCGTGAGCCGCAGCCGCAACCGCGACGCCCGGCGTCCGCCGTTGCTTGAGCTCCCTCGTGCCGCGCCCCAGTGCGTAGCGGGCGAGCGCGACGGCGAGGAGGACGCCGAAGAGGCCAGCAAGCACGCCGAGGCGGCCGTTGCTCAGTCCGAAGATCGCGAGCCCGAGGACGCCCAAGACGGCGGCGACGCACACGGTGGTGCCGATCAGCCTGCGCCCGCCTGTTCGCGTCAGCGCGTACCAAGCCGCGAACAGTGTGACGAGGAGCAGCGGCACAGAGAGAACGAGGAGTCGCGCATCGTCGACGACACTCAGGACGCTCGTCACGAGCACGACACCCAGCAGGACGATGACTACAACCGCGGCGATCCTCTGCAGGATCCTGGGCCGCGGGGTGCTGTCGCCGTGCGACGGATCGCGAGACCGTTCGTGCGTCGGGCTGGTCACGTCAGCTCCTTGTAGCGGAAGCACGACGTCGTGTGGTCGTTCACGAGTCCGACGGCCTGCATGAACGAGTAGCAGACGGTTGGACCGACGAAGCGGAACCCGCGGCGCTTGAGATCCTTGCTCATCGCCTTGGATTCGGGGGTTTGCGCGGGGATCGCCGAGAGGGCGCGCCACTTGCCGACGATCGGCGCTCCGTCCACGAACTGCCAGACGTACGCGGCGAGGCTATCGAGCTCGTCCTGTACCTCCAGGATGCACCGGGCGTTGTTCACGGCCGACTCGACCTTGAGACGGTTGCGCACGATGGCCGGATCGCGCAAGAGCCGCTCGACACGCCGTCGATCGAAGCGCGCCACCGTGGCGGCGTCGAAGTCGGCGAAGGCGCGGCGGTAGCCGTCGCGCTTCTTGAGGATCGTCGCCCACGAGAGACCTGCCTGCGCTCCTTCCAAGGTCAGCATCTCGAACAGGTGGCGGTTGTCACGCGACGGCACGCCCCACTCGCGGTCGTGGTAGGCGACGAACGCGGGGTCGTTCTCGGGGACCCATTCGCAGCGTCGCGGCACGCGGACACCGTACCGACTCCGTGCGTGCTCCCTATGCTGAGCACGCATGACCATTCCGAAGACCGTGGCGCGCTTCAACGCCGACATGACGAACCGCGTTGGGCTGCTCGACGTGAGCAACTTCTTGTCGATGCGTGCGGCGCCGGCGCAGTCCTAGCGGTGCCTCCCGGGCGGGGATCCGGCGCCGACCGCCCGTTGGTCGTGGTCATGGGCGTCTCGGGCAGCGGGAAATCCACCGTGGGCCGCCTCCTGGCCAGCGAGCTCGACGTCCCGTTCGTCGACGGCGACGACGAGCACACGCCCGAGGCGAAGGCCCGCATGGCCCAAGGCATCCCGCTCGACGACGCCTGGCGCGCACCGTGGCTCGACCGCCTCGACGCGATCCTCCGCGCCCACGAGGACAGCGGGCTCGTGCTCGCGTGCTCCGCGCTCACGCGCGCCTACCGCCGGCGACTCACCCGTGGGGTACGACGCGTCGCGTTCGTCGCCCTGGTCGCGCCGCGCGAGGTGCTCGCAGCGCGACTTGCCACCCGACACGGCCATTTCGCCGGTCCGGCGCTCCTCGACTCGCAGCTCGCGACGCTCGAGCTCGGCGACGACGTCGTCACGGTCGACGCCACCGGACCGCTCGAAACCACGGCGGCCACGGCCGCGCTCGCCATCAGATAGCGATCTCGACTCGTCGCGACCCGATCATCCGCCGCCGGGCACGGGCGCGGCTGAGGGCCCACGGGCGACCCCCGTGAGCGCGCCCGGCACGGGCACCTCGGCGCCGGCGTCGGATGCCGCGGCCGGGCCTGAGCGCAACAAGCCACGCAGCGCGAGCACGGCGACGCAGTAGACAACGAGCGCGAGCGCGAGCACGACGCCGAAGCCCAGGGCCATGGCGAGGATCGTCGTGAGCACGGCGCCGATCACCGACGCGAACCCGTTCACCGCCCATCCCCAGGCGACGTACTCGCGTGGGTGTTTCGTGATGGCCGCCACCGCTCCCAACCCCAGGGGCATGAACGCGCCGAGGCAGACGCCGAGCGGTGCGAGCACCGCGAACGCGACCACGACTCGGGCCGCGAAGGGGAGGCCGAGCAACGCGTCGGTCAGCGGCGTCAGGCCGAACAGGTAGAAGAGGTCGAGGGCGGCGAGCGCGCCGAGGAGCACCCACGCGGCGCGCCCCGCGCGGGCCTGGTACCGCGAGCTGAGCAGCGCTCCAACGCCGGTGGAAAGCAGGATCGCCGCCAGGGTGACGGTCAAGGAGTACGTCGGATAACCGAGGAACAGCACCAGCCGCTGGATGAGGGTGATCTCGAAGAACATGAACCCCAGCCCGAGCGCGCTGAAGTAGAGCGCCGACCGTCGCTTCCGCGGAAGCCCCGACCAGATGCTGCGGATGCGGAGGAACGGCAATAAGAGGAAGACGGCCGCGAACAGCGTCGCGATGCCGAGGAGGAGGAGCAGCACCCGTTCGCCGACGTCGACCTCGAAGTCGGTCCGGTCGATCGGCTTCCCGAAGTCGGCGATCACGTCGCGAAACGGGGTGAAGTGCCAGAAGAACGGTGAGTTGTCCGTGATCGGCCGGACGTCGTAGGGATACGAGTCGTACCAGTGGTCGAGGCGGCTCCCCGAAAGCGTCGCGATGGCGCTCACCGATTCGCCCTTCACCGGATGGCCGGGGGCGTAGCGCAACGTCGCGCCCGGCATGGTGCCGAGCGCGGCGACGAAGCGGTCGACCTCCGCGTTCGTGAACGGCTCGCGCTTCACGAGGATGGTGGAGAGCGACGCGCCTCCCTCCACCGGTGAGGTCGCTACGAGGATGTGGCGCGAAGGGTCGTGGATCCCGAGGTCGCCGAGCGCGTGGCGCGCCGTCGCCACGTACCGGGACGTCCGGTTCGCCTTGCGGTTGTAGTCGAACTCCCCGAACTGGGCGGCGAGGATCCCGTTCCCCCCGAGGTGGTCGAGGCTGTCTTGGATGGTCTCGCTCGTGTACAGGTAGCTCTCGGAGAGCACGTAGGCGCCGGCGGTGGCGGCGTTCGTCGCCGAGTAGCTGTCGGGGGCGGGGTACCACACCACGTTGTACGTGTTGTCGCTGCGGGCAAGGAACGACCGGCCATCGCCCTGGACGTAGTTGACGGCCGGGTTCTGGGCGAGATGCCCGGAGTAGTCGGCGAACTTGTCGGTGACGAGGGAGTGGGTAACCGGGTTGAGCTCGACGGCGTCGATGTGCCGGGAGTGGAAGTAGAGCGACGTCAGGATCTCGTGCCCGCCGGCGGCGCCGACGATGAGCACGTTCTTCGGTGACGCTCCGCCGACCGCGAACGGGAGCGCGCGCGGGTCGGTGTCGAAGCCGAATTGGCCGAGGCTCGCCTGCTTCCCGTCCCACCGGTGGATGACCGATCCGACGAGCCCGTCGTGATACAGGAGCCGGAGGTTGGGCCCGACGTCGACCACGTCGACGCGGAAGATCGGGCTCCACGCCGAGTAGCGCGTCGCCGACTCGTCGAACTGGCCCTTGAACGCGTCCGCGCGCTGCTGCGGGAGCACGCCGGGACGCACGACGACCATCGCCATGACCGCAACGAGAACGACCGCGACGGGAAGAAGTGCCCGCGAGCGCACGCGTATGGCAAGACGGAGCCCGGCAAGCGCGAGGACCAGGCCCGCGAGAAAGATCGTGGCCGGCGGCCCGATCCACCCGATCAGCGATACGACGACTGCGCATGCGATCCCGGCGCCGACGAGGTCGGCGAAGTACAACCTGCCGATCCGTTCTGACTGCCGGGCGAAGAGCGTGGCGATCATCACGCCGACGGCGATGAAGGACGCGAACAGCGCCAGACAGATGCCGAACAGGAGCGCGAGGTTCTTCAGCGACGACAGAGTGCCGTAGTCCCAGATGGTGAGCGTGTCCGTCCTGACGGTGGCGACGACGAGATAGCCGACGCCGACACTCGCCGCTCCGAGCAGCAGGCCCCACCGGAGGATCGTCTCGGTCTCGGCGCGCCGGAGGCCACGTGAGACCGCCACGATGACACCGCCGCAACCGATGCCCAGCAGCGCGAGCCCGATGACGAGGTACGTGTAGTAATAGAAGAGCTTGAACGAGATGACGCGCGTGTAGCTGATCTCGAGCAAGAGGGCCGCGAAGCTGACGAGCAGGATCTCGAGGGCGTAGCTCCGGCGCGACGAACCGACGTCTCGCGAGGAACCGCTCACGCCCGCCGTCGATTCGTCGATCCGGAGGAGGCTACTTGGTCGCGATCGCGGCGATACCGGCGACCATCACCACGAACCCGATCACCAGGTAGACGACCGTCCGCGTGATGGGCGCCTCCGGGAGCGTGTTCCGGCCGCGGGTGGCGGCGACCTGCGATCCCGACCGTCGACGCACGAGCGCGATGAGGTTCCCGAGGAACAGGGCCGCTCCGACGGCGGTGACGAGCTCGCGCAGCACGTCGTCGTAGATGCTCACGCCGCGATCGTATGCGTCGGCCGCCCGGATCTCGGTGTCGTGGCCGTGCGCGTCAGAAGCGCGGGCCCCAGACCATGAGCATGAGAATGAGGATGAGGTCCACCGACAGCACTGCCCCCACGATCCCGGCGCGGCGGCCGCGCTCTTCGAGCTCGATGACCTGTGGCGGCGGCCCTCCGGAGGCCCCCGCGGCCGCCGGCGGAGGCCCCATCGAGACCAGTTGCTCCTGGAGATTGATCATTCGCCGCGCGTTCGGGAACGCCGCTCCGTGCGCCAGCCCGATCCCCAGCACGTACAGCACGATCGCGGCGACGATCCACGAGTCACTGAAGCTCCAGGCCTTGTCGCTCAGCACGACGAGCAGGATGCCGAACACGAAGACGGCGTAGATGAAGAACATGCCGATCTTCGACACGAGGAAGTTGGCCTGGGAGATGGCAAGACCTTCAGTGCCCTTGCGGCTTCGGGCCTGCTGCCCGTAGATCCCGTTGAGCAACACGGCGCCGAACCCGACGATCGCCGTCAGGATGTGCAGCACGAGCACGAGCTTGTAGATGCCGCTGTTGATGCCCACGATGCGCCCCTTCCCACCGTCGAGATGCGCCGCGCAGCCTACGTCCACGGTGTCGCCGCTGTGGTACAACGCGGCTCGTGCGGCTGGTCGTGGCGCGATGCTCGGTCGAGTACGAAGGCCGGCTCGGCGCCCGCCTCCCGCCGGCGCAGCGCCTGATACTGCTCAAGGCCGACGGCTCGATCGCCGTGCACGCCGACAGCAAGGCGTACAAGCCGCTGAACTGGATGAGCCCGCCGTGCACGATTCGCGAGGAGCCGGGAGCGATCGTCGCGACCAACCCCGGCGGGGAACGCCTCACCATCACCCTGCATGAGGTGATGCTCGACCACGACATCACGTTGGGCGACGACCCCGGCCTCTCCAAAGACGGCGTCGAAGCCGAGCTGCAGGAGCTCATCGCCGCGCGCGTGCGCGCCCTTCGTGACGACCTCCGCATCGTGCGGCGTGAGTATCCGACCGACATCGGTCCGGTCGATCTGCTGTGCCGGGACGGGGACGGCCGCGCCGTGGTGATCGAGGTGAAGCGGATCGGTGAGATCGCCGGTGTCGAGCAACTGCTCCGCTACCAGGAGCGCCTCGACCTCGACGCCACGCTTGCGCCGACGAACGGGCTCTTCGTCGCCACGCGCATCAAGCCCCAGGCACGCGTGTTCGCCGAGAGTCGAGGTATCGAGTGCATCGAGGTCGACCTGGAGCGTCTGCGCGCCGACGCCCCGCCCGACCTTCGGCTCTTCTGACGTTCGGCTCTTCTGACGAGCGGGACGATCGAGCGCTACTCGAAGCGCGGCCGGCGCTTCTCGAGGAAGGACGTGAACCCCTCTTGCGCGTCGGGCGTCTGGCTCGATCGAGTCATCACGTCGAGGGCATGCTCGTACGCGGCGCGCTGGTCGAGGCCGACCTGGGTGTAGAAGGTCTGCTTCCCGAGCCCCTTCGAAGCGCGGCTGCCGCGGGTAGCGCGGCGCAGCAGGCTGACGGTGGCCTCGTCGAGCTGCTCGGCGGGGACGACGTGGTTGACGAGGCCCCAGTCGAGCGCGGTGCGGGCATCGATCGTGTCGCCGGTCAAGCCGAGCTCCAGCGCCCGCTTCTGGGACACATTCCGCGCTACCGCCACCAACGGCGTGTGGCAGAACCATCCGCCCTTGCCCCCGGGAGTGGCGAAGCCGGCGTCCTCGGACGCCACCGCCAGGTCCGCGGTCGCGACGAGCTGGCAGCCGGCCGCGGTGGCCAACCCGTGCACGCGTGCCACGACGGGCTGGGGAATGGCCTGCATCGTCAGCATGAGCTCGGTGCACGTATCGAGCAGCTCGCGGATCGGCTCGGCATCCGCGCCGGCGAGGTCCCGGAAGTCGTGGCCGGCGGAGAAGACGGGACCGTTGGCGGCGAGGATCACACCCCGCGCGTCACTGTCGCCTGCGGCGCGGAACGCCGCCGTCATGTCACACAGCAACTCGAGCGACAGCGCGTTGCGGCGCTCCGGGCGGTTCATCGTGATCGTCGTGAAGCCGTCCTCGGCCTTCACGAGCACGGCGTCGAAGCCCACGGCAACCCCCTCGAACGAGTTCGAGGGTACCGGCTTCACGAAGCCCTGACCTTCCCGCGGCCCACGCCTGCCGGACGCGGGTCAGGATGGACCACGAAGGGAGGCGCCATGAGATCGGGCAACACCATCGTGGTCATCCGCAGCGTCATCGCCGCCCTGTTCGTCGCGCTGGCCGTCGCCAACTTCGTCAACGGGCGCGTCGTCTTCGGTTTGCTGTTCGTCGCGCTGGCGGTGATGAACGTCGTGCTGACCGTGTATGTCCGGCGACGCCGCGCGCAATTCGCCCAGCGTTTCCCCAGATTCGCCGACCGGGACCGCCGCTAGTCGCGCGCCATGTTGTCGAACTTCGTGAACCGCTCGTTGAACGCGAGCCGCGCGACGCCGGTGGGGCCGTTGCGGTGCTTCGACACGAGGATCTCGGCCTGGCCGCGCTGGTCCGACTCGGGGTTGTACACCTCGTCGCGGTAGATGAAGCAGACGACGTCGGCGTCCTGCTCGAGCCCTCCCGACTCCCGGAGGTCGGCGAGCATGGGACGCTTGTCCTGGCGGTACTCGAGCTGACGGTTCAGTTGCGACAGCGCCATGACCGGGCAGTCGAGCTCTCGGGCGAGGATCTTGAGTCCGCGTGACAGCTCGGCCACCTCGACCTGGCGGCTCTCGATCTGGCGCGTGCCGGTCGAGCTCATGAGCTGGATGTAGTCGACGACGATCAGCCCGAGATCGCCGTGCCGGGCGCGGATGCGCCGGGCTTTGGCCCGCATCTCCATCACCGTGCAGTGCGGGTTGTCGTCGATGAACAGCGGCGCTTCGGCGAGGCGCCCGACGGCGTGGCTCAGGCGGGACCAGTCCGACTCGGGGATGTTGCCGGTCCAGAGGCGCTTCGCCTCGACCCGACCTTCGGCCGCGAGCAGCCGCTTGGTGAGCTCGAGGTTGCCCATCTCCATCGAGAAGAACATGACGGGGCGCTGCACCGAGACGGCGACGTTCGCGGCCGCGCCCAACGCGAACGATGTGTTGTGCACGAACATGTCGCCGGCGACGAAGTTGTGCACGTGCGGGACCGTCAGGTCGTACACCTGCTCGTCCCCGACGTAGACGATCGAGACGATCTCGTCCCACCAGATGTCCGAGGTCGCGAGGAGCTCGAGGTCTCGGGCGTCGAGCACCTCGGCGAGAAGCGCGAGCGTCGCCCGCTGAGGCGAGCGCGTCCCGACGTGCCAGTTGTAGTTGGCCGGCTTCCCTGCCGCCGCCGACACCGAGCGCCACGTGCGATCGCCCTTGGCCTTGAGGACCTCGCCCCAGAACGTCGCCGGGATGGTGTCGAGGTTGGAGTTCCGGCTCCGCCGCTCGAGCGCCACGACGACGCGCTCGACCGCGTCCTCCTTGCCGAGGATGCCGATGTCGGCCGCGAAACGACGGATGGACTCGGGATGGCTCACCTCGATCTGCCACGACGGAAAACCGCGCCCGTTGTACAAGGCGGTCCGGTGCCGGAGCTGTGAGGCCACGCCGAAGCGGAGCAGCAGGTGCTGCACGCCGCGCGCGAGCGGCTCGGACCGCGAGCCGAAACCGATCGAGACCTGCCCGCCCTTGTGCACCGACGCCCAGCCGTTGGCGGCGAAGAGCCGGTTGAGGAACAGCGCCAGCTGCTTGGCGGGCAGGCGGTACACCGCGTCGGGGATGTGCTTCGCCCGCGACTCCGTCTTCCAGAGCCCGTGCCGGCGCAGCAAGTTCGTGACCGGGCTCGGCCGGCCCAGCGGAGTGCACAGACGATGGTCGTGGGGCGAGGTGTGCCTGACCGTGACGCCGAGCCTGGCCGCGCACCGCTGCAGCTCCAGGAGCACCGAGGGTGAAGCGGTGCTCATCATCGGCGAGCCGTCGGCCAGGCAGCCGTTCCCGATGAGGAACCCCAGCATCACGACGTCGGCTTCGGGGAGCGAGTCGTTGCCCTCGACGTCGATCGCGCGAGGGACGGCGACGCGGTCGCCGACGCAGATCTCGGCGAGCGGCTTCCACCCGTCGCCGGTGAGGAACGGGTGCGTGATCGTCGTGCGGACGACGCGTCCCGTGCGGGTCGTGACCTTGTAGACCGGCTTCACGCCGTCGTCCACGAACGCCGACGGTGTGATGCTCCGAACGCGGAGGTCGTCGTCCAGCGCGAGCACGCGCACCTGGCGACCCGCCCGCCCGCGCTCGTAGACCTCCTGGGCGGTCCGCACCGCGCCTGTCGCCGGGTCGACGATCGGCGTGTCCCACGCGACGCACTTGCCCATCGAGGGACGCGCCGCCACGATCACGAGGTTCGAGCGCTGGAGCCCGAGCAGGAGCGAGTCGAGCTCGTGGTATCCGCTCGGCACGCCCACGACCTCGGTGTCGCTCCCGTACATCGACTCGAGCTGGTCGAGCGTCGTCTGGAGGGAGTCGGAGATGCCCGCGAGTGACTCGCTGACTCGGCGCTCCGCCACCTCGAACACCAGCGACTCGGCGCGGTCCAGCGTCTCCGCGACGTCGTCCGGCGTGTCGTACCCCATCTCGGCGATGTCGCCGGCGACGCCGATGAGCCGGCGCAGCAGCGCGAGCTCGTTGACGATGCGCGCGTAGTGGCCGGCGTTCGCCGACGCCGGCGTCGCCGCCTGGATCTGGAGCAGCGAGGCGCGTCCGCCGACGGCGTCGAGCAACTCGGCGCGGCGCAGCTCCTCGGCGATCGTGACCGGATCGACCGGCTCGCCCTGGCCGTACAGCGCCATGACCGCTTCGTGGACGTGTACGTGCGCGGGCTTGTAGTAATCGCTCGCTTCGACGTGCGCCTCGACGGCCGCGGTGATCGCGTCGCGCGAGAGCAGCATCGCTCCGAGGAGCGACTCTTCGGCTTCGAGGTTGTGCGGCGGGACGCGCCCCGCCCTCTGCCGCCGCGCGTCATCGATCGCCTGGACCACGTTGTTCCTCTCCTGCCTCCCGGCTCCCCCGAACGGCCGGGCCCCCATACGCGGGCCCTCGTGTCGCCGCTCCCAGTGCGACGCCCCTCCCACGAGATGCCTCGTTCCGCATCCTCGTCGGGTCGGCCTGTGGATCGATAGAGCGATTTCCTTGTGGATACAGGGCTCCTGCCTCCACAACCCTGGGGACGAATCGCTCTCATTCTCCCGGCGGGGTGTGACAGCTACCCACGAGGCGCGACGAACACGCTGGTCGCAGGGTTAGTGGAAGGCGCGCGCGCCGGCGCGCCCTGGGGAATGCGCGCGGGCGCGCTATTCGGGGACGACGTCGACGGTGAGGGTGACCTCGACGTCGGAGTGCAGTTTCACCGGGATCTCGGCCGGGCCGAGCTCCTTCAACGGCTCGGCGAGCTGCGTCTTGCGTCGGTCGAGCTCGACGCCCGTCTGCGTGCGCACCGCGTCGACGACGTCCGCCGCCGTCACTGATCCGAACAGGCGGCCGCCCTCTCCGGCTCGGGCTCGGAGCTCGATCCGCTGCCCGGTCAGCTGGTCGGCCAGCGCCTGCGCGGCCTCGCGATCGCGCGCGTCACGGGCTTGACGGTTGCGGCGCATCGCTTCGCCTTGCTGCACGACGCCCTTGGTCGCCTTGATCGCCAGCCCGCGCGGCACGAGGTAGTTCCGCGCGTAGCCGTCGGTGACCTCGATGAGGTCGCCTTTGCGACCGACGTTCTCGACGTCGTCGCGCAGCACCACCTTCACGACTGGTCCTCGCTGCCGGCCGGCGCGGGGGCCGTCGCCTCGGCTGCGACCTCCGCGGGCGCTTCGGCACCGTTCCCGCCTTCGGCGGGCGCGCTCGCGCCCTCATCGTCCGCGGACGGGGCGGCAGCCTCCCGACCGGGGGGCGGCTCCGGCATGCGATCGCGGTCGCGATCGCCCCGGTCGCGATCGCCCCGGTCGCGATCGCCCCGATCGCGGCGGCCGCCGCGACTCCGCTGCGTAACTTGCCGGACGCTGTACGGCAGCAGCGCCATCTCGCGAGCGATGCGAATGGCTCGCGCGACCGCACGCTGCTGCTGCGCGCTGTTGCCGGTGACACGACGGGCCCGGATCTTGGCCCGCTCCGACATGAACCGCCGGAGAAGGTTGACGTCCTTGTAGTCGACCCAATCGATGCTCTCCGAGGAGAGGATCGACGTCTTCTTCTTGATCGGCCGCCGGCGGTCGGCCGCCTGGGACTTCTTCTTCTTGTTGTCTCTCGCCATCTCGGCTCAGCTCACCTCGTCGTCGTCACGTCTCAGAACGGCTCTTCGTCGTGGTCGCCACCGGTCGGGGCGGGCTGGGGACTCTCGCCCCCACGCCCGCCGCCGCGGCCTCCACCGCCGCCGCTGTCGCCGCCCCCTCCGAAGTCGCCGCCGCCCCGGCGGTCGTTCTTCGTGACCTGGGCGGTGGCGAAGCGCAGGCTGGGCCCGACCTCGTCGGCGATGATCTCGACGACGTTGCGCCGGTTGCCGTCACGATCCTCGTAGCTGCGTTGCTCGAGACGACCGGTGACGACGACGCGTGAGCCCTTCGCGAGCGACTCGCTCACGTTCTCGGCCATCTCGCGCCAGCACACGATGTCGAAGAAGCTCGTCGCCTCCTGCCACTCGTTGGTGTTGCGGTCCATCCAGCGGCGGTTCACCGCCACGCCGAAGCGCGTGTTCGACGCGCCGCTCGGGGTGTAGCGGAGCTCGGGGTCGCGGGTCAGGTTCCCCACGACCGTGACCGTGTTGCCGTTCGCCATGGTGTTTCCTCCCTATGCGTCCGCCGCGCCGGCGCTCGCCGTCTTCGGGGGTCCGTAGACCCGCTCGGGGATCTGGAGCACCTTGTGGCGGACTACCTCGTCAGCCAGGGAGAGCACCCGGTGCAACTCTTGCATCGCCTCCGGCTCGGCCTTCGCCTGGAGCACCACGTAGTAGCCCTCCGTGCGATGGTTGATCTCGTAGGCGAAGCGCCGTTTCCCCCAGTAGTCGACGTGCCCGGGCTCGGCGCCCTTCGACTGGACGAGCTGGAGGAACCGGTCGACCGCGGCCCGGATCGTCTCCTCTTCCAGGTCCGCGTCGAAGATGATCATGACCTCGTACGGCCGCAACGGCTCGTACCTCCTGTGGACCGTGACCCGTGCTCCGGGCCTGACGGGCTCCCGGCTGCGCCCGGCGTGCCGGACGGCAAGGAGCAGGCTGAGTTGGAACAGTTCAGGCTAGCAACCTTCGACGTGACCTATCGACGCAGACCTTAGCGACGGAGTACGACAGCTACGAGGGGTACGTCGGGGCTTCGGGCAAACCTACGATCGCACGGATGCCGAAGAGCAGAACCGAGGCCTTCAGCGACGGCGTCTTCGCGATCGCCATCACGCTGCTCATCATCGAGGTGCGCGTCCCCGACTCGAAGTCGGGCGAGCTCGCCCGAGATCTCGCCAGCCAGTGGCCTTCGTACGCCGCCTACCTCGTGAGCTTCGTCATCATCGGCATCATCTGGGTGAACCACCACGACATCTTCGAGCGCATCACCACCGTCGACCGGCCCCTCCTCTTCCTCAACCTGCTCCTCCTCCTGACGGTGGCGTTCCTGCCCTTCCCGACCGCACTGCTCGGGCAGTACATCCGGCAGGGCGACAACGCCCACATCGCCGCCGCCGTGTACGGGGCCAACATGGTGCTGATCGGTCTGGCGTTCATCGCGGTGTGGACGTACCTCGCCCGGGTCCCGTCGCTGCTCGAACCGGAGCTGGGCGCAGATGGCGCGCGGCGGGCCCGCCGGGCCGCGGTGATCGGCCCGGTGGTCTACGGGCTCTCGATCCCCCTGGCGTTCGTCAGTCCGGTGGCATGCCTGATCGTCTACGCCGCGATGGCGCTCTACTTCGCGATCGCCTTCACCGTGGCCAGGCACAGCGGCGAGGTCACGAGCAACCGCTGAGCGCGCCGCTCGGGAGCTGACCCCCGAGCGTCTCGACGGCGTAGGTGTACGGGCCGCGGGAGCTGTACACCGGGCAGTCGGCCACCGAGCGGTCCGGGCACGGCTGCATCAGGAGACGGTCGACGGGACGACCCGCAGCGTCGTACCAGCCGATGTCGAGCGGCACGGGAACCTCGGACATCGTGAAGGACGAGCTGGTCGGCGTGCCGAACACGAAGAGCATCCCGTCGTACGGCCCGAGGTCGCTCCTGCGCATGAGTCCGGTGGCACGCTCGTCCGTCCTGTCGGCGACCACGATGCGCCGGCAGTCCCCGCCGATCCCGAGACGGACCTCCGTGAGCTGCGTGAACGGCGCCGTCGCCGGACGCGCGCCCGCGAGCACCGAGGCGAGGGGGCCGCCCGGCGAAGCGGTGTCGTCGTCGCGGCCCAGGAAGAGGACCAGCCCGCCGCCGACGAGAGCGGCGGCCAGCGCCAGGAGCGCCGCGGCCACTCCCGCCCGGCGAGCAGGGGTCACGCGGGAGCGGTGCCGAACAGCCCGAGCGCCTCGGCGACGTCGTCGGCGACGTGGTACGTCTCGTCGCTCGACGGGAACCGCCCGGCGCGCACGTCCTCCGCGTACCGCGCGACGGCCGCCGTGGAATCGGTCTTCAGCGACGCGTACCGGCGCACGAACTTCGGCTTCATTCGGTCCTCGAGG
Source organism: Acidimicrobiia bacterium (assembly GCA_035938395.1). Classification (GTDB taxonomy): domain Bacteria; phylum Actinomycetota; class Acidimicrobiia; order IMCC26256; family JACDBD01; genus JALZAA01. Next base: position 13,916 of record DASZGY010000026.1, read on the forward strand.
CCAAGGAGATCGTGGTACACGAGCACCTGACCGTCACAGTGACGCCCGGCGCCGATGCCGATCGTCGGGACGGGAACCGACTCGGTGACCATGCGGGCGACGGCGTCGGGCACGCACTCGAGCACGATCGCGAAACATCCCGTCTCGGCGAGCGCGACCGCGTCGTCGACGATGGCGCGCGCGGCGTCGAGCTCCTTGCCCTGCACCTTGAAGCCGCCGACGGCATGGATCGACTGCGGCGTGAGGCCGACGTGGCCCATGACCGGGATCTCGGCGTCGAGGATCGCTTCGATCGCGCCGAGCCGCTTGCGCCCACCCTCGAGCTTCACCGCCGCCGCACCGGCCCGGATGAGCTTGGCCGCGTTGTGCACGGTCTCCTCGTCCGACACGTGGTAGCTGAGCCACGGCAGGTCACCGATCAGCAGGGCCCGCGGCTTGGCTCGCGCGGCCGCCGCGACGTGGTGGGCCATGTCGTCGATCGTGACATGGAGCGTGTCCTCGTGGCCGAGCACGACCATGGCCAGCGTGTCGCCGACCAGGATCATGTCGACCCCGGCCGCATCGGCCACGCTCGCCGATGGGAAGTCGTACGCGGTCACCATGACCAGGGGCGGCTTGCCGCCCTTGTGGGCCCTGATGGCCGGCGCGCTGAGCGGAACACGTGAGTCGGGGGGCGACGACGCAGCCGTCATCTCCGTACCTCCACCGTCCGGGGCACCCTCGGCTCCCGGCAGCACGCCGAGCGTAGCCCGCGGCGGGCGGCGGCCGTGCCTACCGTCGCCGCAACGCCCGAGCTTGCGAGGGCGACGAAGATGGGGTGCGTGACGCCGCGCGTCTGCGAGAACTGCGCCTACCCCGACGAGGAGCTCGTCCTCGTGCGGCGCGTCTACGTCACGCCCGAGACGTGGGACACGCCGGCGTCGCACCAGGTCGTCGACGAGACCGAGCTGTGGTGCGTCTCGTGCCGCTCGCAGTACCCGTACGAGCTCGTCGACGACGAGGAAGACGACCGGGAGTGACTCCGCGGTGCCCTCCGGCGAGGGTCAGCCGGCGTGGCGGCGGCCGAGAAGGTACCGGCGGTCGAGATGATTCCAACGGCAGTCGAGACACACCTCGACCACGTAACAGGCGAATTCGTCGAACGAGGCGTCGAGCTTGTCGAGCTCGCCGGGGTACGTGATGCACCGGCCGTTGGCCTGCTTCAGCGTGTCGCCGTACACGTACGAGACGTAGCGCACGCGCTCGTTCCCGCAGATCGGGCAGGCGTGCGGCGCGGGCTCGCCCACGTTGCGGGCGGCGCGGAGCAGCTCCGGGTGTGCGTCACACACGTCGAGTCGCGTGACCGCGCCGCGTCGAAGGTCGCGGAGGACCGCTCGGCGGGCGAGTGCGTAGTCAACGTGTGACGGCACGGATCGAAGCATAGGAGCGCGTCCGCCACGGCGCGAGCCAACCTCCACGGCGATTCCGTCACCGCTCCTCCCGCGTTCCGTTACCGCTCGCTCCTCCGTCGCCGCCTCCCCCGAGGTGAACCGCGGGTGACCAACGAGTGGCCGCGCGGCGGCTTGACGGTAACCACTCGCTCGCTCATACTGCGTGTCCGATATATCGAGTCGATATATCCGGCCAGCCGGACGGAGTTACCGCGTGCTCGAACTCGCCATCCTCGGCCTCCTCAAGGAGCAGCCGCTCCACGGCTACGAGCTGAAGAAGCGCCTCGGCGACACCCTCGGGTTCCTCTGGGGCGTCTCGTACGGGTCCCTCTACCCGGCGCTCCGCCGCCTCGAGCGGGCGGGCGCGATCGAGATCGTGGCGCCGCGCGGGGCAGCTCCCGCTCCGGCGCCGATGCCCGCGACCGGGTCGATCGACGGCGAGACCGCGGCGGCGCGGCTCCGTCGCCTCCCGAAGCCGACCCGGCGGACCCGCAAGCAGTACCGCCTCACGCCGCGGGGTGAGGAGCTCTTCGCCGAGCTCCTCACGGGCGAGGATGCGCCCGGCGCCGACGAGGAGAAGTCCTTCGCCCTCAAGTTCGCCTTCTGCCGGCACCTCGCCGCCGACGCCCGCCTCGCCCTCCTCGATCGGCGCCGGGCGGGACTCAACGAGCGCCTCGCCGAGGACCGGGAGACGACCCCGCGCCGCGGCGACCGCTACCTCCGCTCACTCGCGGAGCACCGCACCGAGTCAACCGCCCGCGAGGTCGCGTGGCTGGACGAGCTCATCGCCGCCGAACGGCGTGCTGTTCAACCCGAACCATCACAGGAAGGAGCGACCGCATCATGAGTCGTTCTATTCGTGTCGCCATCGCCGGTGTGGGCAACTGCGCCAGCAGCCTCGTGCAGGGCGTCGAGTACTACCGCGACGCCGTGCCCGACGAGACAATCCCGGGCCTCATGCACGTGGTGCTGGGCGGCTACCACGTCGGCGACGTCGAGTTCGTCGCTGCGTTCGACGTGGACGCGGCCAAGGTCGGTCTCGACGTCGGCAAGGCGATCTTCGCCGGCCCCAACAACACCATCCGCTTCGCCGACGTCCCGGAGCTCGGCGTCCTCGTGCAGCGGGCGCCCACGCTCGACGGCCTCGGGAAGTACTACCGCGGCACCGTCGAGGAGTCGCCGGCCGAGCCGGTCGACGTGGCCGAGGCGCTGCGTGCAGCGCGCGCCGACGTCCTCGACAGCTACCTGCCCGTCGGGTCCGAGCAGGCGCAGAAGCACTACGCCCAGGCGTGCCTCGACGCCGGCGTCGCCTTCGTGAACGCCATCCCGGTCTTCATCGCCAGCAATCCGGAGTGGGCCCAGAAGTTCAACGACGCCCGTGTCCCGATCGTGGGCGACGACATCAAGAGCCAGGTCGGTTCGACGATCGTCCACCGGATCCTGTCGAGGCTCTTCGAGGACCGGGGCGTGGCGCTCGACCGCACCTACCAGCTGAACTTCGGCGGCAACATGGACTTCAAGAACATGCTCGAGCGCGAGCGGCTCGAGTCGAAGAAGATCTCCAAGACCCAGTCGGTCACGAGCCAGATCGATCACGGTCTCGAAGCTGACGCCGTACACATCGGACCTTCCGACCACGTGCCGTGGCTGGAAGACCGGAAGTGGGCGTACATCCGTCTCGAGGGCAGGAACTTCGGCGACGTGCCGCTGAACATCGAGCTGAAGCTCGAGGTCTGGGACTCGCCGAACTCGGCCGGTGTGATCATCGACGCGCTGCGGTGCGCCAAGCTCGCCCTCGATCGTGGGGTCGGCGGGCCGTTGTTGGGGCCGTCGGCGTACTTCATGAAGTCGCCACCGGTGCAGTACCGCGACGGTGAGGCCCACGACATGGTGGAGGCGTTCGCCCGGGGCGACTGAGGTCGGCGTCGCCTACCGCCACTCGTCACAATGAGCCCGTGAACAACACCCAGAGCTGGGACCGGATCGCATCCCAACGATCAGGCGCCGCGCCCACCGACATCGTGCAGTACGGGCCGGACGGCCCGACCGAGGACGATGTCCGCCTGCTCGGCAACGTGGCCGGCAAGCGGATCCTGGACCTCGGTTGCGGTGATGGGCAGGCGGCCGTGGCCTTCACCCTCCGGGGGGCGACGACCATCGCCGTCGACTCTTCTGTGCGAATGCTCGACCGGGCGCGCACGCTCGCCGAGCGCGCCGGCGTCCGGGTCGAGTGGCATCAGGGCGACGTCGCCGACCTGGCCTTCGTTCGGGCGGAGTCGATCGACATCGTGTTCAGCGCCTACTCGCTGGGCGAGGTCGGCGACTTGCATCGGGTCTTCCGGCAGGTGCACCGAGTGCTCAAGAACCGAGGGGCGTTCGTCTTCTCGTACGAGCATCCCATCGACCTGTGCGTCGGCCGCGCGCCGCCGGACACACCCTCGACGCCGATCAACCGGGTCGTGCGCACGTCGTACTTCACGGAGGATCCCGTCACCGTCGAGCGCGACGGGGAACCGATCCGGTTGTACGTTCGCACCGTGAGCGAAGTGTTCTACGCGCTCACCCGCGGCGGGTTCCGAGTCGAGGTTCTCGCTGAGCCCCGGCCGCTCGGCGCCGACGCCCTCGTCCCGCACACCATCATCTGGCGCGGTCGCAAGGAAGGGCTCTAGCCGCTCGATCCGCCGGAGGCTCCAGGCCGCGGCTCGATGCCGCGCTCGCGCGCCCAAGCCGCGAGTCGCTCGTACGCTTCGTTCTCGTCCATCGGGCCCTCGTCGAGACGGAGCTCGAGGAGAAAGTCGAGCGCGTCGCCGACGACGGGCCCAGGCTCGACACCGAGGAAGGCCATCACCTGCCGGCCGTCGAGGGGCGGCCGGATGCGATCGAGCTCCTCCTGCTCCCGCAGCCGCGCGATGCGCTCCTCGAGCTCGTCGATGCGCCGGTTCAGCGCCCGCGCCTTCGCCTTGTTCCGCGTCGTGCAGTCCTGGCGGACGAGGTGGTTGAGCGGTTCGAGCAGCGGACCGGCGTCGCGCACGTAGCGGCGCACCGCCCGGTCGGTCCATCCCATCGAATAGGTGTGGATGCGCAGATGGAGATAGACGAGGCGCGCGACTTCGTCGACGAGGTCGCTCGGGAACCGGAGCGCGCGTAGCCGCTCCTCCGCCATGCGTGCGCCCACGACCTCGTGGTGGTGGAAGCTGACCCCGCCCGGACCGACCGAGCGCGTCTTCGGCTTGCCGATGTCGTGCAGGAGCGCGGCGAGGCGCACTCGGAGCTCAGGGCGTGTCTTGCGCACGACTGCGATCGTGTGGGCGAGCACGTCCTTGTGCTGATGGATCGGGTCCTGCTGGAGCTGCATCGCATTGAGCTCGGGCAGGAACTCGTCGGACAGGCCGGTGCGGCAGAGGAACCACAACCCGGCCGACGGGTCGGTGAGCATGATCAGCTTCGAGAGCTCGTCGCGAATGCGCTCCGCGCTCACGATCTCCATGCGACCGTGCAGCTCCTCGACCGCGGCCACGAGCTCCGGATCGGGCGCGAGCGCGAAGGCGGCGATGAACCGCGCCGCTCGCATCATGCGCAAGGGGTCGTCGAGGAACGAGACCTCGGGCTCCAATGGCGTCCGGAGACGCTTGGCGGCCAGGTCGGCCGCCCCGCCGAACGGGTCGACCAGCTCCGGGTCGGGAAGCCGCAACGCCATCGCGTTGATCGTGAAGTCGCGCCGGGACAGGTCGGTCTCGATGTCGTCGGCGAACGCCACCTCGGGCTTGCGGCTCTCGGGCCGGTACACCTCGGCCCGGAACGTGGTGATCTCGATGCGGGTGCCGTCCTTCTCGCAGCCGACGGTGCCGAACCGCTGGCCCTGGAGCCACACGTGATCCGCCCAGCCCCGCACGACCCGCTCGACCTCGTCCGGACGGGCGTCGGTGGCGACGTCGACATCGCCCTTCCCGTCGGGCGACAGGTCGAGGAAGGCGTCACGGACGCTGCCGCCCACCAGATAGCACTGGTGCCCGCCCGCGACGAGCCGCCCGGCCAGGTCCTGGACCGGGGAGCCCGCGTCGAGGAGGGGCCGCAGGCGCGGCGGGATCGTGGTCACGGGATCATTCTCGCCGACCATCCACCACTTCTCGGGTTCCCTTCTATACGTTCACGACATGAGCGGATGTGGGCGTCCCGGCTGCAACGCACCGGCGGCAGCGGCAATCGGCTTCGACAGCGCGCGTCAGGCGGTGTGGCTGCATCCCCTCGACGAGCCCGAGGCGACCGGCCGGCTCTGCCGGGTCCACGCCGACACTCTCCGCCCCCCGCGCGGCTGGCGGTTCTTCGACTACCGGGAGCCGGCACAGCCCGATTCCGAGGTCACCGACCTGCTCGACGCCCGCTCTCCCCTCCTCGAGCGCGCGTTCCGGGGTGCCCGCGCCAGCTGAGCGCGTCCCCGTACGTCCGTAACGCGGTGAGCGCGGTACCGTCGCGGCAGTACGGCAGGAGCCGCAGCCATGGACGTCAACTCGCCTGAGACCTGGCGCTGGATCTGGTTGGTGGCCGTCGTTGTCTTCGCCCTGGCCGAGGTGTTCACGCCCGTCCTCTTCTTCATGGGGTCGTTCGCCATCGGCGCCGCGGCGGCAGCGGTGGCGGCATTCGCGGGCGGCGGGCCCATCATCCAGTGGGTGCTCTTCGTCGGTGTGACCGCCGTGAGCCTCGCCGCGCTGGTCCCCCTCGGGCGCCGGCTCGAGGGCCGCGACGAGATCCACCCCGTCGGCGCCAACCGCTGGGAGGGGCGCACCGCCACCGTCGTGACCGAGATCCCGGCGGGCAAGCACGCAACCGGCATGGTGCGGCTCGACCGCGAGACGTGGCGGGCCGAGACCACCAACGGCTTGGGGGTCGCCGCCGGAGCCACCGTCCTCGTGACGCACGTGACGGGCACCCGAATCGTCGTCAGCCCGTGGCGCATCGATGTCGCGCCCCGGGGAACCACACCCGGCCGCACCGAGCCGGGATCGCCGTCAGCACCCGGCTGACGGTCTTCGCGAAGGAGCTGTCCGATGGCAGCAATCATCGTCCTGGCCATTCTGGCCTTCCTCTTGTTCGTGCTCGCGTTCAGCTGCATCAAGATCGTGCGCCCCTACCAGCGCGGCGTCGTCGAGCGGCTGGGTCGGTACAAGGGCACCGTCGACCCGGGACTGCGGATCATCGTCCCGTTCGTCGACCGGGTGCACCTCGTCGACATGCGCGAGCAGGTTGTGGAAGTTCCGCCACAAGAGGTGATCACCTCGGACAACGTGGTCGTCAGCGTGTACGCCGTCATCTACCACGAGGCCACGGACGCCAAGCGGCTCAAGTACAACGTCGCCAACTTCGAGTTGGCGGTCACGAAGCTCGCGCAGACCAACCTGCGGAACCTCATCGGCGACCTGCAACTCGACGACGCGCTCACGTCGAGCGCCAAGATCAACACACACCTGCGCGACATCCTCGACGACTCCACCGACAAGTGGGGCGTACGCGTCGTGCGGGTGGAGATCCAGCGCATCGACCCGCCGCCCGACGTCGTGCAGTCGATGCACCACCAGATGCAAGCGGAGCGCACGCGCCGCGCCGTCGTCACCGAAGCGCTGGGAGTGCGCGAGGCCGCGATCACCCGGGCCGAGGGCGACAAGCAGGCCGCCATTCTCGAGGCGCAGGGGCAGTCCGAGGCCATCCAGCGGCTGGCCGACGCCGAGAAGTACCGCGAGACCGCGGTGGCCGAAGGCGAAGCGTCGGCGACCCGGGCGGTGTTCTCGGCCGTGCACGATGGCAACCCGACGCCCGACCTCCTCGCGATCAAGTACCTCGAGGCGCTGCGGGTAGTGGCCAACGGACAGGCCACGAAGATCTTCCTGCCCACCGAGATGAGCGGACTGTTCGGTGCCGTCGGCGGGCTGGCCGAGATGCTCCGCGAGCCGTCGAGGGACGGGGAGAAGCGCTCCGGCGACACCGAGCCGGCGGAGCCGAGCGGCAGCTAGGACCGGGTTTCGGCGACCTCGCGCCAGAGGTCGGCGGCGGCGTCGACGATCTCGCGCCCCGGGCCGCCCGAGGTCGGGCGCTCCACCGGAGCCACCGTCTCGCCCGCGAGCGCCGTCACGGTGGACGCGGTGCCGTCGCGCAACGCGCCGAGGTCGTAGCCGCCTTCGAGGAACACGACGACCCGCCCGGGACGGGTCGCGAGCTGCGCCATGCGCGTCGCAAGCGCGCCGTAGTCGCCGGCCGACAACCCGAGGTCGGTGAGGGGGTCGGCGCGGTGTGCGTCGAAGCCGCATGACACGAGCACCCAGTCGGGCGCGTAGCGCGCCGCCAGCGGTGCCACGAGCTCGTCGAACGCGCGGAGGTAGAGGTCGCCGGTTGCACCGGCGGGGAGCGGCACGTTGCACGTCGCGCCGACACCACCGTCGGCCCCGAGCTCGTCGAGGCGGCCCGTCCCGGGATACAGCGGCCATTCGTGGAGCGACACGTACGCGACACGCGCGTCGTCGTAGAAGATCTCCTGCGTGCCGTTGCCGTGGTGCGCGTCGTAGTCGACGATCAGGACGCGATCACCGCGGTCCGCGAGTGCGGCCGCGGTGATGGCGATGTTGTTGAGCAGACAGAACCCCATGGCGCGCTCGGGGCGGGCGTGGTGGCCCGGCGGTCGCAGCGCGAGGAACGCGCCGTCGCCGTCCGAGCCCTTGAGTGCGTCGACGGCCGCGAGGCCCGCGCCGGCTGCCCGCACCGCCGCCCGCCACGACCCTGCCGACATCGAGGTGTCGGGGTCGATCATCCCGCCGCCGTGCTCGGCCAGGGCCTCGAGCCGCTCGACGTGCCGTCGCGTGTGCACCCGTGTGATCTCATCGGCCGTCGCGTCACGCGGCGGGAGCGGCGTGACCAGGGCATCGGTTTCGGCACCCACGTCGCGCGCCGCCTGGTCGATGCCGGCGTGCACTGCTTCCAGCCGCGCCGGGCGCTCGGGGTGCCCACGGCCGGGGTCGTGGTCGGCGAAGCGCGGATCGACGCCGACGAACAGCATGCTGCCCACGGTACCCGGCGTGTTTTCTCGGCCGTGGCCGCCACGCCCGTCGCGGAGCCGACGGTTACGCTCGCGCGTCGCCATGTCGCCCCTGAACTCTCACACGCTCCGCTGGCGGGGCGGCTGGGCGCGTATCGGGCCGTTCCGCTCGGACGCCGACGTCGCCCGCCTCACGATGGGGACGGATACTCCTCCGAGCCCGTCCGTGATCGAGCGCTGCCTCGGAGAGGTCCAGGCGCGCAGCTACAAGGCGGTCGTGACGAACGCGCTCGGCCCCGCCGAGTCCGCCCCGTTCGTCGATGCCGGCTTCGCCGTGCGAGAACGCCTCCACCTGCTCGCCCACGACCTCGACCAGCTACCGCCGGTGACGGGCTCGACGCGGCGCGCCCGCCGTCACGACTATCCCGCGATCCTCGACCTCGACGCGACGGCCTTCGACGGCGACTGGCACCTCGACCACGACGGGCTCGTCGAAGCACTACGCGCGACACCGGTGACGCGCTTCCGTGTCACACCTGACTCGGGGTCGATCTCCGGCTACGCCATCACCGGCCGGTCCGGACGAAACGGGTACCTCCAGCGCATCGCCGTCCACGCCAACGCGCGCAACCGGGGATTCGGGCGCACGCTCATCGCCGACGCGCTCTGGTGGCTGCGCCGCCGCTCCGTCGACCGCGCGTTGGTCAACACTCAGCTCGACAACAACGCCGCCCTGTCGCTGTACGAATCGTGCGGTTTCCGGCGCCTCCCCGTCGGGCTGTGCGTGCTCGGGCGGACGCTTTGAGGCGCGCCGCGGTCGTCGCACTGGCGGTCGCCGCCCTCTTCGCGCTTGCGGCGCGGCCCGCCGGTGCCGGCGTCGATCCGCCGCCCACGACGGCCGACACCAACCCGAACGCGCCACGCCTCGTGCTCACCGGCCAGCCGCCGTGGGTCACGGTCGGCGGGAACCTCCCGCTGCGCCTCCAGGTCCGGGGTCAGGCGGCGGGCACCGCCGGCTTGACCGTCAGCGCCACCGCGCACGAGGCCGTGAGCTCCCGGTCGGGCTTCCAGGCCGCGGTCGAAGGCCGCAACCTCGGCTCCGTGCTCGGCCAGACCGAGCTCCCGCTCGACCTCTTCCCCGCCGGCGACGACGGCAGCCGGACGCTCAACTTCCCGCTCCAAGCCGAGGAGGCGCCCCGCGACCCGACCCACCTGCAGCTCCGTCGCACCGGCGTGTACCCGGTCGAGGTCGAGTTGCGCCAGCCCGACGGGACCCGGCTGGCCGGGTTCGTCACGCCGGTCGTCGCGGTCGCGCCGGGCGCGAACGGCGAGCCGGCCATCGGGCAGCGTCTCGGGGTCAGCTGGGTCATGCCGATGACGGCTCCGCCGGCGTACCTGGCCGACGGCAAGCCGGATCCGTACGTCGTCTCGCAGCTGCGGCCCGAAGGACGCCTCGGCCGGCGCGCGATCGCAATCGCCAACTCCGGCGTCCCGCTCACGATCGCACCCGGGCCCGAGACCCTCGAGTCGTGGACCCAGCTCGCGAACGACGACCCCGGGCTCACCACCTCGCTCAACGCGATGCGGGACGCGCTCGGCCGGTCACAGGTCCTGGCCGGCGCGTACGTCCCCGTCGACGTGCGCTCGCTCGTGAGCGGCGGGCTCAGCACGGAGGTGGGGCCCGAGCTCGTCCAGGGAACCGACAAGCTCAGCGCGCTGCTCGGGACGCGTGTCGATCCCAGAACCGAGATCGCGCGCCCCGCCAACGACGCTTCACTCGCACGCCTGCGCGACGCCGGCGTCGACCGTGTGATCCTGGACGGCGCCGATCTGACCCCGCGCGACGACCAGTTCACCCCCGCGCAACCCTTCGCCATGCGCAATCAACCGGGTACGACCACCGCCGTCGGCTCCGACGCCGGACTGCAGCGTCTCCTGGAGGGCGACGATCCGCCGGCCCTACGCGCCCAGCGGTTCCTCGCGGGGCTGTCGGTCGTCGCGCTCGAGCAACCGAACGTCCGCCGGGGGGTGGTCGTCCTCGAGCCCGACGACTGGAACGCGAGCAGCGCGCTCCTCGAGGCGGCGTTGGCCGGGCTGACCTCAGACCATCCGCTGCTCGACCCGCTCACGGTCGACGACCTCATCGGGACGGTGCCACCGGCGACGAGCGCCAACGCCCCCGTCGAGCGTGAGCTCGCGCCGTCGCCCGTTCCGCCCGCCCCCGTGACGGAGCGCGAGTACCTCGACGCCCAGACCCAGTTCGAAGCCTTCAACCAGCTGGTGCCGCCGCCGAACCCCGTCGCCGAACCCGGCAACCGATCACTCCTGGTGTCGTTGTCCTCGGTGTGGTCGGGACCGGGTGGCCGCGCTCGCGCCCGCGCCGAGCTGGGCAAGATCGACGCCGACGTCAACCAGTTCGTGAGTCGTCTGCGCGTTCCGGCCGTCGACAGCACGATCACGCTGACCGCCGAGAAGGGCGCGATCCCGGTGACGTTCCTCAACGAGACGGGGCAGGCGCTGCGGGTACGCGTGCGCCTCGAGAGCGACAAGCTCGTGTTCCCCGATGGGAACGAACGCGTCCTTGACTTGCCCCCTCGGAGCACGACCGTGCGCTTCACTGTCGAGACCCGCAGCTCGGGGACGTTCCCGCTCACGCTCAAGGTGACGTCGCCGGACGGCGCCTTGCCCATTCAGCAGACCGAAGTGAAGGTTCGCACCACGTTCTTCGCGAACAACGTCGGCGTGTTCCTCACGGTCGGGGCCGTGCTCTTCCTCGCCGGGTGGTGGGTCCACGACATCCGTCGGCGCCGGCGCCGGCGGGCCGCCACCCCGGCCCACCCGGCGTTGTCGTCGCCACCCGCGACGCCCGGCGCCGGTCAGAGCTCCGGTAGTTCCGGCCCGTGAGCGACGCGGCTGGAGCTGCGGGCCAGCAATCGACCCGTTTGCTGCGGTCCAGCGCCATCGTCGGGCTCGGCACGGCGCTGTCGAGGATCACCGGCTTCCTTCGCGTGGCGGCGATCGCCTACGCGATCGGTGCCGGCGCCCTCGCCGGGACATACAGCTACGCCAACGAGACCCCCAACATGCTGTACGAGCTGCTGCTCGGAGGGGTGCTCACCGCAACGCTCGTCCCTCAGTTCGTCCGCCACGTCGAGCGCGAGGACGACGAAGCCGTCAGCGCCATCATGACCGTCGCGATCGCGGTGCTCGTCGCAGTGTCCATCGCCGGGGTGCTCCTGGCGCCCTACATAGTCCAGTTGTTCACGCTGCGGGCCGAAGGCGCGAGCCGAGCCGCGCAACAGGAGGTCGCCACGACCCTGGTGCGGCTGTTCATGCCCCAGATCGTCTTTTACGGGTTCACGGCGCTCGCGACCGCGCTGCTCAACGCGCACCGCCGGTTCGCGGCGGCCGCGTTCGCCCCCATGCTCAACAACATCGTTGTCATCGCGATCTTCGTCTCGCTCCCTCGTTTGCTCGAAGGGCCGATCACGCTCGAACGCGTCCGCAACGACAATGCGCTTCTCATCTTGTTGGGCGTGGGCACGACAGCGGGTATCGCGGCGGTCGCGCTCGCGCTCGGCGCGGTCCTTCGGTGGGCCCGGATCCGGCTCCGGTTCGTGTTCGCGTGGCGGCATCGCGCCGTCGTCGCGATGGCTCGCCTCTCCTCGTGGACCCTCGGCTACGTCGTCGCGAACCAGATCGCGCTCTGGATCGTGCTCATCCTGGCCAACGGCCGCGATGGCGGCCCCTTCATCTACCTGAGTGCGTACGCGTTCTTCCAGCTTCCGCACGGGCTGCTCGCCGTCTCGCTGATGACGACGCTCGCGCCGGAGATGGCGAGCGCGGCCGGTCGCGGCGACATCGGCGAGCTGCGCGACCGGCTGTCGTTCGGGCTCCGGTTGACGACCTTCGTCATCGTGCCGTGCTCGGCGATCTTCATCGCGTTGGCCCGGCCCATGGTCGTCGCCCTCCTCGAGCGCGGTGCGTTCTCGAGCGGTGACGCCACCGTGGTCGCGCACACCGTGGCGGGATTCTCCCTGGGCCTGGTGCCGTTCTCGATCTACCTGTTCTCGTTGCGCGCGTTCTACTCGCTCCAGGACACGCGCACACCGTTCTTCCTGAACTGCTTCGAGAACGCGCTCAACATCGCTCTGGCCTTCCCCCTGTACAAGGCATTCGGCGTGCCCGGTCTCGCGGTCGCGTTCACGGGCGCGTACGGGGGCGCGTCCGTGCTGACGATCGTCGTGCTGCGCCGGCGCCTCGGTTACATCGACGGACGCCGGTTGATGGACACGCTCTCGCGTTCGCTCGCCGCGGGTCTGCTCGTCGCCCTCGTCACGTGGATGATCGCACGGGGCCTCGGATGGTCGAACGCCTGGGTCGCGGTCGGGACGACCATCGCCGGCGCGACCGTCGGCTTCGCCGAGTACTTCGCCGTCACCGCGGCCCTGCGAATGCGGGAGCTCGACGATCTCTGGTCGTTGTTCGCCCCTCGCATCCGCCGAGGACGCGGGCTCCACCCGCCGGTCTCGCCCGAGGCGGCCCTCCGCGGGCCGTCGGACAGAGAGGGTCGAACGGTGTAACGATGCTGACGCGCCGCCGGTCGGAGAGCGGCGAGGCGGCCAGGGGGTGCCATGGGGGTTCGAGTCGTCACCGACAGCGCATGCGACCTGCCGGACGACCTGATCGAGCGGGACGGCATCGAAGTGGTGCCGCTCACCATCCGCTTCGGCAAGGAAGAGCTCGTCGACCGCAAGGAGCTCAGCACCGACGAGTTCTGGCGTCGCCTCGCCGAGTCGGATGTCCTTCCCGAGACGTCGGCGCCGTCGGCGGGCGCCTTCGAGGCTGCGTTCCGGCGCCTGATCGGGGACGGCGCGACGGGCATCGTCTGCATCAACCTCTCCTCCAAGCTCTCGGCGACGATGCAGTCGGCGCAGGTCGCGGCGCAGGCGGTCCAGGCCGAATGCCCGGTCGTCGTCGTCGACTCGCTCATGGTCTCGATGGGCCTCGGGACGCTCTGCCTCACCGCCGCTCGGCGGGCTGCGGACGGAGACTCGCTCGAATCGATCGTCTCCAACGTCACCGACCGCCGGAACCGCTCGAAGCTGTACGGGACCCTCGACACGCTCGAGTTCCTCAAGAAGGGCGGCCGGGTCGGCAACGCCCGGGCGCTCCTCGGTTCGATGCTGGCCATCAAGCCGGTCCTCGAGGTCCGGGACGGCGAGGTGGAGGAGGCAGGCAAGGTCCGCACCCGTTCGAAGGCACTGCGGCTGCTGGTCGACCGCGTGAAGGAAGGCCCCTTCGAGAACCTGGCCGTGCTCCACGGCAACGCGCCGGATCTGGACGAGCTCCTCGACCTGCTCGAGCCGCTGGCGCCCCGGGAGGAGATCCTCATCGGACAGATCGGCCCCGTCATCGGCACGCACGCCGGTCCTCGCGTCATCGGGGTCACGTTCCAGGCCCGCACCTGAGCTCGTTCGATCCCGTCAGGCGAGCCAAGTACGGCAAGGCCAGCAACTAGCGTCGGGGGACGTGCCGGAGCCTGCCACGGCCGGACGCGTCCTCGGAGGGCGCTACCGCCTCGACCGCGAGCTCGCGCGCGGCGGCATGGCCACCGTATGGATCGCCGAGGACCCGTTGCTGTCGCGCCGCGTGGCCGTCAAGCTCCTTCTGCCCGCGCTCGCTGTCGACGAGGCACTGCGCCTTCGGTTCCGCAACGAAGCCATCGCCGCCGCGAAGCTCACGCACCCCGGGATCGTCGCGACGTACGACACCGGCGATGACGACGGCACCGCCTACATCGTCATGGAGCTCGTCGAAGGGATCACCCTCCGGCATCTGATCCATGAGCGCGGCCGGTTGCCAGTGCCCGAGGCCGCCGACATCGCGTCACAAGTCGCGGACGCGATCGAGCACGCGCACCGTCAGGGGCTCGTCCACCGCGACATCAAGCCGGCCAACGTGCTGGTGCAGCCGGACGGGCGGGTAAAGGTCACCGACTTCGGGATCGCCAAGGCGGCGGGGGGCGACGACCTGACGCGGACCGGGACCGTGGTCGGAACCGCTCGCTATCTCGCGCCCGAGCAGGTGAACGGCCACAAGGTGGACGGTCGCGCCGACGTCTACGCGCTCGGCCTCATCCTCTACGAGATGTTGGCGGGCAGCGCGCCGTTCGCCGGCGATTCCGACATGGCGACCGCAGTCGCCCGTCTCACGAATGCACCCGAGCCGATCCGGACGGCGCGACCGGAGGTGTCGCGACACCTCGAGGACGTCGTCGCGCGCAGCCTCGCTCGCGATCCCGAGTACCGGTACCAGTCGGCGCGGGAGTTCAAGGACGCGCTGACGCCGGGACACGACACGGCGCCGACCGGACCACTGGCTCCTCCACCTCCACCGCCACCGCGCCCGTCCGCGGCGCACGCCGGCGGTGGCGCCGCGCCGACGGCGGTGGGCGCGCCGTCGCCGGCAGGGCCGGCTCCCCTGCCTCCTCGCCGACGCGGTCGCCGCTGGCCGTGGCTCGTGCTGATCCTGGTCCTCCTCGGCGCCGGCGCCGCCGTCGCGTACGCCCTCACGAACACGGGCGGCGGCGCCGACGCCCCCGGCACCGCGGCGGCCGCCAGTCAGGCACTCCCCATCGCGGCGGCCAAGGACTTCGACCCGCCCCCCGGAGACGGAAGTGAGCACCCCCAAGACGTGCACTTCGCCATCGACGGCGACCCCGCCACCGCCTGGCAGACGGAGAGCTACAGCAACCGCAACTTCGGCAACGCCAAGTCGGGCGTCGGCTTGTGGGTCCAGCTCGACGCCGCACACGACGTCACTGCACTCACGGTGACCACCCTGGAGGACGGCTGGAGCGCCCAGATCTACGTGGCCGACCAGCCCGGGAGCTCGCTCGATGCCTGGGGTCCGGCCCGGGCGTCGGGCGACAACCTGCCGGCGGTTCGTCGCTTCGACCTGAACGCGCGCGGCCAGTACGTGCTGATCTGGTGCACGCAGCTGCCCCCGTCCGACAAGCTCCAGATCGGTGACGTCAAGGTGGAGGGCCGCTGACGGGCTCGTGGCCGCCGGAGGCCGGACGGGGCCGGGTACGCTCGCCGGGTTCTAGGACGGGACACGGGGAGCCATGAGCGACTGGACGACCGACGCGGTCGACAACATCGAGCGGGTCGTCACGACCGTCCGCGACAAGACGGTCACCCCCGCGCAGAACGTGACCCGGGCCATCGTGTTCGGGCTGCTCACAGCGTTCTTCGTCGGCACCGCGGTGACGATCCTGTCCATCGGCCTGTTCCGGCTGGTCGACGTGTATCTGCCCGGGGGTGTCTGGGCGACGTACCTCGTCTTCGGCGGAATCTTCGTGGTCGCCGGCACGTTCTGCTGGGCGCGGAGGACAAAGGTGTCCCCGCCCGAATGACCCGGGGAACTGCCCCATGAACGAAGTACGCGAGCTCGTCATCGTCGGGTCCGGCCCGGCCGGACTGACCGCCGCGCTCTATGCCGCCCGTGCCGATCTGAGGCCCATCGTCATCGAAGGGGCCGAGGCGGGCGGGCAGCTCATGCTGACCACCGACGTCGAGAACTACCCCGGCTTCCCCGACGGCATCCTCGGCCCCGAGCTGATGATGAAGTTCCGGGAGCAGGCGGAGCGCTTCGGCGCCGAGTTCGTGACCGCCGACGTCGACCGCGTCGACCTGTCGGGGTCGCCGTTCGGCACGTGGGTCGGCAGCACGGAGTACCGCTCCGAGGCCGTGATCATCGCGACGGGGGCGTCGGCCCGAATGCTCGGTCTCCCCTCAGAGGCGCGCCTCCTCGGCCACGGTGTGTCCACGTGCGCGACGTGTGATGGCTTCTTCTTCCGAGAGAAGGACATCGCCGTCGTCGGCGGCGGCGACAGCGCCATCGAGGAAGCGCTCTTCCTCACGAAGTTCGCCTCCCGGGTCACCGTGATTCACCGACGCGACGCGCTGCGGGCGTCGAAGATCATGCAGGACCGCGCGTTCGCCAATCCGAAGATCGACTTCAAGTGGAACTCGGTCGTGACGGACGTGGGCGGCGACGGGACCGTCGATGTTCTCCATCTACGTGATACGCGCACGGACGATGCGTCGGAGCTGGACGTCGGCGGGCTGTTCGTCGCCATCGGCCACGATCCCAACACGAAGCTGTTGGAAGGCCAGGTCGACCTGGACGAGAACGGCTACGTGGTGCTCCCTCAAGCCGGATCGACCCTCACGTCGGTCGACGGAGTGTTCGCGGCCGGCGATGTCGCCGACCACGTCTTCCGCCAGGCCGTGACCGCGGCCGGGACCGGTTGCATGGCGGCGATCGAGGCCGAGCGTTGGATCGAAGCCCGTCGTCACGCCGCCGCGCAAGTGTGACCGGGCTGGAATGGCGGGAGACCCGACGCGGTTCAACCCCGTAGCTACACTCGTTCGACCCTGGCCGAAAGGACCCCCGTGGGCGCGCACCTAGTCCATCTCTCCGACAACACGTTCGACGAGACCGTCGGCGCCGCCGAAACCCCCGTCCTCGTGGATTTCTGGGCCGAATGGTGCGGGCCGTGCAAGATGATCGCCCCGACGCTCGAGGAGATCGCTACCGAGCACGAGGGCAAGCTGCGTATCGCCAAGCTCAACGTGGACGACAACCCGCAAACGGCCATGCGCTACAACGTGATGAGCATCCCGACACTGATGGTGTTCAACGAGGGTGAGCCTGTGAAGCGGCTCGTCGGGGCCAAGGGCAAGGGTCAGCTCCTCCAGGATCTCGCCGAATTCATCTCGTGACGGCCCGACTTGTCGCCGTCGCAAGCTCCGGCTCAACCACTCTGGGTCACGGTCGCAGGCTCCCGCTCCTGCAACGGCAGTCGGCCGAGCCGCTGCCGTCGCGGGCGAGGGTCGGCTAAGCCGCCGTCGCCGCGGAGACGCCGCGGCGCATGACCGCGGCGGCGCTCCAGCGAGGTGAGACCGGCGAGGCGGTACGAGACCTTCAGCGGCGGCTCGCCGCGCTCACCCTCGACTCGACGACCGACGAACCGGGCGAGTTCGGCCCGGCCACCGAAGCGGCCGTGCGCGCGTTCCAGCAGCAGCGCGGCCTCGTCGTGGACGGGCTCTGTGGCCCGCTGACGTGGGCCACGCTCGTCGAGAGCGGCTTCTCGCTCGGCGATCGGACCCTGTACTTCCGCCAGCCGATGTTGCGCGGCGACGATGTCACCGAGCTCCAGCGGCAGCTGAACTCGCTCGGCTTCGACGCCGGTCGCGAGGACGGAATCCTCGGCGAGCAGACCGCCGACGCGGTCGCCGAGTTCCAGCGCAACGTGGGCCTCGCGCCCGACGGCTTCTGCGGTTGGACCACCGTCGCGGCGCTCCGCCGGGTAGGCACCCTCGCGGCGGGCTCCGTCGCCAGCGTGCGCGAGCGGGAGATGCTGCGCCGCGGGCCCCACGGGCTCGGCGGCAAGCGCGTCTTCATCACCGCCGCTCCCGGTTTCGAGGCCTTGGGCGACGCCGTCTGCCGCGGCCTCGCCGAGGCCGGCGCCGGCGCCCTGCTGGACTCGGCGGGGTCCGATGACAGCACCACGGCCGCCGCCGCCAATCAATTCGGCGCCGCACTCTTCGTCGCGCTGCGTGCCGGCACCGGCGACGAAGGCTGCTTGTGCACGTACTTCTCGTCGGGGACGTTCCGATCGGAGGCCGGCTTCCGCGTGGCCACCGCCGTGCAGGACGAGCTCCGCGGGGTTCTGCCGACGGCCCCGGACCCGTGCGGCAAGGCGTACGGCATCCTCCGCGAGACGCGCATGGCGGCGGTCGTGTGCGAGCTGGTCGATCGGGGCGACGTGACTGCGATGCGCAACGTCGTCGCGCGCGCCGGCGACGTCAGCCGCGCGATGGTGCGCGGCGTGCGCCGCGGCGTCGAGGAGCCGATCGACAGCTAGCGCGCGTTGCCCTCCGCGTAGCCGGTGAGCGCGCGGGTGACTTCGGCCCGGGCGCGGTCGGCATCGACGCCGTGCTCGCGGAGCACGCGCCCGCCGATGCCATCCTGCTCGGCCACGAGCGCGAGAAGGAGATGCTCGGTCCCGATGTAGTTGTGACCGAGCCGGAGCGATTCACCCCGCGTGAGGTCCAGAACCCGCCGCGCCCGCGGCGTAAACGGCAGGTCGGAGGCGACCGCGCCGTTCGGCGGTCGCGGCACCGCGGCTTCGATCACGGCTTCGCGCAACCGATCAACCGGGATGCCGAGCTCGGCGAGCACGCGAACGGAGATGGCGGCGGGATCCACCAGCACGCCGAGGAGAAGGTGCTCCGTGCCCACGTAGTTGTGACCCATCTCGAGCGCTTCCTCGCGGGCGCGCGCCACGCTGGCGCGGGCTCGTGCCGTGTAGCGCACGAGGAGGTGCTCGTCGGCGACCGGAGTCTCAGCATCGCGGTCCACGAACCGCTGCTGCGCGCCCTGCTTCGTCACGCCGAGCGCGGCGCCGATCTCGGCCCAGGATCGGCCGTCGTGACGCGCCGCGTCGACGAAGTGCCCGAGCAGCAAGTCGGCTTTGCTGGTGATCTCGCCCGACACCTCGGCGGCGGCCGCGACGCGGGTGAGCACGTCCTGGCCGGCGCTGCGGTCGTTCACGGTCTGGATGAGCTCGGTCAGCGAGGGTGCCGGTGCCATCGGTCAACCCTAAGTTGACGCCTCCGAGACGTCAAGCATTGCTTGACGTAGGCGCGGAACCGCTGGTCAGCCGGTATTGGCGCGGGCCTGACGGTCGCCGGTCACAACCCGGTACAGCCGCTCGAGGTCCGCCAGGTCGGCGAAATCCACGGTGATCCTGCCCTGCTTGCCGCCGACAGTGATCTTCACGCGGGTCTCGAGGTAGTCGCCGAGCAGCTCCTCGAGCTCGAGCAATCCCGGCGGGCGGAGCTGGCCCGGCGCCGCGCTCGGAGCGCGCTTCGCGTCGCCGACGTGCGCGCGGACGGCATCCTCCACCGCGCGTACCGACAGTCCTTCGTTGACGACGCGTCGCGCGAGCTGCTCCTGGAACGCGCGGTCGGGCGTGCCGAGCAACGCGCGCGCGTGACCGCCCTTGAGCGTGTCGTCCTGGATCATCTTCTGTATCGCGGGCGGCAGCTGGAGGAGCCGCAGCGTGTTCGTGATCGCCACACGGCTGCGTCCGACGCGCGCCGCCACCTGCTCGTGCGTGAGACGGAAGTCCTCGATCAACTGCTGGTACGCGGCAGCTTCCTCGAGCGCGTTCAGGTCGGCGCGGTGCACGTTCTCGACGAGCGCGTGCTCGAGCGCCGACGCGTCGTCGGTGGTCTTGATCAGGGCCGGGATCGCCTGGAGGCCGGCGCGCCGAGCGGCGCGCCAGCGGCGCTCACCCGCGATGAGCTCGTAGCCGTCGTCTGCCGGACGTACGAGCACCGGCTGGAGCACGCCGACCTCGCGAATGGAATCCGCGAGCGCGCTGAGCTGCTCCTCGCCGAAGTGCTCGCGCGGCTGGTACCGGTTGGGCCTGATGGTCGAAACTGGAAGTTCCTGGTAACCGCCGGCGCCGAGGCCTTCGGCCGCGCCCGGCGGGATCAGGGCTCCGAGCCCCTTACCCAGACCGCCTTTTCGCGCCACGGCACACCTCTTTCGCCAGTTCCCGGTACGCCTTCGCGCCCCGGGAGGTGGAATCGAACACGATGATGGGTTGCCCGAACGACGGCGCCTCGGAGAGGCGGACGGTCCGGGGGACGACGGTCTCGTACACGCGCCGCCCGAAGTGGGCGCGGACCTCGTCGACCACCTGGTCGGCGAGCTTGGTGCGCCCGTCGTACATGGTCATGACGATCCCGCGCACGTCGAGGTTCGGATTCAGGTTGGCGCGCACGAGGCCGACGTTCCGGAGCAGCTGCCCGAGTCCCTCGAGCGCGTAGTACTCGCATTGGATCGGCACGACGACACCGTCGGCGGCCGCCAGCCCGTTCACGGTGAGGAGGCCGAGGGAAGGGGGGCAGTCGATCAGTACGACGTCGTAGTTGTCGCGGACCTCGTCGAGCGCGCGGCGCAGCTTCAGCTCCCGACTCATGGCCGGCACGAGCTCGATCTCGGCGCCCGCGAGGTCGATCGTCGCCGGGGCCACGAACAGGTTCTTGAGGCTCGTCGGCTCGATGCAGTCTTCGATGGCTGCGTTGTTCATGACCACGTCGTAGACCGATGAGCTGAGGTCGCGAGCGCTCAGGCCGAGCCCTGTCGTGGCATTGCTCTGCGGATCGAGATCGACGACCAGGACGCGGAGACCCTCCTCTGCGAGTGCGGCGCCGAGATTGACGGCAGTGGTCGTCTTGCCGACGCCACCCTTCTGGTTGGCGATGGCAAGGACCGACGGCAGGAGGAGGGGGGTCGGATCCTCGGCGGCCCGCGCGAGCAACTGGCGGGTCGGGGCGTCGGCGGATTCGAGCGGCGGGGGCTCGAATGCCGGGAGATCGAGGCGGCGTTCGCCCTCGTCGGTGACCGCGGTCTCGACCTCCGCCTCGGCGTGCCGGCCACCGGCGCTCGTAGCGGCGCCTTGGCGTAGCGACGCGAGCGCCTGCCGGCCGCGACGCTTCACTTCGTCGTCCACCCGGCCCATTACCGGTCCCCTACTCGTCTACCCGTGCGCGCGTCACGCCATGTTGGCCGAGGCCTCCGGGCCCGGTCAAGGGTCGGGCCAGAATCCAATCGTTTCACGGGGAACACGCCGCGAATCGGACAATCGGCGCATTGGCATGTTCCGTCGTCGTCCGGATGTTTCACGGGAAACCACCCCGCTCGGATCATGGGCCCGGGGCCCCGTCACCACAGCGGCCGGCGCCCCGGAACTCCCACACGCCGAGGCCAACGCTCCGCCGGCGCTCCCGTCGCCGTCAGGACGGCAACTTTCGCTCCCTCGCTCCCGAGCATCTCTGGACCGAGCAGACCCAACTCATCGAGCCCCTCTTTCGGCCACCGCGTTGGGTCCGACTCGCCCGGGGGCTCGCTCACCGCCAGCCGGCCGCCGCGCTCGAGGAAACCGACCGCGCATTCGGCCGTCGTCGCCGGGGCCCCGAACCCGCGTGCCACCACGAGCTCGAACCCACCACGAAGGTCCTGGTCTCTCGCCAGTTCCTCCGCTCGTCCGCAAGCCACCGACACGCGATCCGCTAGATCGAGCGCCCCTACGGCCGATTCGAGGAACGAGCAGCGGCGTCGCCGCGCATCCAACAGGACCGCCGTCGCCGTGGGCCACAGCGAGACCAGGATCAGGCCGGGAACACCGGCGCCGGAGCCCAAGTCGAGGAACCGACCGTGAAAGTCGGGGTCGACGGCAGTCGCCAGAGCTTCGGCATGCTCGACATGCGCTCCGATGCGGCCCGGCCCGACCATCCCTCGCCGGCGGGCGTCCTCGAGCTGCGCCGTCAGCCGACGGCGAACCTCCGGGGCGAGCAACGCTCGCCGCCGATCAACCCGGTCGGATCACGACGCGGCGGCGTGGCTCCTCGCCCTCCGACGTCGTGGTGACACCCTCCATCTCGGCGACCACGTCGTGCACGACCTTGCGGTCGGACGCCCCCATGGGCTCGAGCGCCTGCTCGGCGTCCTCGTCGCGAACCCGCTCCGCGAGCTCGCGGGCGAACTCCGACAGTGCCTCCCGCCGCTTCGCCCGATAGCCCCCGACGTCGACGTGAACCCGAACGCCGTGGCCCCCGGTCTGGCGCTGGACCACGGTCCGCACGAGCTCCTCGACCGCGGCAAGCGTCGCCCCCCGCGGCCCGACGAGGAGACCGAGGTTGTCACCCGTCACGTCGACGAGGACCGTGTCCTCGTCCTCGAGGTGGCTGGCCACGTCCGCCTTGGCGCCGAACGCCTCCACCAGGCCGCGCGTGAACTCGACCGCCTGGTCGGCTTGCTCGTCCACCGAGATGTCGGCTTGCTCGTCCACTGTCGCTCCCCGCTCCTGCTCGTCGCGCCGGCCTTCGCTTCGACCGCCCGGCCGACCGCGGCCGCGCCGCCCGCGATTCCTCGACGGCCGTGGCCCTCTGCTCTCCTGCGTACCTTCGCCCCGCGTTCCGGGACGAGCGCCCGATCGCGCTCTCCCGTCGCCTCCCCGATCGTCCTCCCGTGCGCCTGACCCGCCGCGCCGGCGTGACCGACGCCGCGGCTCGCCCGGCTTCTCCCGCGAGATCGGCTTGACCCGAGCGCGGATCCTCGCCTCTCCGCCGAACCGTCCGAACAGCCCGCCCCGGGGTCGGGCGACTACTTCGTATTCGACGTCGTTCTCGTCGACCCCCAGCTCGTCGAGGGCTGCATCAAGCGCCTCTTCGATCGTGCGGCCGGTCGTCTCGACCCATTCCATCTACCGCTTCCGCTTCTTCTTGCTGCTGCTCCGGCGGCGGCGCGACTGGCTGCTGCGGGCCGATCCGCTCTGTCGTGCCGCCGGCTGCTTGGACGCGGGCTGCTTCGTCGGCGCCGGTTTCGCGGCCGACCCGCCTCCGGAGTTCCCGTCCGACGGCGGACGGAACAAGTCCCGCAACGCCCCCAGCGGACTGGGTCGCGTGCCCGTCGGGGCCGGTTGCTTGGCGGATGGCGCGGGTTTCGGGCGTTCTGCCTCGTCCGAAGGCTCGACCGCCTCCTCGGGCTCGGCCGGCGGCGCGGTCACCTCGCGTTTCGCGGGTGAGCTCTTGGCATCGATCGCGCCGCCCTTCCCCACATGGTCTCGGGGGGCGATCTTCCGCATGATCAGCTCCTGCTGGCCGAGCCGCCAGAGGTTCGACACCAGGAAGTACAGGACCAGCCCGGCCGGGAAGAACAGCGAGAACGCGCCGAAGGCGATCGGCAGCACCTTCGTGATCATCTGCATCTGCGCGTTGCCCCCGGGCGGCGTATTGCGCTGGCTCTGGCGCGACTGGAGGAACCCGGTCAGGAAGACCGCGCCGACGAGGAGGTAGTAGGGGAGAGCGACCCACAGGCTGCTGTGGGGGTCGGTCGCCTTGAGCGACAGGTCCATGCCGAGGAACGTCAGCCCGTTCGGCTTGGCGGCGATGATGTCCTTGTACAGCTGCGACCCGACGGGCACCGTCGCCGCGGTGGAGCGCAGTACGTGGAAGAGCGAGATGAAGACGGGGAACTGCACCACGAGCGGCAGGCACCCGCCGAGCGGGTTCACCTTGTTCTCCTGGTAGAGCTTCATCATCTCTTCGTTGAGCTTCTGGCGGTCCCCCTTGTACTTCGCCTGAAGCTTCTTGATCTCCGGCTGCAGTCGCTGCATCGACAGCATCGACCGGGCCGACTTCGCCGTGAGCGGGAACAGGACGAGCATCACCGTGATCGTCATCAGGATGATCGCGATGCCCTCGTTCGGGATGATGGCGTAGAAGAACGCCAGGACAGCGCCGAAGGCGTTGTAGAGGGGATCAAGCATCGGTCAGCCTGCTCTCATGGGCGAACGTGTGTTCGGGGGTACGGGGTCGAGCCCACCGCCGCCCCAAGGATGGCAGCGCCCCAACCTGCGGATCGCCAGCCACAGGCCACGGATCGCGCCGTGGCGCTCGAGCGCTTCGAGCGCGTACGCGGAGCACGACGGGTGAAAGCGGCACCGCGGTGTCAGGTGCACGCTCACGAGGCGCCACGCCCGGATCGGCAACATCAGCACGCGGGCCGCGACGGACGGCGTGGTGGGCGCCACGTCGACGACGGCGCTCACGGCTGCCCGCCGGCTGCTCTGAACAATGCTGTGAGTGCCTCGACGAGGGCGTCGAACGGCATCGTCAGCGCCTCCCGCCGGGCGGACACCAGGTAGGCCCCGCCGGCGACCAGATCGGCCTCGGCGCGTGCCACGGCCGCCCGTAGGCGTCGCCGCAGGCGGTTGCGTACGACGGCGTTGCCCACCCCGCCGACGGCGTACGCCACCCGCGGAGGTGCCTCGGACTCGCCCGGAACGAACCGGACCGTGACCGGACCGCGCGCGTGTCGCTCCGCCCGGGCGAGGACGGCGAACGAGGCACGATCCCGAACGCGCCAGATCAGGCCGACAGGCGCGTGCGGCCGCGCTGGCGTCGGGCCTTGAGCACCGCCCGACCGCCCCGGCTTCGCATGCGGGACCGGAAGCCGTGGCGCTTCTTGCGCTTTCGGTTGTTCGGCTGGAACGTGCGCTTCACGCATGGCCTCCTCGCGAAGGATCGCCCGCGAGACCCGAGGTCAGGGGCCGCAAACAGTCGGGCGAGCCACTGAGTGTACGGCGGAGCGTGAAAGAACTGCAACGCGGGGGACCGGACCCACCGCGCAATGCCCACGCGACCCTTGTTCGCCGCAAAACCCCGGTGCTACGTTCGGACTTCTCGCCGACGCCACGGCCTCGGAGGCGAACTTCCCCGAACTCGAGAGGCCGAATCTTTCTTACCGGCTCATGGCCACCATCGGTGGCCCCAAGAGGAACGTTCTCCACACCTGTGGATGCACCTGTGGAATTCGATGGGGGTGTCACCGCCTCCGAGATCTGGGAGCACGGCGCGACAGCCCTCCGCTCCCAACTCGCACCGAACACGTGGGGATTGTGGTTCCAAGGCGTGCGCGCGCTCAGCCTGACCGACGACGTCCTGACCCTCGCGGTTCCGAGCTCTCTCGCCGCCGACCGCATCCGCTCCAGCTACACCGGCATGCTCGCCGACACCCTCCGCGACGTCACGGGTCAGCAGCTCAGGGTGGAGCTCACCGTAGAGACCGACACCCGGCCTGAAGAGGCCCTCCCGTCCGTCCCACCGACCGCGGCGACGACCCTCAGCGACCTCCCGACGCCGGCCGCGCCCGACGAGGAGCCCTCCCGCCTCTGGGCGACCGGAGGTCTCAATCCCCGGTACACCTTCGACCAGTTCGTCATCGGCGCCTCGAACCGTTTCGCCCACGCCGCCGCCCTGTCGGTCGCCGAAGCGCCCGCCCGCTCCTACAACCCCCTCTTCATCTACGGCGCCGCCGGTCTCGGGAAGACCCATCTGCTCCACGCCATCGGTCATCACGTGAAGGCCGTCTTCCGCAACAAGCGGGTCCGCTACGTGTCCACCGAGACCTTCATGAACGAGTTCGTCGATGCCATCCGGGCGAAGACGATGCCGGCGTTCAAGCGCCGCTACCGCGACCTCGACGTCCTCCTGATCGACGACATCCAGTTCCTCGAGCGGACCCAGGAGCTCCAGGAGGAGTTCTTCCATACGTTCAACCAGCTCCATAACGAGGACGGCCAGATCGTCATCTCCTCCGACCGTCCCCCGAAATCCATCGCCACCCTCGAGGACCGCCTGCGGAGCCGCTTCGAGTGGGGCCTGATCACGGACGTGCAGGTTCCCGAGTTCGAGACCCGCCTGGCCATCCTCCGCAAGAAGTCCGAGGCCGAGCACCTCGACGGTGTCCCCGACGAGGTCTTCGCGTTCATCGCCAGCAACATCCACGACAACGTGCGCGAGCTCGAAGGCGCCCTTCTCCGCGTGAACGCCTACCGAGCCTTGAACGACGCGCCGCTCACGGACGAGATCGCGCATCAGGTCCTCGCCGACCTGCTTTCACCGGCCCAACCACGCGAGATCACCCCCCAGCTCATCCTGGACGAGACGGCCAAGATGTTCGGCTGGACCGTCGAGGACCTCTGCGGCAAGAGCCGCCGCCGGCCTCTTGTCACCGCCAGGCAGATCGGCATGTACGTCATGCGGGAGCTGACGGGCTACAGCTACCCGCAGATCGCCAAGGAGTTCGGCGGCCGCGACCACACGACCGTCATGTACGCGGTCGAGAAGATCAAGCAGCAGATGAACGAGCGCCACACCACGTTCGATCAGGTCACCGAGCTCATCGCCCGAATCAAGCTCGGCACCAGTGGATAACCCTGTGGACAGGTGGGGATATCAACGAAGCGCATGGGGAGGGACTTGGGCAAAACTCTCTCCGTCAAGCTCTCCTTGAGGGATCCTGGTGGAAAGCGCGGGGACAGCCTCACCCCCTCCCACCTGCAACGACGACCCGCTGTCCCCAATCCACAGGCACTACTACAACTGCTATTCAGAGATCCCCAACTGTTGAGGAAACCGATGGCACGAATTGAAGGAGATTGCCGGTGAAGTTCCGCTGCGAACGGGACACCCTGGCCGATGCCATTGCCGTTGCGCAGCGGGCTGTGGCCTCCCGGACGGGTGCCCTCCCCGTCTTGTCGGGTTTGCGGGTGTCACCAACCGCGTCCGGTGTCGAGCTCGTCGGGTCCGATCTCGAGCTGACCATCCGGGTGGAGGCACCGGCGGACACCGAGGGCGAGGGCAGCTCGGTCGTGCCGGCGCGGCTGTTCTCGGAGATCGTGCACAAGCTCGATCCCGGAACCGTGGCGGTCGAGTTCACGGACGACGAAGCCCGAGTCGAGGCGGGACGTTTCCGAACGTCGTTGCGCACGCTGTCGGCCGCGGACTTCCCGCGTCTGACCGAGCCGGACGGGGCGGGAGTGAAAGTCGCCGCCGGCGCGCTCACGGATGCGCTCCGCCAGGTTGTACCGGCGGCGTCCCGCGACGACGCGCGGCCGATCTTGACGGGCGTGTTGCTGGCGGCGTCGGCCGGCGGTCTGCGGTTGGTCGCGACCGACTCGTACCGTCTCGCAGTGCGTGATCTTCAAGGCGTGAGCATGCTGCCGGAAGGTCAGAAGGTGTTGGTCGCGGGGAAGGGGCTCGGAGAGGTCCAGCGGCTGCTCGGAGACGAGGAGATCGAAGTCGTGCTCGCAGAGCGCGAGGTCGTCTTCCGTGTCGGGCGTACCTCCGTGACGAC
Source organism: Acidimicrobiia bacterium (assembly GCA_035938395.1). Classification (GTDB taxonomy): domain Bacteria; phylum Actinomycetota; class Acidimicrobiia; order IMCC26256; family JACDBD01; genus JALZAA01. The sequence goes on from DASZGY010000026.1 coordinate 41,153, forward strand.
ACGTCTGATCGAGGGCGACTTCCCGAACTACGAGCAGCTCATCCCGGGCGGCTATCCGAACAAGCTGACCGTCGCGCGCGATCAGTTCAGCGCCGCGATCAATCGTGTACGACTCGTGGGGCAGGGGCGGGACACGGCGCCCATCCGCTTGGCCATGACGGCGGAAGGCCTCGAGTTGTCCGCAGTCGCCCAGGACGTCGGTGAGGCGCACGAGATGGTCGAAGCGAAGTACGAAGGCAGTGATCTCACGGTGGCATTCAACTCGCAGTTCCTCTTGGAGGGGATCGACGCCGCGTCGGGCTCGGAGATCACGGTCGAGTCGATCGACCCGCTGAAGCCGGCGGTTCTCAAAGGGACCGACAGTGGAGACTTTCTCTATCTCCTCATGCCGGTTCGCATCTCCTAGCCGGGAGCTACGCGGTACGTGAGCGTCGTGGCGCGTCTCGCGCTCACGGACTTTCGTTGTTACCCGGCCGTCGATCTCGTTCTCCCCTCGGGCGTGACCGTCGTGTCAGGAGCCAATGGCGAGGGCAAGACCAGCCTCCTCGAGGCTCTCAGCTGGGCTGCAACGACACACTCGTTTCGTGGTGTTCCGGACGCCGCGCTCGTTCGTTCGGGCACCGAAGCAGCGTTCGTGCGCGTGACCGTGCAGGAGCCGGATCGTGAACAGCTGTTGGAGGCCGAGATTCGAGCCGTCGGTCGAAATCGGGTGCGCATGAATCGCCATCCGCTCGCGCGTGCACGCGATCTCTTGGGCCTGCTCCGCGTGACCGTCTTCGCGCCGGATGACCTACAACTCGTGAAGGGAGGGCCAGCCGGCCGCCGCGCGTACCTGGATGACCTCCTTGTTGCAGTCGCGCCGCGCTACGAGGCGGTGCAGACGGAGTACGACCGCGTCTTGAAGCACAGGAACGCGCTCCTGCGACAAGGTCTCCGTGGGCCCGACGCGGAGTCGACCCTGGTGGTGTTCGACCAGCAACTCGTGCGCGCCGGCAGCGAGCTGGTGCGTGGTCGCCTCCGTCTCACCGCGCGCTTGTTACCAGCTGTGCGCGATGCCTATCGCGGCCTCGCCGGCGAAGGCGACGACGTCGATGCCGACTACGAGGCCGAGTGGGCCGAGGGCAGCGTGGCACCGGCCGCGGAGCAGGTAGAGCCGTTGCTTCGCGCCGCGCTCGTGGAGCGACGCGCGGCCGAGGTGGATCGAGGTGTCACCCTCGTCGGCCCCCACCGGGACGAGTGGCGGCTACGCCTCGCAGGGCTCGACGCGCGCACGCACGCCTCCCAGGGGGAGCAACGCACCCTGGCGCTCGGACTGAGGCTCGCAGGGCACAAGGTCTGTGCCGAGGTTGTGGGAACGGAGCCCGTGTTGCTCCTCGACGACGTCTTCAGCGAGCTCGACCCGGCCCGGGCCGAAGCGCTCGTCTCCGAGCTCCCCGACGGTCAGACGTTGATCACGACCGCGTCGACCGTCCCGGTGTCGGTCCATCCCGACCGCCGGCTTCGCGTGCGCGAGGGCCGGGTCCAGGACGCGGCGTGACAACCCGGCGGCCCGGCCATGGGTCGAATGAACCCCGGCCACTGCGTGATTCCTTGGCCGAGGTGAGCGCCGACCTCGGCCTTCCCGAACCCGACGCGCTCGCCTTCCTCATCCAGGAATGGGGAAGCCTGGTCGGGCCGGACGTGGCGCCCCATTGCCGGCTGACGTCGCTACGCGACGGCGTGCTGCGCGTGACGGTCGACACCGCCCCGCGCGGCACGCAGCTGCGCTACCTGGAAAGCGAGCTCGTCGAGCGGGCGGCCTCGTTGGTGGGCGCCGACGTCGTGCGCGAGCTGCGCGTGCGCGTCGGCTCACCGAGCGCCCGGCGCGGGCGCTGACCGACGCGAAATCACGTCCGGAAAGGCCGTTCCGGAGGAGGTCGTCTGGTACAATGAGAACAACGGTTTAGGGGTCCTGACCAGCAGTTTTGCAGGATTCCACCCCCTCGTCGGGGTGAACCGCACCCTCCCTCGAACCCCGACCAGAAAGGCGCCGCGCGTGGCGTATACGGCCAAGGACATCACCGTGCTCAAGGGCCTCGAGCCCGTGCGCGAGCGCCCTGGCATGTACATCGGATCGACGGGTCCGTCCGGACTGCACCACCTCGTGTACGAGGTCGTCGACAACTCGGTCGACGAGGCGATGGCGGGCGAAGCCACGAGGATCGACGTGACGTTGCTCGCCGACGGCGGCTGTCGCGTGTCCGACAACGGTCGTGGCATCCCGGTCGACAACCATCGCGAGTACCGGAACAAGTCCGCGGCGGAGGTCATCATGACCACGTTGCACGCGGGTGCGAAGTTCGGCGGCGATGGCTACAAGATCTCCGGCGGGTTGCACGGCGTCGGCGTGTCGGTCGTCAACGCGCTGTCCAGTCGCCTGGTGATGGAGATCAACCGCGACGGCGGGCACTGGGTACAGGAGTTTGCGAAGGGCGGCAAGCCCCAGGGCAAGCTCCGCCGGGTCAAGGCGTCGAAGCAGACCGGAACGACCATCACCTTCTGGCCCGACGCGACCGTCTTCGAGGAGACCGAGTTCCGCGCCCAGACGATCCTCGAGCGGCTGCGCGAGATGGCCTTCCTCAACAAGGGTCTGGAGATCCGTTTCACCGACGAGCGCACCGACCCGAGGCTCGAGCAGACGTACAAGTACTCGGGCGGCCTCGTCGACTTCGTGAAGCACCTCAACACCTCGAAGGACCCGTTGTTCAAGCGCGTCATCTCTCTCGAAGAGAAGTCCCAGGCGGGCGAGGTCGAGATCGCGATGCAGTGGAACACCGGGTTCTACGAGGGCATTCATTCCTTCGCGAACAACATCGCGACCACTGAGGGCGGCATGCACGAAGAGGGTTTCAAGAAGGCCCTCACCAACGCGGTCAACCGGTACGCGCGCGCCAAGGGAATGGTGAAGGACAAGGACGTCAGCCTTCTCGGCGAGGACATCCGTGAGGGCCTGACCGCGATCGTGTCCGTGCGCCTTCGCAACCCGCAGTTCGAGGGTCAGACCAAGGCGAAGCTGGGCAACACCGAGATGCGCTCGGCCGTCGAGAGGTCGGCGAACGAGAAGTTGGGCGACTGGCTCGAGGAGCATCCCTCCGAGGCGCGCCAGATCCTGAACAAGGCCACCCAGGCAGCCCGGGCGCGCCTCGCAGCCCGTCAAGCGCGCGATCTCACCCGCCGCAAGTCACTGCTCGAGTCGGCTGCGATGCCCGGCAAGCTCGCAGACTGCTCCTCGAAGGATCCGGAACAGTCCGAGCTGTTCATCGTGGAGGGCGACAGCGCCGGCGGCAGCGCCAAGCGCGCGCGCGACTCGGGATACCAGGCGATCCTGCCCATCCGGGGAAAGATCCTCAACGTCGAGCGCGCCCGCATCGACCGCCTGCTCAAGAACGAAGAGGTTCAGTCGCTCGTCACCGCGATCGGCAGCGGCACCGGCGAAGACTTCAACAGCGAAAAGGTGCGCTACCACAAGGTGATCATCCTCGCCGACGCCGACGTCGACGGCGCGCACATCCGGACCCTGCTGCTCACGTTCTTCTTCCGGCAGCTGCCAGACATGTTGAAGAACGGTTACATCTACATCGCTCAGCCGCCGCTGTATCGGGTCGACATCGGCAAGGAGCACTACTACCTGAAGGACGAAGCAGTGCTGCGCGACTTCGACGCCGCGCACGAAGGCCGCAAGTACGAGGTCCTGCGCTTCAAGGGGCTCGGTGAGATGGACTGGGAGGAGCTCAAGGTCACGACGATGGACCGCGCGACGCGGAACCTGCTCCAAGTGTCGGTGGAGGATGCCGCCATCGCCGACGACATCTTCTCCAAGCTCATGGGCGACGACGCAGAGACGCGCCGCCACTTCATCCAGGAGAACGCCAAGGACGTTCGATTCCTTGACATCTGACGCCCATGCCTGACGACACCCAGCAGACACTCGAAGGCAACATCGAGCCCATCGAGATCCAGGAGGAGATGGAACGCTCCTTCCTGGACTACGCGATGTCCGTCATCACCGCGCGCGCCCTTCCCGACGCGCGGGACGGTCTCAAGCCCGTGCAGCGCCGGATCATCTACGGGATGTACGAGCAGGGGCTACGCCCGGACCGCAAGCACCAGAAGTCGGCGCAGGCGGTCGGCCAGGTGATGGGGAAGTACCACCCGCACGCGGGGGAGGCCATCTACGACGCGCTCGCGCGGATGGCCCAGGAGTTCTCGTTGCGCTATCCGCTCATCGACGGGCACGGCAACTTCGGGTCACCCGACCCGAACGACAGCCCGGCAGCCCAGCGGTACACCGAAGCGCGCCTCGCTCCGCTCGCGATGGAGCTCATCGGCGAGATCGACGAGAACACCGTCGACTTGGCCGACACCTACGACGGCCAGAACCAGGAGCCGGTCGTCCTCCCGGCGCGGTTCCCGAACCTGCTCGTCAACGGCGGGGGAGGCATTGCGGTCGGGATGGCGACGAACATCCCGCCCCACAACCTGAACGAGGTCATCGACGCGTGCATCTACGTGCTCGACAACCCGGACGCCAAGCCC
>DASZGY010000027.1:0-13255 GCA_035938395.1 Acidimicrobiia bacterium
CCTCGCCGCCATCGGCGCGAGCGCACGACCACCACGCCTTCGGTGGCGGCTCGCGTCACGGCCTCGCCGCGGTGCCCGACGACGAGCACGACGGGACGCAGGTCGCTGGCCGTCGCGGCGCCCAAGGCCCATGACACGAGCGGCCGGCCGCGCAACTCGACGAGGGGCTTGGGGACGCGGCCGCCGAGGCGCGTCCCGCGACCGGCGGCGAGGATCGCGGCCGCGACGTCCGGTTGCGTCAAGCCGATGCGGCTTCGAGCGCGCGCCGCACGAGCACGCGCGCAAGGTGCTCGCGGTATTCGGGCGTGGCGTTGATGTCGCCGGACGGCTCCGTCCCTTCGCCGGCGCGCTCGGCCGCCTCCGCCATCGACGCTCCCCCGGCGAGCGCCTCCTCCACCGCGACGGCGCGAAGCGGTGTAGCGCCCATGTTGACGAGTGCGACGCGCGTGTCGCCGTTCCGGACCGCCATGGCGCCGACGATGGCCCAGTCCTGGGCCCGGCGCTGGAACTTCTGGTACGAGAACCCGGCGCCGCGCGACTTCGGCACTCGGATCTCGGTCATCAGCTCGTCCGGCTCCAGGGCGGTCTCGAGGAAGCCCCGGAAGAACTCGGCAGCGGCGACGGTCCGCTCGCCCCCAGGGCCCTGGACGACGAACGTCGCGTCGAGCGCGAGGAGCAGGGCGGGAAGGTCCGAGGCCGGGTCCCCGTGGGAGACGGACCCGCCGATCGTTCCGCGGTGTCGCACCTGGTTGTCGCCGACTTCTGACGCCACCGTGCGCAACGGGGCGCAGTGCGCCGCGAGGACATCGCTGGTCTCGAGATCGCGATGGCGGGTGAGCGCGCCCACCGCGAGGTGGTCACCGGCGTCGCGGACGTAGGAGAGGTCGCGGACGCGCCCGACGTCCACGAGGACCGTCGGGGTGGCGAGCCGCAGCTTCATCAACGGCAGCAGCGACATCCCGCCGGCGAGGAGCTTGGCGTCGTCCCCGTGCTCGGCGAGCGCCGCGATCGCCTCGCCGGCCGAGCCGGCCCGCACGTAGTCGAACGGCGCCGGGATCATCGGCTCGTCCCCGCCGCTGCGAGCACGGCCTTGACGATGTTGTGGTAGCCGGTGCAGCGGCACAGGTTGCCCTCGAGCCCCAGGCGAACATCGCGTTCGGTCGGGCTGGGGATCTCGTCGAGCAGCGACACGGTCGCCATGACCATCCCGGCCGTGCAGAACCCGCACTGGAGCGCGTGCGACTCGTGGAACGCGGCCTGGACCGGATGCAACTCGTCACCGTCCGCCAGGCCTTCGATCGTCGTGATCTCCGACCCGTCCGCCTGGGCCGCGAGCATCGTGCACGACTTCACCGATTCACCGTCGACGAGCACGGTGCACGCGCCGCACGACGACGTGTCGCAGCCGATCTTGGTGCCCGTGAGGCCCACGACCTCGCGGAGGTACTGCACGAGGAGCAGGCGAGGCTCGACGTCGTGCTCGTGCGCTTGCCCGTTGACGGTCGTGCCGATCCGCACCGCTCCCCCCTCACCCGTTTCGGTGTGGCCGGACCTTATCCCGCGCCCCCGGTGGTCCTGGCGCTAGCCGCTGCGGTCCGGGCCGGCGCGCTGGAGCTCGACGCGGACGAGCACGCGGCGCTCGCGTTCCATCGCGCCGCGGTATTCGTCCCAGTCGGGATGCTCGCCGGCGAGTGAGCGGTAGTACTCGACGAGGAGGTCCATCGCCTCCGGGAGGGAGACGACCTCGGCGATCCCGTCGACCTGGATCCAGTCCCCGAAGAAGCGGTCGTTCAGCACGCACAGCGAGACGCGAGGATCGCGGCGGATGTTCTTCACCTTGAGCGCCGTCTCGCGGGTGCTGACCGCGACCCGTCCGCCGGCGTCGACACCGCAGACGACGGGTGACAGCTGCGGGTCACCGTTCGTGCGCCGCGTCGTCATCACGGCACGGTGGTTGTTCCTGGCGAACTCGCGAGCGGCGTCGAGGTCCATCGCCTACGCGACCACTGCTTGGAGCACGTCGTCCGGGATGTCGAAGTTCGCGTAGACGGCTTGGACGTCGTCGTGCTCCTCCAGGGCGTCGATCAGCCGCAGGACGCCCCGGGCCGTGGCCTCGTCGGTGAGGGGCACGGTCTGATTCGGCAGCATCGTGAGCTCGGCGCTCGTGAACGGGATCCCCGCTCCCTCGAGGGCGCCGCGGACCGACTGCAGATCGGTCGGCGACGTGGTGATCCGCCAGGCATCGCCCTCGTCGACGATGTCCTCGGCGCCGGCGTCGAGCGCCGCCAACATGAGGTCGTCCTCGGTCGCGGCGCGCCGCTCGACGTAGATCACTCCCTTGCGCTCGAACTGCCACGCCACCGCACCCGGCTCGGCCAGCGAACCCCCGTTGCGGGTGAAGATGTTCTTCACCTCTTGCCCGGTGCGGTTGCGGTTGTCGGTGAGGCACTCGATGTAGACGGCGACGCCGCCGGAGGCGTACCCCTCGTAGCTCGCCGGCTCGTACCGGACGCCCTCGAGCTCGCCCGTGCCGCGCTTGATGGCGCGGTCGATCGTGTCCGCGGGGACGGAGCTGTCGCGCGCCTTCTGCAGGGCCGCCCGCAGGGTCGGGTTCCCCTCGAGATCGGCTCCGCCGCCGCGCGCGGCGACCTCGACCTGCTTGATCAACTTCGCGAAGAGCTTCCCCCGCGCCTTGTCGGCAGCGCCCTTCTTGTGCTTGATGGAGTGCCACTTCGAATGTCCGCTCACGTCTTCTCCTTTGGCGCCGTCGCAAGCTCCGGCTCTGCGGCGCCGGTCGGCAAAGCCGCCGTCGCCGCGGTTCCCTCGGTGAGAAATCGTTGGTGAAGCCGGAGGTCGCCCGACAGCTCGGGATGGAACGTCGCCGCCCAGATCGCACCCTGGCGGACGAGCACGGGGTGTTCGTCGTGGGTGGCGAGCACCTCGACCGCGTCACCGACGCGCTCGACGACCGGCGCCCGGATGAACACGCCGGGAAAGTCGCCCTGGATCCCGTTCACCCTGAGCCCGGCTTCGAACGACTCGCGCTGACGTCCGTACGCGTTGCGCACCACCGAGCAATCCAGCAAAGCCAGCGCGGGGGACGAGGCGACGCCGGCGGCGTCGCGCACGTCGTCGGCGAGCAGGATCAGGCCGGCGCAGGTCCCGAACGCCGGCAGCCCATCGGTCAGCGCGGCGTGGAGCGGCTCGCGCAGTGCCGAAGTGTCGAGGAGCTTGCCGATCGTCGTCGACTCGCCGCCGGGCATGAACAACGCGTCGAGGCCACCGAGATGCTCGGGAACCCGGACCTCGACCGCTTCGACGCCGAGCGCGTCGAGCACCTCACGATGCTCGCGGAACGCCCCCTGGAGCGCGAGAACGCCGACCTTCATGACCTGGGGGTACCCGGTCGTGTGCCACGACTACCAGCCCCGCTCCGACAGCTTCACGTCGAGCTGGTCCATCTCCTCGCCGCGCATGGCCTCACCGAGGCCGCGCGACACCTTGGCGACGATGGCGGGATCGGCGTAGTGCGTGGTCGCTTCGACGATGGCCTTCGCGCGTGTCGTCGGGTCGTCGCTCTTGAAGATGCCGCTCCCGACGAACACCGCCTGCGCGCCCAACTGCATCACGAGCGCAGCGTCGGCGGGCGTGGCGATGCCGCCGGCACAGAAGAGAGGAACGGGAAGCTCGCCGAGGGCGGCGACCTCGCGCACGAGCTCGACCGGCGCTCGGTGCTCCTTCGCCGCCGCGAACAGCTCGGGCTCGTCGGCGACGCCGAGCCGGCGGATGTCACCGAGGATCGACCGGAGGTGCCGGACGGCCTCGACGATGTTGCCCGTGCCCGCTTCGCCCTTCGAGCGGATCATGCACGCGCCTTCGGAGATCCGGCGCAGCGCCTCGCCGAGGTTGGTGGCGCCGCACACGAACGGGACGGTGAACGCCCACTTGTCGACGTGGTGCGCCTCGTCGGCCGGAGTGAGCACCTCGCTCTCGTCGATGTAGTCGACGCCGAGCGATTCGAGGACCTGCGCCTCGGCGAAGTGCCCGATGCGGCATTTCGCCATGACCGGGATGGTCACCGCCTGCTGGATCGCCTCGATGGTCGCCGGGTCGCTCATGCGGGCGACGCCACCGTCGCGGCGGATGTCGGCCGGGACTCGCTCGAGCGCCATGACGGAGACCGCGCCGGCGTTCTCGGCGATCGCCGCCTGCTCGGCGTTCACGACGTCCATGATGACGCCGCCGCGCAGCATCTCGGCCAAGCCGCGCTTCACCCGCGCGGTGCCCGTGCGCTCCTCGACCATGAGCTCAGTCTACCGACGGCATTCGGCCGGCCCGCCGGGGTTGCTCGCTAGCTCGACGGCGGCGGCGGTGCGGGCGCGGTCACGTCGACCGGAGCCCCGATCGGCAGCAGCTCGACCCACGTCCGACCCGGGAGCAGCTTGATCGGCTTCCCGGCGGCGTCGACGTACTGTGCCGGCTGCTCCTTCGCCGGCCGGGTCCAGTGGCCCCTGACGATCTTCCCGTCGGTGAACACCCACGCGTCGCCCTGGCCGACGGTCTGGCCCTCGGCGGTGGGGTTGCCGGCGCCGCCCTCGTAGTTCGTGAACTGCACGATCACGTTCGTGGGGGCGATCTGCGCGCCGGAGGCGGCGGTGAACGGCGTCGCGCCGTAGCTCCGCTTCCACGTCCGGGACGGGGCGTCGTACGTGTAGGTCGGGTCGTACGGAGCGATGAACCCCACGTGCAGAGTCGCGGCGGGATCACCGGTCGACGCCTCGCTCTTCCCGAGGTACTGGAAGAGCGCCTTCGGAGGCACGGGCTGGCCCCCCTTGCCGATCAGATCGGCGGGACGCCCGAACAGGTTGTGCGGCGCGGGGCGGGTGCGCTCGCGGAACATGGCATTCCCCGCGCCCGACTCGTCGATCGCGTTCACGGGCGCCTGCTTGATGAGGTCGACGTTCTGCGGCGCACCACCCGAGTAGGCGAACACCCCGCCGAGCGGCCACACCACGTTCGGGTCGGTCGCCCGCACGGATCGGATCGGGCCGACCTGGTCGGGCAGCGTCGAGTTGAAGATCGTGAGCAACCGCGTGACGTTGCCCTCGACCTGCTCCTCGTAGACGACGTCGGCGACGTCGACGCCCGCCTGCGGGCGCACTCCCCGTTCGTCGGCGTTGTCGATCTTCACCTCGAGTGCAGACCGGGTGAGGCTGTCGCCCGCCGGCGCCACCCCGGTGAGTGGCGCGACCGCCTCCGGCGGGGCGGCCTTCTTCGTCGTCTTCTTCTTGGCACTCCCCCCGCCGCCTCCGCACGCGGCGAGTACGAGCGCCAGCGCGGCGGTCACTGCGAGGAGTTGAACGACGAGCGTGCTACGTCGGCGCACTACATCTCCTTCAGGATCCGGATCCGCTCGTCGAGCGGCGGGTGGGTGTCGAACGCCCGGTTCAGCCACGACCCCTTGTTCGAGCCGTCGCCGTTGCCCTCACCGTCCTCCGCGCCGCGTTCGAGCGGCGACTCGATCCACATCTGGGCGGTGGCGCGGGTGGCGTGATGGACGACGGCCTTGTCGTTCTTGAGCTTCTCGAGCGCCGCGATCAGCCCGGGAGGGTAGCGAGTGAGCTGGACGCCGCTCGCATCGGCCAGCAGCTCCCGACGCCGGCTCACCGCGAACTGCATGAGGAGCGCGATGAAGGGCGCCAGGATCAGCAGGGCGAAGGCGAGGATCACGAGGATGATGCCGAGGCCGCCGCTGTCCGCCGAGTCGCGTCGGTCCCCTCGCCCCCCGAACCACATGAAGCGCAACCCTAGGTCGGAGAGCAACGCGATCGCCCCCACCGCAGTCACCGCCACGGTGGCCACGAGGATGTCGTAGTTCTTCACGTGCGACAGCTCGTGCGCGATCACGCCTTCGAGCTCCACCCGGTTCATCGTCTCGAGCAGACCGGTGGTGACGGCGAGGGCGGCGTGCTTGGGATTGCGTCCGGTCGCGAACGCGTTCGGTGCGGGATCGTCGACCACGTACAGCCGCGGCTTCGGGAGCCCGGCCGCGATGCAGAGCCCTTCGACGAGGTTGTGGTACCGCTGGTACTCGGGCCCTTCGGCGGGCTTGGCGCGGCTGGCGGCCAGCGCCACCCGGTCCGAGTAGAAGTACGAGCCCCACGCCATGGCGATCGCGAACACGATCGCGACGACCACACCGATCGCGCCGAACCCCAGGAGGTAGTTGAACGCGAGCGCGGCGACAGCGATGAGCGCGACGAAGAAGAACAGCAACAGGAACGTGCGTCGCTTGTTCTTCGCGATCTGTTCGTACACCGGCGGCGCTCCCCGTGTCCGAGCCGTCGCTTATCGGAGCCGGGGCCGCGCGGGCACCGAGCGAGTGCCCGGAGCGCGGCTCAGAACTCGACCCGGACCGGTCCTGTTGCTTCGGGCTCGCCTTCGAAGTATTCGCGCTTCTCGAAATTGAACATCCCGGCGATGACGTTGCGCGGGAACGTCTGGAGCTTGTTGTTATACGAGAGCACCGAGTCGTTGTAGAACTGCCGGGCGTACGCGACGCGGTCCTCGGTCGAGGTCAGCTCCTCCTGGAGCGACAGGAAGTTCTGGTTTGCCTTGAGGTCGGGATAGGCCTCGGCCACGGCGAACAGGCTCTTCAGGGCGCCGCTCAGGACGTTCTCGGCCTCGGCTTGCTGCGCCGGGCCCTGGGCGTTGATGGCGTTGGCCCGGGCCTGGGTGACGCTCTCGAACACCCCGCGCTCGTGGGCGGCGTAGCCCTTGACCGTGTTCACCAGGTTCGGGATCAGGTCGTAGCGCCGCTTGAGCTGGACGTCGATCTGCGACCACGCGTTGTCGATCCGGTTCCGCAGCCGGACCAGTCCGTTGTAGCTGAGGATGAAGACGAGGATGAGGAGGACGACGAGCACGCCCACGACGATGCCGACGATCACGTGACTGCTCCTGCTAGGGGAGGACGAGACGCACTCTACCGTCCCGGCTGCTCGCCGCCCTTTCGGCCCGACCAGTCCCGCAGGCGGTGCATCCCGCGGTCGACGGCAGCCAGGAGCGCGTCGTGCAGCTCGGCGCCGGCGGCCGCCAGCACGGCCAGCCCGTGCGCCCGGGAGGAGCCGACGGCGGGATGGCTGTCGAGCGACCGGCCGTCGGCGTGGGTCACGAGCCCACCCGCCTCCTGGACGATGAGCGTGGCGGCCGCTACGTCGTACGGGAAGTTCGTGCACACCGCGCCCTCGCCGACCTCCAGGAAGGCGGCCTCGGTCTCGGGGCATTCGTCGACGATCCGGCGGCCTACGTCGACGTAGGCATCGAGCTGTCCGGTCACGATGCGCGTCATGTTGAACGTGGCCGAGCCGAGGTCGAAGTAACCCCCGCCCATGCCGGAGCCGTCGACCAGCTCCTCGAGCACCAAGCTCGTCGGGAGCAACGGACGTCCCCGCAGACCCGCGGTCCAGAACAGCGCGCTGAGGTCGGTGTTGGCGGAGAGCCGCATCTCGAGCGGCTCGCCCGACGCGCTCTCCGCCCTGGTTCCGCCACCGCGCGCTGCCCAGAAGCGCTGGCCGCTCTTGAGCTCGTGGACCACCCCGAACGACACGTCGCCGAGGCGGGCGTCCTCGCTCGGCGGCACGACGGCGATGGACACGCACGCCGACTCCAGGCCGGCGGCAGCCGGGCGGGTGCCGTCGATCGGATCCACGATGAGGAACGCGCGCGGACGGCCGTAGGTCACCAGGCCACGGTCCTCCGAGTAGAAGCCGATATCGCCTTCGGCAGCGAGCGCGTTCTCGACGACACGCTCCGCAACCTCGTCGATCGCCAGCGTGGCGTCGCCGCCGGGAGCGCGTGCGACACGTTCGCGTGCCCCGGCCGCACCCAACTGCGGCACGACGGCGTCACGGACGCGAGTCGCGACCTCGAGAGCCAGCCGGTCCGGCTCGGTCACCGGGGAACGGGGCTGCGTTCGATGGCGGCTTCGTAGAGCTCGATGAAACGCTCCGCGACGTGGCGCATCGAGAACTCCGCCGCCCGTTGCTCTCCCGACGCGACCAGCTCGGCGCGGCGGCTCGCATCATCGAGCACGCGCCGCAAGGCGCCGCGCAGCGCGCCGGGATCGCGGGGCTCGACGAGCAGGGCGTCACGATCGGCTCGCGCGACGTTCCGGAACCCGTCGATGTCCGACGCGACGACGGCCGTGCTCGCCGCCATCGCTTCGAGGAGCACGATGCCGAACGACTCGCCTCCGACCGCCGGCGCGCAGAACACGGTTGCGGCGCGCAGCCGGCGAGCCTTCTCGTCCTCGGAAACGCACCCGACCCACTCGACGCCCGGGACGTTACGACGGCGCAGGTCCTGTGTTTCCGGCCCCTCCCCCGCGATCCACAACTGCGCGTCGCGTTCCAGGCCCGCGAACGCCTCGAGGAGCACACCGAGCCCCTTGCGCGGCTCGTGGCGGCCGACGAAGAGGATCGTGGGCCGGTCGGTGGGCCACGGCGTGGCCTTGGCGAACTGGGGGACGTCGACGCCGTTGGGGACGATCTCGTAGTCGCCCTCGAACGAGAGCTGCGCGAGCTCGCTGGCCTCCTCGGAGACCGCCGTGCGGATCGCCAACCGACTGACCCACCGCTTCAGCGGCGGCCGGAACATCCGGTACCACGGGTTGAACCGGCCCGAGTACGACGCATGAAAGGTGCCGACCAACGGCTCGTCGGCACCGAGGAGCAACGTCTGGGTCGGGCCCGGCACGAGCGGCTCGTGGAGGTGGATGACGTCGGGCTCGATGGCGCGACGGGCCTCGAGCGTGCGCCGGGCGACCGGTTTGCCGCTGGCGATCGGGGCGATCGACCCGTTGGAGGAGAAGTTGGTCGACGGGCCCACGGTGACGATGCCCCGCTCCGGCGGAGGCCCGTCGCACGGCGCCACGACGCGTGCGTCGACGCCCAGCTCGCGCAGGCTCCGGGCCAGGCCGAGCACCTGACCCTGCACGCCGCCGAACACGGACAGCGAGTACGGCGAGACCAGCAGCACGCGCATCACGAACCCGCTGCTCCACTGCCATTCGTCGCGCGGTCGCTCGGCCAGTTCGGTTGGAGCAGGTGCCACTGCTCCGGCGCGGCGCGAATGAGCTCCTCGAACCGGTGCGCGAGGTCCTGGGTGACGCGTTCCACGTCGTCGCGCAGACGGCCCTCACGCTGCGCGGCCACCGGCGGCATCACCTTCGAATGGTGCCCTCCCCGGGGCCCGAAGTACACCGCCGCCGGGAGCAGCGGCGCGCCGGTTCGCAACGCCAGCGTCGCCGGACCGGCGGGCAGAGTAGTGCGCTCGCCGAAGAACTCGACCGCGATGCCGTCGCCGACCAGGTCGCGGTCGCACAGCAAGCAGACGATCTCGTTGTTTCGGAGCGCCTGCAGGACGGCCTTGCCGGCGTCGGGGCCGAGCTGCACGACCGTCATACCGAGGGCGCGTCGCACCCCGGCGAACCATTCGAACAGCTCGGGCGGCTCGACCGGTTCGACGACCACGGTGGGCGGCAGCCCCTGCATCGCCAGCCACGCGCCGCCGAAGTCCCAGCCCCCGACGTGCGGGAGCGCGAGGATCACGCCGCCGCCGCGCTCGAGGCCGGCGGTGACGTGCTCGAACCCTTTCATGTCGATCTCGAGCGGGCCGCGCACGTCGTCGGGAAGCCGGAACAGCTCGAGCCAGTAGCGGCCGTACGACCCGAACGTCTCGGCGACCGCCTTGCGCAGCGCGAGCCCTTGCAGCGCTCCGCCCGACGCGCGGCGCAGGTTCCGCTCGACCTGCCGGCGCCGGCCGGGCATGGCCAGCGCCATCGTCTGCCCGATCACGCGCGCCGCCGGCTCCGCCATCGACCCCGGCACGACCCGGGCGAGCTCGGCGCCGGCCCGGTACGCGAGGTACGACGCGCGCGCGCCGATCGGGTTCTGCACCGGCGGTTCAGGGACGGGTGCGACGTCGCGAGGACCGAACCTGCGACTGGCGCCAGCGCCACCGATCGCCGAACCGGCGGGTCGCGCCCGTCAGCTCGGCGTCGTCGGGGCCACCCCGAACGTGCCGGCGGCGACCGATGTGCGTCATGCGCGTCGTCCACGTCGGCTGGGCGCGGGCTGGGCGCTCCGGCGACGCCTGACGCCACACCTTGACGAAGCGGTGCGCGGCGGTGATGCCGAGCAGGACCACCATGACCCACAACACCGGCACGAGGATGTCGAACGCGAGACCGACGGCCAACAGCACCATGCGCTCGGCGCGTTCCATGATCCCGCCCCTGGCGGTGAAGCCGAGGCTCTCCGCCTTGGCCCGCTCGTACGAGATGAGCATGGACAGGGCGGCCGCGGCCAGGGCCAGCACCGGCAGGTACGTGCCCTCGCCGGCGAGGAACCACGCGACGCCGCCGAAGAGCACCGCGTCCGCGATGCGGTCCGCGACCGAGTCGAAGAACGCGCCGCGCGGTCCCGCCCGGCCCGAGTTGCGCGCCACGGTGCCGTCGAGGATGTCCGGGATCCCGGTCGCGATCACGCCGAACACGGCGAGCACGAGATGGCCGCTGGCGATCAGGAACGCGGTGCCCACCGCGAAGGCGAGCCCGATGACCGTCAGGACGTCGGGGTTGATCCCGGCGCGCTGGAGGCTCTTGCCGACAGGCTCGAGCCCACGCTCGACATTGGCGCGCCAGCGTCCGTCGAGCATGTGCGGTCCTTTCGCGCTCGCGTCCGCGACCACTCCAAGGTACCACCCGCCCCGCGGCCGCCCGCGACCCCGGTCCTAGACTCCGCTCGAGGGCGTGGCTCAGAGTCGCAAGGGGGAAACGGCTTTGAAGGTCTATCCGTCGGCCAAGATCCGGAACGTCGTGCTGGTCGGTCACGGAGGGTCGGGGAAGACCAGCCTCGCCGAGGGGCTCCTCTTCGTCACGGGCGCCATCCCGAGGATCGGCCGCGTCGAGGACGGCAACACCGTCTCCGACTTCGACCCCGAGGAAGCACGTCGCGGGATCTCCGTCTCGATGTCGATCGCCCCGTTCGAGCACGAGGACCACAAGGTCAACGTCCTCGACACGCCCGGGTACGCAGACTTCGTCGGGGACGTCGCCGCTGCGTTCCGCGTCGCCGACCTCGCCGTGTTCGTCGTGTCCGCGGTCGAAGGCGTCGAGGTGCAGACGGAGATGGCGTGGCGAATGGCGGAGCAGGCCAAGCTCCCCCGTGCCGTGTTCGTGAACAAGCTCGACCGGGAACGAGCGTCGTTCGCCCGGACCCTCGACGACATGAAGGCGAAGTTCGGCGCCGGCATCGCGCCGCTCGAGCTCCCGATCGGCGAGGAAACCGCCTTCCGCGGTGTCGTCGACCTGCTCACCGACACCGCGGTGACCTACGACGGGGCGACCGGCAAGGGCGCCGAGGGCCCGGTGCCCGACGAGATGGAAGGTGAGGAGCACACGGTCCACGACTCGCTCATCGAGGGCATCGTCGTCGCCGACGACGACCTGATGGAGCGGTACCTCGCCGACGAGTCGATCGAGGTGAAAGAGCTCGAGCAGGCGCTCGCCAAGGGCATCGCCGAGGCGACCGTGTTCCCGGTGCTGTGCGGCAGCGGGACCAAGCTCATCGGCGTCGACCGCCTCGCCTCGTTCGTCGTGCACGAGGGACCGGCGCCGACCTCCGAGGATGTCGATGGGGCCGCGCCTCCGGTGGCGTTCGTGTTCAAGACGATCGTGGACCCGTACGTCGGACGAGTGAACCTGTTCAAGGTCCTGCAGGGATCGATCAAGACCGACGCGTCGCTCGTCAACAACCGCACCGTGTCGGAGGAGCGCCTCCACCAGCTCTCGGTCATGCGCGGCAAGGAGCAGGAGTCGACCGCCGAGGTCCCCGCCGGCGACATCGCCGCGGTGGCGAAACTGAGCGACACGTCGACCGGCGATGTGCTCGGCGCGCGCGGGGCCGACGTCTCCGTCGACTCGTTCGCGCCGCCGAACCCGGTGCTCCCGGTCGCGATCAGGCCCAAGTCGAAGTCGGATGCCGACAAGCTCGCCAACGCGCTGCACCGGCTGCTCGACGAGGATCCTGCGCTTCGCCTCGAACGGAACCCGGAGACGAAGCAGACGCTGCTCTGGGGAATGGGCGAGACGCACCTCTCGATCGCTCGCGAGCGGCTGCACCGGAAACTCGGCGTCGAGGTCGAGACGGACGACGTCGAGGTCGCGTACCGCGAGACGATCACCGGCACCGCCGAGGCCGAAGGCAAATACAAGAAGCAGACCGGTGGTCACGGGCAGTTCGGCGTGGCGTTCGTGCGCGTCGAGCCCCAGGAGCGCGGAGCGGGATTCGAGTTCGTGGACGAGATCGTCGGCGGTGCAATCCCCCGCCAGTTCATCCCCGCGGTCGAGAAGGGCATCGCCGAGGCGATGGAGAACGGCGGCGTGTACGGCTATCCCGTCGTCGACGTGAGGGTCACGTGCTTCGACGGCAAGTACCACTCCGTTGACTCGTCGGAGATGAGCTTCAAGATGGCGGGGTCGCTCGGGTTCAAGGAGGCAATGGCGAAGGCCAACCCGATCCTGCTCGAGCCGATCAGCGAGCTCGTGGTGACCGCGCCCGAGCAATACCAGGGCGACCTGATGGGCGACCTCAACTCGAAGCGGGGCCGGATCCAGGGATCGGGCGCCGTGGGCCACGGAGAGATGGAGATCGTCGCCCAGGTGCCGACGTCAGAGGTGCTGCGATACGCGATCGACCTGCGGTCGCTCACGCACGGGCGCGGCCGCTTCGAGATCACCCACTCCCACTACGACCCCGTGCCCTCGCACCTCGTGGACCGCATCGCCAAGCAGCGGGAGACGGCCAGGGCCGGCTGAGGGATCAGCCCGGCGCGCGCTCGCCGCCCGCGCCGTCGAGACCGAACTTCGACCAGTCCTCCGGGTTCGGCTCCGTGTACTCGCCCATCACGTGGCCGTCGACGGCGTCGAGCTCGACGAGCCCGCGCATCGTCGGCGGTTCGTCGGCCGAGTACAGCAGGATGCGCCAGACAGGCCGGCTGCGCAGGCCACGCCACGCGAGCTGTGCCGAGGCGTGTCCGACGGGAAAACCGACGGTGCGGCTCGCCACTACGAGCGCCTGGGTCTGGTCGACCGCGAGGTTCCAGGCCGTCGCGAAGTGGTACGCCGAGATCGCGGCGAGCAGGACCGCCGCCGCCAGCAACCCCGTGTTCGTGCTCCAGACCCACCCGGCGA
>DASZGY010000028.1:0-16557 GCA_035938395.1 Acidimicrobiia bacterium
AGGTTGTGGCAGCCCGGGACGGCGGCGTTCGGCTGTGCCGCGCCGGGCTGGCCGGCGTTGTTGGCGTCGGCGTCGTTCGGGCAGTCCTGCGCGGCCGAGCTGTACCCGCCGCTACTGACCGCGTACGCACCGCCTGCGACCGCGAGCGCGGCGGCGGCAGCCGCGATGACGACGAGCACCCGACGAGAGACCGGCCTTCCCACTGTTCCCCCCTTGGCCCGCCCGACCGGCGGGGGGTTTAGCCTATTTGCCCCGTTTGCCCGTTGTCCAGGCACGACGCGGGCCGGACGGCGCCGGCCCGAGGAGAGTCAGAGAACGACGGCGACGACGCCGGGCCCGGGCGATTCGAGGTTGCCGCTGTCGTCGGCTGCCCGGCTCCGAATCGTGAAGGTGCCCGGCTGGGTCGGGGTCCACCCGAACGCCCATTGGTTTCTCGCACTCGCGGGATTCCAGGTCTGACCGCCGTCCGTCGAGACTTCAACGGATCCCACCGCGCCGCCTACGTCGACCGCCGTGCCCGAGATGATGACCGGCTGGTTGACCTGCGCCGGGCCAACCGGAGTGACGACAGACGTCGGCGGCGTCGTGTCGGTGGAGGCGGTCGCGGCGATCAGACCGGGCTGGAGGCTGGCGGGCTGAACACCCATGTCGGCGAGCAGGTTCACTGTCGCCTGCCGCATGCGGCTGTCGGTGGCCGTGGCAGGCCCGTCGTGACTGGCATCCAGGCCCCAAGACCATTGAACGGTCCCGGAGCTGAAGACGAGGGCGCCGCTGGACGCTCGATACAAGGTCATGTGGTGGGTCACGGGCGTGGTTGCCTGGGCTCCCACATTCGCTCCGGGTGCCTGCAACTCGGGATCACTCCCACTCGTCTGGAGCGGTCCAACAGAGCCGCTCGTCGTCGTCGAGAGCTCGACCAAGCCCGCCGGCCGGAACTTGGCTCCCGTCGGACTCAGCCCGTACGCCGACTGGAAGGCCCCGCCCCCGCCGGTGTCGATGTCCTCGTCCCACTCGTAACCGAGCGTGTTGTTCGGCAGCGACACACTCTGGCCCGGCGATTGTTGTGCGATGGTGGTGTTGCGCCAGAAGCGCATCTTGCCGTCTTCAGCGGGGACGTTGATTGCCAAGTCGGTTCGCTGCGCATACAGCGTTCCTCTGACCGTGTTTTCGGGTCGCCCGCCGTCGGAGGGCGGGCTGAAGCGCGGATCACGCCAGAGTCCCGTCCACTGCGGGCTCGGATCGACCTTGTCGACCGTCTCCTTGTAGCAAACCAACGTCCGGTGGTTGTTCTCCCATCGCGTCTTCCAGTACATGCCGTTGCCACTGAAGAACGCCAGGTTCACGCCGCTCGCCAACGCCGCCTCGACGTTGGTGCGTTGACTCCCCGACCAGTACTCGTCGTGCCCGGACGACATGAACACCTGGTGGTGCGTCAGGAGGGCGTTGTTCTGGTCGGCGTCAACCCCGGTCAAATAGCTGAGGTCGTACCCGTTTCGTTCCAGCCATCGCACCATCGGGTACTCGGCACTGAAGATCCAGCTCTCACCCCCGAACACGTCCCGGGTCACGAACGGGCGGTTGTAGCTGACCTTGACGGCATTGCCCTGGTACAGGCTCACGCCGCCGTAGTTGTTGTACGCCTGCCAGGTCGTATCAGACGTCTGGTAGACGATCGAAGAAGTGCTCGCGTCGTCGCGGACGACGAAGAAGACGTGGCTGGCGCCGATCGGACCCGTGTCGCGAACGAGCTTGGCGAAATAGACCCCGGACGCCGCATTGGTCGGCACCGCCCACGTCGCAGACTCGGCCCAGTTGCCGCAGTCCAACAGGTTCACCGAGGTATCGAACCCACATCCCGGCTGCTGCTGCAGCAAGGCGCTCGGGCGTTGAATCGCGACCTTGCGCGCCCCGGCGCCGCCGTAGAAGCCCATCCGGTAGATCTCGAGGTGATACAGCGACGCGTCCGTGTTGATCTTGAAATGCACCGTCTCACCGCGGTTGACGCTGATCGACGTTGCGAAGCCCTGAATGCTCGCGTCGCCACTACCGGCGACGTCCCATTCCGAGGACGGGTTGCCCGCCGCGGTGTTCTCGCAGGCGACGCGATTCGTCGTGCCGGGGTTGTCCAGACACGCCGGCCCCGGAAACGACTGGTTCGGCGGCCACGGCCGATCCGGTGGCGGAGGTGGTGGCGGGGGAAGACACGCGACAAGCCCACCGGCCATGACAACAACGGCCAACGCGCCGACCCACGTCGGCCGCCGCGCGCGTCCCAACATGGAACGCGACACAACGACGAAGACGCGACCGAACCGACCGACCCGTGATCGGCATCGACCCGTTGCTCGAGTCGCGGCACAAGCCCCGTTGATTCGCACTGAACACGCCGGAACGTGTGTCCCGGCTCCCTCCCACTGCCAGTTTCTCTCGCGACTTCTCGAGCGCAAAGCACATCGCGTCAGTCACGCGAAGAATTTCGGGGTGTCCGCGCAAGTCGTCGACAAGGAGTGGCGCGATCAGCACTGAACGTGACCGCGTGTCGCGGTCAGTACTGGCGCAACCGCGCGCCGCGTTCAGTACTGAGTCGTCCACGAGCCAACCCGTGGAGAGCAATCAGCCCGTGAAGCGCGGCTCGGCGGTCAACGCGGCCGCAGCCGGGACGGGCGCCGGCGCGGGTGGAGCAGGTTTGGGCACGGAGATGCGGCCGATCTGATCGGCGAGCTCACACGTGAACCAGACGTTGCCGTCGGGGCCGGCCGTGATCCCCGTTGGTGAGCATTCGACGTCAGGCGTCACGATCGGGAGCTCGTCGGTGACCGTCCCGTCGGTGGTCATGCGGCCGACGTGGTCGCCGGTCTGGTCGTTCACCTCCGTGAACCAGAGCGCTCCGTCGGGCCCCGCCGCGATGTACGCCGGTGTCGAGCCGCTCGGGATCGGATGCTCCGTGACGGACCCGGCCGTGGTGATGCGGCCGATGCTGTGGGTGTTCTGCTCGGTGAACCACAGCGCGCCGTCGGGACCGGCCGCGATCCCCAAGACATTCGTGCCCGCCGTCGGCACGTCGTGCTCGGTGATCGCCCCGGCGGTCGTGATCCGGCCGATCTTGTTGGCCGCTTGCTCGGTGAACCACATCGCACCGTCGGAGCCGACGGCGATGTCCAGCGGGCTGCTCGGTTGGCTCGGCGTGTTGAACTCGTTGGTGACGATCCCGGCGGTCGTGATCCGGCCGACCGCGTTCAACGCGCCGGCCTCCGTGAACCACAACGCACCGTCCGGCCCGGCCACGATGCCCTGCGGACGGCTGTCCGCCGTCGCGAGGTCGGTCTCGGTGATCGATCCGGTCGTCGTGATGCGCCCGATCCGGTTCCCGAACTCCTCGGTGAACCACAACGCTCCGTCGGGCCCGGTGGTGATGTAGCCGGGCTGGCTGCCGGGATTCGGCAGCTCGAAGCGCGTGACGTCGCCCGCCGTGTCGATACGACCGATGGCGTTCCCGAACTCCGTCCCGTTCGAGAACGTGAACCACAAAGCACCGTCGGGGCCGCGGGTGATCGAGAACGGGCTCGCCGCGCCGGAGGGGAACAGCGTCATCGGGTAATCGGCCGGGTCGGCGGCCACAACGGGCGCGACGCCACCGACCGCGGTGGCGACGGCAACCGCCGCCACGGCAACGAAGCGCGCTTTCTTCATTCTCACCCTCCTGCTGCCCCGCTCGGTCCCGTCGTGCTCGGGGTCCCGCCGAGCAGATCCTGGAAGTCGACGACCTCGTTCGCCGGCGGTGCTTCGACGTTCACCTGTGCGCCGAGGGCGAAGTACTCGAACGTGACCGAGCCCTTGGTCGTCGTCGTCGACGCCGCGACGTGCAGCCGAACCTTGCGGAGGCGACCCTTGTTGTCGATCCACACGTCGGCGGGAATCGTCTTGGATCCGAGTGTCCCGATGCTGTTTCGTACCTCGTCGCGCTGCGCCTCCGGCGCGCTGTTCACCGCCTGATCGGCGTCGATCGTCACGCGAGAGCGCGTCGTGTTGGTGCCCCGCACCTTCTCGCTGCCGACCCGCTTCACATTGCCCTTGACGCCCCGCAGCGCGTCGAGGCTGCCGTTGGGATCGCTCTGGCCGATTTGGCCTCCGCCGCCGAACACCTTGGGGTCGAGCCGCAGCCACTTCTTGCCCGCGAGGTCGGGGCTCGACGACGGATCGATGCCCCCCACCGCATCGAGGCTCAGATACAGGACGCCGCCGGCCACGAGGGTGCGCACCTTGCCGGTTCCCTGCAGCCCGATCGCCGCCGCGTCGACCG
Organism: Acidimicrobiia bacterium; assembly: GCA_035938395.1. Classification (GTDB taxonomy): domain Bacteria; phylum Actinomycetota; class Acidimicrobiia; order IMCC26256; family JACDBD01; genus JALZAA01. The sequence goes on from DASZGY010000028.1 coordinate 4,301, forward strand.
AGTACTCGGCGGCACGGCTCGTGAAGTCGATCGAGCCGTCGAACGTGACCGTCCCGCCGTTTCCGCCGCCGGCGGAGCTGGTGGTTCCGCGGAACTTGGCACCGCCGGCCTTGGCGAGCTCGTCGCCGGATTTCGAGACGCGGCCGGCATCGTCGACGGCCGGCCGAGCGCCGGCCGCGAGAGGAGACGCCGGGATCACGAATGCCGTCGCGACGACGAGCGTCGCGAAGATGAGAAAAAGTCGATGGCGGGTGCTCATCGGTGCTCCCAAAACCTAACCGCCGGCGGGCGGCTCTCCGGGTCGGCGTCGGGTGCGAACGACCTCGACGAGCGCATCGGCGGCAAGGAGCGCGACCGCAAGCCAACCCAGCACCTGCACCCGGTCGAAGAAGGTCGGCCATTCGAACACCGGCGGATACTCGTTGAGGGTCTGTTCGACGAGCACGTACAGGCCGGCGATGCCGAGCGCGAGTGGAGCACCGATCGCGAGCACCACACGCCAACGGGGGCGGACGAGCGCCGCCAGCACGAGCAGTCCGACGAGGAGCCCCGGAAGCGGCTTGATCAGCACCGCGGCGACGAGTCCGGCGCCGATGGCGGTCGCGGCCACGACCAGATTGCGCGGGCGCGTGCCCGCCGCCACCAGCGGAGACCGGAACGCCGGCGGCTCGTCGAGGTTTCCGGGCGGCTCCGGCGACGGCGGCTTCGCCGCCCGTGACTTTCGCCGCGACAGGAGACCCAACGCGAGCGCCGTGCACAGGAGCATCGTGGCGCCGGAGATCGCAAGCGCGATCCATACCGCCCGCTGCGGCGTCCACGTGAGCGTCACGTCGAGCGTGTGCGCCTTCTTCGGGTCGACGAGCCAGCCGTTCGCGTACCCGTTGACGAGGTTGCCCTTCCCCAGGTCGTGGCCGTCGACCGACGCCACCCACCCGCGGTTGTGGCTCTCGCCGAGCACGAGCCAGAACGGCTTGTCGGCCCCGGTGACGTGCAGCTTCATGTTCGTGCGGCCCGAGGACGTGACCTCGACCTTCGGCGTGCCGCCCGTAGGCGCCGTCGACGCAGCGGCGGGGACCGTGCCGCGCGCGCCGAGAGGGAGCGGCGCGCCGCCGGCCTCGGAAGCGAGCACGATCCCGTCGAGGTCGACGCCCGTGTCGACACCGAGCGCCGAGCGCAGGACGTGCTGACCGCGCTCGAGCGCGAGCGGCGACGACGATGCGGCGCCGGTGGTCGGGTCGCACCTCTCCGCGCTCAGCGGACGGCCTGCCGCTGCGTCCGCCGTGGATCCGGTGACGCGGATGGGGACGGGAGCGCCGTCGACCGTGAGGAGATCGTCGCGGCACACGCCCGGAAGCGAATCTGTGGGCGCCGGGCGCTGCACACCCGGGATGCCGAGCTCGGCCAGCGCGGCCGGCATCACGATCGGCGTGTTCGAGTAGTACTCGCGCGTCGAGACCTCACGTACGGACTCGATCGTGACGCGCACGTTCCTCGCGGTCACCGGGTCGAAGGACACGGTCGCCGGCGTCGTCGCGTTCTCGCCCCGCTGGTCCCCGATCGCCGGCAGGTCGACGGTGCGGGTCTGCCCGTCGGCGTCGATGCGCAGGCGGGTCGGCACGGAATGGCGCCCGTCGGCGACGACCTGGAGGTCGAGATGGTCGAAGGTGACCGCCTGCCCCGCATCGACCTCGATCGACTGACCGACGGGAGAGGCGAACGGCGTGGTCCAGGCGGTGGACGGGTCGCCGTCGATCGCCGACGACGCCCGGGCCTGGAGGTCACCCGGGAGGCGGGCGGACGAGCGGGCCGTCACCCCGCCGGTGTCGGCCCCGGAGATGCCGAGGAGCTGGTCCACGAGCTCGTCGGGAGCGGTGGTCGAGATCCGCGCCGTTCCCGCGAGGTCGAACTCGCGTGCGGCCGGCACGTCGAAGGCCCGCGTCAGGCTCCGCTCGTCTTCGGAGTAACGGGGCGGCACGAGGATCGTGCGTGACCGGTTCATCGAGAAGACGAGGCGGTGAGCGAGCGAGTCGCCGCCGAGGTCGTGCGTGAGGTCGACGGGCATGCGCGTGATCTCCTCGACGTGCGCATCCTGTGCGCCGGGGGCGTCGTCGCGAACGCGGATCTCGGCGAAGCCGACCCCGCTCACGCCGCTGTAGCTCGCTCGCTTCCCGATGTTCGTCTCGTCGACCGTGATGTCGAACGACTTCACGGTGCGGCGCGGGAACGTCACGGTCTGCCCGGCCTCCGTGCGTGATTGGTCGCCAAGGCTCGTCGTGACCTCGTGACCGCTGTCGAGGCGCAGCGTCGCCTTGGTGATCCAACGGTTGCGGTCGCCGTACAGCGGCTGCACGAGGTTGAGGTGGTCGGTCGTGACCGGGTGGTCGAGCGTGACGCGGATGTGCTCGCCGTTGACCGGGGCGAAGTCGCCCACCTTCCACGCCGTGCGGAGATCACCGTCCATCGCTCGCGCGGGGCGGTCTTCGGGCGTGTACGAGATGTTGTTGCCGTATCCGGACGCCTGCACCGTCGCGCCGCGTTGCTCGGTCACTGTGTACGCGTTGTCACCGGCGCCGGGAAAGACGTCGAGTCGTGCGTCGGACGGGTCGTGCACGAGCGGCTTCTCGCCCGGCCGTTCCGTGTACCCAACGTTCTCGCGGACCGTGCTCCACCGCCGGGCGCGGCGCCGGTTCGAGTCCGTGACGACGAGGGCGGCGCCATCGGTGCCGGCCTGCGTCCGGAGTGCGTCCGGATGGCCGGCGTACGACGCCGAGTACTGGACGAGGCTGTTGCCGTCGAGCATGCCGAGGCCCGCGATGTCGACCAGGCCGTCGCCGCCACCGGCCACGAGCAACGGGCCTGCAGCAGGCTGGGCGCGGACGATAGGCGGCGCGCCCTCGACGGGAAAAACGGCGACCGGGGGCGGGTTGGGAGTGCCGGCCGGCAGCGCCAGCGCCTTCTCGTCGAGCAGTGGGTAGTCGAGCGGCGGGCCGAGGCTGGTGCCGTAGCCGGTCGGCGCGCCGATCCCCTGCGGCGGTGGATTGAGGAGCTGCTCCATCTGCTTCGGGCGCACGAGGTTGTACCGGTCGACCTGCAGGTCGGAGCGCAGGAGGATGTCGCCCGCGCTCATCAGCCGGGCGATCGGTGCGATCGCGGTGGGGTCGATCAGGCCTTCCTGAATCCGCCCGTCGAGCGCGTTCAGCAGGTCGTTCGTCTCGGGCGTGCCGTACGGGATCAGCTCCCGAGCCACGTAGGGGCGGTCCGTCAGGCCGGGTGTGATCGGGTCGACCGTGTTCCCCCAGCGGTACGACGCGAAGTCGGATCCCGGCATCTCGAGGATGCGCGTGTCGTGCGGGCGGGCGTCGACGGCGTTGATCGCCCGGGTCCAGTAGTTCGGGATCGCCTCGGGACGCTGCAGGTTCTTGCCGTAGTAGTCGCCGTTCCACAAGGCCGGGAGCGCCGCGATCACGATCGCGCCGACGAGCCCGACGGTGGCAAGCGCGTACCGGTGCAGGTTGCGCCGGTCGAGCCAGCGGACGAACGCCGTGACCCCCGTGCCCAGGAGCACCGCCGCGCCCAGCGCGACGAGCGGCACCGCTCGCCCGACGCTCCGAAGTGCAAGGCCCGCGTTCGAGCTGTCGGCGAACGCCTTCAGCAGCGCGCCGAACGGCGACGGGTCGTCGAACGGATGGGCGCCGACCGCGATGGCGACGCCGATCACCATGAGGACGGCGAAGTAGAAGCGGTGACGCCACCGGATGAACGCGGCCGCGAGCAGCGCCAGTGTCGGGACCGCGTAGCTGACCACGATGAGCGGGCGGCTCTGGGTGTAGTGGACGCTGGCTTCGATCCAGTTGCCGAGCTTGTCACCCCCGTAGAAGAACCAGTAACCGAGCCCCCGGAGGACCTCGGGGGCGACGCCCGCGGTGGCGACGGTCTTGACCGTTTCGGTGTACTTGAGGATGTCGATGCCGTAGCTGCCCTGGGCCCACAAGCCGGCGATCCACCACAACGAGGCACCCAGGGTGAGCACACCGATGCGCGCCAGTGTCAGCGCGGCTCGTCGCCAGTCGACCTCTCGGGTGATCAACACCGCGTACGGGACCCACAGCAGCGGCGCGAGAAGAGCGAACACGAGAGCGGTCGCGTTCACGCTCCCGACGATCTGCACGACGATGGCGAACGCGGCGGGATATCGCCACCCGCCCTTTCGCAGCGCGCGCACCATCAGCGCGAGCAACCATCCCAGCCCGGCCCACGGGAGCAGGATCACGGAGATCCGGGCCGCGTAGTGCAGGGAGTACGGGCTCAGCATGTACGCGAGGGCGGCGACGACCGCCCCCGGTCCGCGCATGTCGATCGTGCGAAGCAGGTACAGGACGCCGAGCCCGGCGAAGAACACGATGCTGCCGAGCCAGATGCGCTGCGCGATCCAGCTCGGGAAGCCCACGTTCTCCATGACCCAGTAGTACGGGCCCATCGGGAACACGTAACCGATGTTCTGGTGCGTGACCGTTCCGAGGCCGATGTTCGGGTCCCACATCGACGGCGCGCGCTCGAGTAAACGAGTCGGGTCCAGGTACAGGTACTGCTTGGTGTCGGCGGCGACCTTGCCCGGCGCCGTGAGCAGCGGAGGGATGTATGCCAGCGCGGCGAGGAGCGAGTACCCGAGTACGCGCCGCCGGCGCGCCGAAGCCGGCGGTGCCGCCGGCGCCTCCGCGGTGGCGGGCGCCGGCTTCCGGGCCACGGTCGTCACGGCCGTCCTCGGCGCCGGACCGCGTCGGCCGCGAGGACTTCGAGTGTCCCGCGCGCCGTCGCCGCCCAGGTGAACCGCGATGCATGCTCGATCGCGCCGCGGCTCAGTCGCTCACGGAGCTCGGTGTCGCGCAGCACCCGATCCAGCGCGAGGACGAAGTCCTCGCGTCGATCGACCAGCAACCCGCTGTGCTCGTGCACGATGGCATCGGTGTGGCCGGCGATGCGCGTCGCGACCGCGGGTGTCCCGCTCGCGCCCGCCTCCGTGATCGTCATGCCCCATCCCTCGCGCGCGGCCGCGCTGGCAACGACCCACGCGCTCCGGTACAGACCGAGCAGCTCCTCGTCGCTCACGTGACCGGCGAGCCGGATCCAGCGGTCGGCGCCGGTCTCACGCAGCTGGGCCTCGAGGTCGTCGCGGCGGTACCCCTCGCCGACGATCACCGCCTCGAGCCCGGGCTGCTGTGCCTTGACCCGGATGAGGACCTCGATCAGCTCCTCGAATCGCTTGACCGGGACGAGCCGTCCCGCGGCCACGACGAGCGGCGTGGCGGACTTCTCGCCCCCGGGAGCGAAGCGCGGGTCGACGCCCGGAGGCACGACCGTGACGCGGCGCGGCTTGAACCCGAGCTCGTCGACGAGCTCGCGCTTGGACGACTCGGACAGCGTGACGATAGGAGTGCGCCGGTAGAAACGCGGCGCGATCCGCGATTCGAGCGTGCTGCCCATCGTGGCCAATCGAGGTGGCAGCGTCATCTGCCACATCTCGGCGTGCACGTGGTGGAGCCACACGATGCGCGGCCCCTTCCCCCACACCGGCGAGAAGAACGGCATGCCGTTCCAGATCTCGACCAGCCCGTCGCGCGATCCGTGCCAGCCCATCAGCTCGCTGAACGCGGCGCGCGGGAAGACCATGTACCGACCGGCTTTTCGGATCACGCGGTACCCGTCGCGCCAGCTGATCTGCGGGTGGCCGGCCGCGAACGACGTCCGCATGGTGACCTCGATGCCGGCCTGACCCCACACGGACGCCACCGTGGACGCGTGCACCTCTGATCCGCCCGCCTCGGGGTCGTCGAGGTCGCGCCAGGCGAGCATCGAGACGCGACGAATCCCCGACTCGGCCGCGAGGTCGCCGATCTTGGCGATCTCCTCGGCCGGGTCGGGAACGCGGAAGGACGGCGACGACGCGGCGGGGTCCATGAGTCGGGGAGAAATGCTAGGTGAGCGGGCCGCCGGAGGCCGTTCGGGGCCGTCTTTCCGGAGGCTCGTAGGCTCCACACATGCGGCTCACGGGCGAGCGGCCCATGGCGGGGGCGACACCCGACTCACTCCTTGCGTTCCACGATGCCGGATACCGCGAGATGGCGGCACGGCTCGGTGCCGGCACGGTGCTCGACATCGGTTGCGGCGTCGGTGACGAGACCTCCCGCCTCGCCGGCGACGACCGGGCCGTCCTCGGGGTCGACTACGACGCCGACACCGCGGTCGCTGCGTCCGCCGACTGGGGCCCGGGGAGCCGGCACGGGCTCGATGTCCGGTTCGCAGGCATGGACGGCGCCCGGCTCGGGCTTCGCCGCCGCTCGGTGGACTGGGCGTGCTCGTCGCACATCATCGAGCACTTCACCGCGCCCGAGCTCCACGTCGCCGAGCTCGCTCGCGTGCTCTCCGACTCGGGGACCGCCTTCGTGATCACGCCCAACCGTCCGGCGGACTTCGAGAACCCGTTCCACGTCTACCTGTTCGAGGAACCCGAGCTCGCGAGCCTGCTCCGCTTGTTCTTCCACGACGTCGAGGTCTGGGGCCTCGAGGGGTCGGACGAGCTCAAGGCCGATTTTGCGTCGCGTCGAGCACGTGGCGAGAAGATCCTCAAGCTCGACGTCCTTCGACTGCGCCACCGGATGCCGCGCAGCTGGTACGTCTGGTCGTACGAGCGCGCGCTACCGCTCGTGTACCGCGCGCTCGGCAACCGAGGCTCGGGCATCGGCTCCGGGCTCGACGAGTCGCACTTCTTCATGACCCGGGAGATCGTCGACACGACGCCCGGGCTCTTCGCCGTGGCGCGCGATCCCCGCCGCTGAGCGAAGCGATTTCGGGCTTCCGGGCGGTCAGGGCGCTTTCAGAGGATTTGCCCCTACACTGTGCCGTTCGTCACGCACGGGGCGGTGGGGAAACGCGTGGAACCGCACGGCGGCATTCGCTACCAACCGGCGCTCGACGGCTTGCGCGCGTTCGCCGTTGCCGCGGTCATCGCCTACCACTTCGGCGCCGGGTGGGCGCCGGGCGGGTTCCTCGGCGTCGACGCGTTCTTCGTGCTGTCCGGCTTCCTCATCACGTCGCTGCTGCTGACGGAGTGGGGCCGGAGCAGCCGCATCAGCCTGCCGGGGTTCTGGGCCCGGAGAGCGCGCCGCCTGCTTCCGGCCCTGCTGGTCGTGCTGGGCGCCATCGCGTTGTACGCGGCGGTGCTGGCGCCCGCGTCCCAGCTCGACACGCTGCGCGGCGACGGGATCTCGAGCTTGTTCTACTTCGCGAACTGGCACTTCGTGCTCAGCGGCCAGTCGTACTTCGACCTCTTCTCACTCCCGTCGCCGATGCGACACCTCTGGTCGCTGGCGATCGAGGAGCAGTTCTACCTGGTGTGGCCCGTGGTCGTGCTCGTGTGCCTGCGCGTGGGTCGCGGCTCGCGAAAGGTCCTCGCCGGCGTGTGCGTTGCCGGCATCGCCGCGTCCGTGGCGGTGATGGCGTTGCTGTACGAGCCGGCCGACCCGTCGCGGGCGTACTACGGCACTGACGCCCGCGCGCACACCCTGCTCGTCGGGGCCGTCCTCGCGCTCATCCTCACCCGCCGGCGACCCGAGCGCCGTGCAAGCGTCATGGCCCTTCACACGGCCGGTGTCGTCGCCGCCGCCGCGTGCGTGTGGGCGTGGGTGACCGTCCGCGACCAGGGCTCCGGCCTTTACCACGGCGGATCGTTCGCCTTCGCGATCGCGGTCGCGTTCGTCATCGCGTCCGCGGTGCAGCCCACTCGCCGATCCGTCTGGTCACCGCTGCGCGCGCTGCTCTCACTCGGCGTCCTCCGCTGGGTCGGCCTCATCTCCTATGGCCTGTATCTGTGGCACTGGCCCGCCACGGTCGTCCTCACCGAGACGCGCACCGGCCTGTCGGGGCCTGCGCTCACGCTGCTTCGTCTCGCGGTGACGTTCGGCGCGGCGACGCTCTCCTTCTATCTCGTCGAGCAGCCCATCCGGCGGGGCGCGCTGCGGGGCTGGCGAGGACGGATCGCGGTGCCGACGGGGTTCGCGACGGCCGGGCTCGTCGTGGTCGTGGCCACGGCGGGCGCGACGGCGGCGTCACCGCTCGGCGACGTGCGCGCGGGTGAGAAGCTGACCTCGACACCGCCACCGGCGGCGGTCCAGTCCCTGTCCGGCGCGCCAGGAGGCGCCACCGCAGGAGCGCCGGCGCGCCTCGTCGTCGTCGGCGACTCGGTTCCCTACACGTTGCTCCCCGGTCTCCAACCCATCGCGGCCGAACGTGGCGTCTCGGTCGACACCGCCCTCGTCGCCGGCTGTGGCGTCGTCGGGGGCGTCTCGACGTACGCGAACGGTGACGTTCCACCCCACGCGCCGGGGTGCGAGAAGGTCGTCGACGACTACGAGCAGACCACGCTGGACCGCGATCACCCCGACCTCGTCGTCTGGATGAGCACCTGGGAGACCTACGACCGCATCGTCAAGGGCCAGCGCATCCGGTTCGGCGGGCGAACGTGGGACGACATGATGCTCGGCGAGATCGACCAGGCCGCCCGCCGTCTGACTGCCGGCGGCGCGCATCTCGTGATCACGACCATGCCGCCGCGAGCCCCGAACGAGCTCATGACGCCGTCCGACGCTGCCGCCGAGACATCGCGCTTCGTCCGGTTGAACGAGCTCTACACGCAGTACGGGCGCGCCCATCCCGACACCGTGTCGGTCGTCGACTTCGCCGACGCCGTGTGCCCCGGGGGATCGCCGTGCCCGCGCACCGTCGACGGCATCAACCCCCGCCCGCTCGACGGCCTCCACTTCACCCCGCAGACCGCGGGCTGGGCCGCGCAACAGCTGCTCGACGCCGTCCTCGCGTGCCGGCCGGCGCCGGCGGGCTGGCTGTGCCCGGCGCAGCAATTCACCGGAACGGGGAGCCACGCGGCCCGCAAGTAGCATCGCCCGCCATGACTGACGCCGCCGTGGGCGGCCTGGAGAGCGCAGCCGAGCCGCAAGGTCCGGAGCGGATCACGTTCCCGTGCTTCGACGGGTTCCGCGCTCTTGCCGCGATCGTCGTGCTCGTCACGCACGTGGCGTTCCTCAGCGGCTTCAACGGCCGATCGCGACTCGGCGCCTTCACGGCGCGGATGGACGTGGGCGTCGCGATCTTCTTCATGATCTCGGGCTTCCTGCTGTACCGGCCGTTCGTGGCGGCCCGGCTCTCGGGCTCCCCCGGCCCCCGCGCCGTCGCCTACTTCTGGCGGCGCGGCCTTCGGATCCTCCCCGCCTACTGGGTCGCCCTGACGGTCACCGTCTTCGTTCTCCACGTCCCCAAGGAGCTGCCGTCGGTCGGGGATCTCTTCCTCTTCTACGGCCTGTTCCACCTCTACAGCCTCGGAAACGTGATCGGCCCGATCCTGTCGTCGTACACCCTCGTCACCGAGATCTCGTTCTACGTCTTCCTTCCCCTGTACGCGCTCGCGATCAGCCGCTGGGCGCGCGGCGAGCCCAAGCGGCAGGTGCGGATCGACCTGTTGGTGCTGGGATGCCTGATCGCGGCGGGGATCGCGTACCGGTGGGCGATGCGGAGCCGGTTCGACGGCCAGCGCGCCTTCCAGCTGCTGAACGTCCTGCCGGGCTGGATCGACGTGTTCGCTGTCGGCATGGTGCTGGCGGTGATCAGCGTGTGGCTGTCGGGCCGCCGTGAGCCGACCGTGTTCCGGCGCCGGATCTTCCCCGCCGTCTCGTGGACGCTCGCCGCTGCCGCGTTCGTGGCGATCTCGCTCTTGATGGGGCGACCGGGCCGGATCGACACGCTCGCCCAGGACATGGGCGTGCACTACTTCTATCTGGCCGTCGGGCTCTTCTTCCTGCTGCCGGGGATCTTCGGTCCCCAGCGCGTCGGCCTCATCCGGCACGTCCTGGAGAACCGCGTGGTGCAGCTGCTCGGCCTGATCTCCTACGGCCTGTACCTCTGGAACGAGACGCTGCTCGAGAAGTACATCGAGTGGACGGACAGCACGCCGTTCAACACGTCGTTCCTCAAGATGCTCGTGGTCGTGTTCGTGGCGACTGTGCTGGTGGCGACCGCGAGCTACGTCGTAGTCGAGAAGCCGGCCCTGTCGCTGAAGGGACGGGTGTCGTTCCGCCGTCCGGCTCCGACACCAGCCGCTTGACGACCACCCGGAACCGGGCGTTCCTGATCGCGCTCCTCGCGATCGCGATCGTCGCGCTGGTCGTGCGCGTCGTCTTTGTGCTCGTGGTCGATCCCAAGCTGCCCGATCCCGGCGACGCGACCGCCTACCACCTGCTCGCGAACAACCTGGCGGACGGACACGGGTACATCCGCCCGTTCGACTTCCGGATCCTGCACGTCAGCCGCCCGACCGCCGAGTACCCGCCGCTCTTCCCGGCGCTGCTCGCGGTGCCGTCGTTCCTCGGAGCCAAGAGCGTCGACGCGCAGCGGCTGCTCCTCTGCTTCGTGGGCACAGGGACTGTCGTGCTCGTCGGCTTTCTCGGCCGCCGCGTGGGCGGTCCGCTGGTCGGCGTGATCGCCGCCGCCGTCGCTGCCCTGTACCCGATGCTGTTCCTCAGCGAAGCCGTGCTCATGGCGGAGTCCGTCTACGTGCTGCTCGTGACGGCGGCGCTGCTGTTGGCGTACCGCGCCGCCGACGCTCCCAGCCCGTGGCGCTTCGCCGCGCTCGGCGCCGTCATCGGGTTGAGCGCGCTCACACGCGCCGAGGGGCTGTTCTTCGCGGTCGTGCTCGTGATCCCGCTGGTGGTCGGGCTGCGATCGCTGGCGACGAAGCGACGCGCGTTGCTGGGCGTGATCGCAATCGGGGCGGCCATTCTCGTGGTCGTGCCGTGGACGATCCGCAACGCGGTGCGACTCCACGCGTTCGTGCCGATCTCGAACAACATCGGCACCGCCGTCGACGGTGCCAACTGCGACCTCACGTACTCCGGCTCGCAGATCGGGTTGTGGCGGGAGACGTTCTCCCAATTCGGCGAGTCGGCACGTCGCCGGCCTCAGGCGCAGGCGTGCTTCGAAGGGTTCGACATCCAACGGCGCAACTTCGAGGAAGCCGATGTCGCGAACCGGCATCGCGCCGACGGGATCGGCTACGCCCGCGACCACCTGTCACGGGCGCCGCTCGTCGTCGGCGTCCGGGAGCTGCGCACGTGGGGGCTGTACGCGCCCCGCCAGCAGATCGACTTCGAGTCGCTCGAAGGTCGCCCCAAGCGCTGGCAGGCGGTGGGGACCGTCATGTACTGGGTGCTGCTCCCCCTCGCCCTGATCGGAGTCGTCCTCCTCGTTCGGCGTCGCGCCCGGGTGTGGCCGCTACTGTCCACCGCGGTCGTCGTCGCGCTCACGACCGCGCTCACCTACGGGCAGCAGCGATTCCGGATCGCCGACGAGCCGTCGCTGGTGGTCCTCGCTGCGGTGAGCGTGGCCGCCGTCGTCGGCGCCCGCCAGCGCCCTCCCACGAAGACCACGGAGAGAACTTGAAGCTCAGTCGCCGGGCATCGCTGTGGATCAACGAGGCGTTCGACCGCTACCTGCCGCCGTCGATGCGCGACTCGAAGATGTTCGGCAACCTCGCCCGCCGCATGTACGGCGATCTCACGATCGACATCGTCGAGCTGAAGGACAAGGCGTTCTATCTCTCACGCGCCGAGTTCGCCGCCTTCTACCAGAGCCTCCGCTCACGCTTCGACCAGGGCGCCACCGACCTCACCCCCGAGTCACTCGACGGGGTGTTGCGCGCCGTACGCGGGAAGAGCGTGCTCGACGTCGCGTGCGGGCTCGGCTACGTCTGCGAGCGGCTGGCGCCCGACCACGACGTCGTCGGCTGCGACGTCGCGGTCTCGGCCGGCCGGCGCGGCACCCATCCCAACGTCCGGTGGTGCGACGGGAACGTCGAGGAGCTCCCGTTCCGCGACCTGGCGTTCGACACGGTGGTGTCCACACACACCCTGGAACACGTGCAGCACCTCGGTACCGCGCTCGACGAGCTTCGACGAGTGGCCCGGCAGCGGATCGTCGTGGTGGTTCCCCATCAACGGCCGTACCGCGCCACGTTCAACCCGCACATCCACTTCTTCCCGTACAAGTTCTCGTTGCTCGCCTGGACCGGCACGGACCATCCGCACACGCTCGACCTCGTGGGCGGCGACTGGCTCTACGTCGAGGATGTAGTCCCGGAGGACGCGCGCCACTCGCCGTAACATAGAGAGTCGGTGACCCGCATCCTGATCATCATG
>DASZGY010000029.1:0-5493 GCA_035938395.1 Acidimicrobiia bacterium
CGGGTGGTCAGCCGCTCGCTACCCTCGACCCCGTGACGCAGACGGAGACGGAGACGCTCACGCCGACGCAGGCGCCCGAGCGTGAGCGCACCGACGAGGGCGATCACGATCGGTTCGCGCACTACGCCAAGAAGGACGCCGTCGCCCGGGCGTACGTGACCGGTGAGGCGATCGTCGCGTTGTGCGGGAAGAAGTGGGTGCCGACGCGCGACCCGTCTCGCTATCCGATCTGCCCGACGTGCAAGGAGCTCAAGGAAGCCGGCTGGACGGTCCGCTGACCGGCGTGCCTCCCGTCAGATCGCGGTGGCGTGGCGCGGCTGGTACAGGATCATGTCGACGCCGCCGGGGAGCACCATCGTGATCACGGTGCCGAAGGCCTGGTTCTCGGGCTCGCCGCGGAACTGGATGCCCTTGGCGCGCAGCTCGGCGACGGTGGCAGCGAGGTCGTCACACATGAGCGAGAGCTCGTGCGACGGCTTCTCGGCCGGGTGCACGCCGAGCTCGGCCGGCGGCATCGCGAAGATCAGCCAGCCGTCGTGTGCGTCGACGTGCTTCCAACCGAAGACGTCACGCAGGACGGCGCGGAGCTCCTCGGGCTCGGACGTGTAGATCAGCGCGTGGGTTCCGGTGATGGCCATGTGATGCTCCTTGTCAGTACGCGTTGACACGGCGGCGTCGCCGGCGACGGCCGTGTCTGCTGAGCGCGACGAGCACGGCGCCGACGACGAGCGCAGCGATGCCGACGACGATCGCGGGCACGAGGACACCGCTTCCGCCTGGTCCGACCGTGATCCCGGGGGTCGGGCTGGGATCGACGCCGCCGAGATTCTGCCGCAGGAACTGCAGCGACGGCGCGACCACCGGTGGGACGAGTCGCTCGTCGTGACCGGCGTTCGGGACGATGACCAGCTGGTGGGGAACGTGGACGGCGTCGAGCGCGGCGGCCATCCGCAGGGCCTGGTCGGTGGGCACGAGAATGTCCGAGTCGCCGTTGGCGATGAAGAGCGGCGCGTCGCTCGGATCGACGTGGGAGATGGGCGACGCCGCCACGATCTTCGACTCCTCGCACTCGGGGAAGCAGTCGAGGAAGGCATCCAGGTACGGCTGGGTATCCGGCCCGAACAGGTTTGGGTGGAGGTCCATGGGGCCCGCCCACGACACCGCGGCCGCGACGCGCGAGCCGCGGTCGAGCGGGCCCTGCCCGCTGGTAGCGAGCATGGCGGCGAGGTGCCCGCCGGCGGATCCGCCGATCGCACCGATGCGCCCGGGGTCGAGCCCGAACTCGGCGGCGTGGTCTCGCACCCACGCCGTGCTCGCGCGCACGTCGTCGACGGCGGCGGGGAACGGATGTTGCGGTGCGAGCCGGTAGTTCATCGCGAACGCGACGTAGCCCTGCTCGGCGAGCATCTCGGCCATGGGGCCGGAGAGCTGCTTGCTGCCGAGGATCCAGCCCCCGCCGTAGATCACCATCACGCCGGGCCGGATGCCTTCGCCGACGGGAAGGTAAGCGTCGAGCTTGAGCTTCTCGCCGCCGACCTCGCGGTACGTGAGGTCGTGCTCCACCTGGACGCGGCTCGCGGCCGGCGCCTTGTCGTTTCGGCCCGCGCCTCCGGCCGACGCCGCCGGGACGGTCAGGCCGATCGCGAGGGCCGCGACGGCGACGGCGATCGCCGCACGTCGCATGGGGTCCTCCCGGGTCTCGGCTGCTGGACCGCGCAGTCTTACCCGCCGCCGTCTGACATACCGATCGGGTGCGAGCCCGCCGCCGCGAACGTCAAACCTCGACCAAGCCCTCCCACCCTTCCGGCGGGCTCGCCAGCCTCCAGTACTGCCCGGGGTCGCGTTCGGGCTGCTTCGTCGACAGCTGCCAGTCGGCCTCGAGCGCCTGCAGTTGCGATCGGTAGTGGGACAACGCGGCGCGCTTGACCGCGGGGTCGGCGGCCAAGGGCATCACGACCGGCGTGGGCCACACGCCGGACCGGAAGAGCCGCGCCACGCGCCACGCCAGCAATCCGGGGACGTGCTTGTAGCCGGTGTCCTCGTAGCAGAACCACGCCGGCTCGGGCAGCCGCTCGCGCACGAGGAGCGCGGCTTCGTGCGTGCAGTCGTGGTCGGGATTCGCCAGCCCGAACGGCGCCACCACCATGGTCGGGTCGATGTCGCGCACCGCGGCCTCGAGCTCGTCGACGATCGCTGCCGGCCGGGCCCAGTCGTCACGATCCAGGTATTGGTGCTCGACGAAGTCGAGCCGGACGGGCTTCGCGCCGAGCTCGTCGAGCGCTTCGACGTCTTCCCGTCGGCGCGCGACGAGGGGATCGTCGCCGGACGAGAAGCCGGCGAGCTGGTCCCACCATGTCATCGGCTCCGGGTAGGCGGCGGGCGCGCCGGCGAAGACCGTGAGCACCGTCGTGCCCGGATGCGCGGCCAGGAGATGGCCGCAACCGAGGACGGCGTCGTCGAGGTGGGGCGAGAGCACGAGGATTCGGGTCAGCTCCTCGGCGGTGACGCCTCCCCAGTCGCGCAGCTCGCCGGGCACGGGCCGACGCTCACGCTGACGCGGTCTGCTCGTTGGAGACGTGGAACTCCTTCTCCTCCGGCGGCGCGGGAAGCGGGTTCTCGATGCTGGACAGAACCGGCCCCAGCGTGTCGTCGCGGAACTTCTCCCACGACGCCTTCGAGTCCCACATCGCGACGATGAGGAAGCCCCCCGCGGTCGGACCGGCCGCGTGGTACGTCTGCCCCGGCGGCAGCCCTTTGCCCTCGTCGGGGTGCGCGCGCCTCACGGAGTTGTCGTACTGCTCCTGCGTCCCGCCCTTGAAGAAGTGAGTGATCCCGAACGTCGCCATCTGCCCTCCTGGACCGACATCCCCCGGACCGGGGGCCGCACGCACCCTAGGCCGTTGTCACTTGAGAATGTTGACGGCGCGGGCGACGACGAGCACGACGGTCATCAGCGACACGGCGGACTGCGCCAGCATGGTGAGCTTCGCCCATCGCGACAGGGGCATGACGTCGGTCGGGCTGAAGGCGGTCGCGTTCGTGAACGAGAAGTACAGGTAGTCGACGAACTCGGGTTCCCAGTCGGGCGGGGTCAGCTCTGGGGGGCTGCCCATCTGCGGGAACAAGAAGTCCGGATACTGCTTCTTCGCATGCGCGCGGGCGACCGGACCACCGCGGTCGAATTCCCAATACCACAAGCCGAACGCGATCACATTCGTGAGCCAGATGGCGGCTCCGGTGAGCAGGAGCTCGGTCGGGTTGCGGATGCCGGTTCCGCGCACCAGGTCGACGATGAGGCGCGCGGCCGTCACCGCGTTGGCGATGCTGATGACCGCGATGAGCAGCAGGCTCACGCTGCGCAACGCTCGGGACTGCCGGTCGATGCGCGTGGGGCTGGCGACGACGAGCCCGGCCAGCAGCAGCAGGGCCAATCCCGGCAGCACCCAGCGCGGGTGAGGTGCGATCCGGTCCGGCAGTGCCACGAGCAAAGCGATCGCAGCAAGGATGGCGAGGGTCACCGCCAGTCGCGACTCGCCGCGCGTGACCCGCCGCCAGGCGGGAAGGATCCCGCCCTGCACGGCACGCGCCGCGCTCTTGCCGGGGGTCAGAAGCCGCTCGAGGCGCTTGAGCTGGTCCTGCAGCTCGCCGCCGAGGTCGTTGGGATGGCCGTCCGGCTCTGTTCCCGCCGCAACATCGTCGTCGGCGGGCGGAGGCTTTGCCCTTCCGCTTTCGGGTTCGGGATCTGTCACAGGATCCTCCGCGGCGGATCTCCTCCACCCGTTGATCCGTGGCTCGATCGACTCTGTTGTCGCGAGATTATGGCCGTGATGCCGCTGCCGGCGCCTGACATGTCCGTCAGGTGTGCGCGAGGCTGAACGCCCCATGGCTGGCGCGCTCGACGGCATCCGCATCCTCGACCTGTCATGGGGCATCGCGGGCCCGCTCGGGGTGCTGCTCCTCGCCGAGCAGGGCGCCGACGTCATCAAGGTCGAACCGCCGGGCGGCGACCCGTTCCGCGCCTACGACGGGTACAAGGTGTGGACGCGCTCGCGCCGGTCGGTCACGTGCGACCTGAAGTCCGACGCCGGCGTCGACGCGTTCCGCAAGCTCGCCGCCACCGCCGACGTGCTCGTCGAGAGCTTCCGGCCCGGCGTGATGGACCGCCTCGGCGTCGGCTACGACGCGCTGCACGCCGAGCTCCCCCGCCTCGTGTACTGCTCGGTGCCGGCGTACCCGCCCGGGCACCGTCTCGCGCACCGCCCCGGCTACGACGCGCTCGTGCAGGCGTCGTCGGGCCAGCAGTGGGAGCAGCCGGGGTGGCGGCCGGGACCGATCTTCTTGCACATGCCGATGCCGAGCATGGGCGCGATCTTCCTCGTGCCGTCGGGGATCCTCGCCGCGCTCATCTCCCGGGAAGGGACGGGGCGGGGCCAGCAGGTGTCGACGAGCCTGCTGCAGGGCGCGTTCCTGTACACGACCCAGATCTGGCAGCACGTCGAGAAGGCGGACGCCGCCTTCCACGAGCTCATGGCGAAGAGCTACCCGCCCGGCGTGCACCAGGCGATGATCTTCGAATGCGCGGACCGCGAGTTCGTGCACGTGAGCGTGATGAGCGGCCTGCCGCCGAAGAAGAGCATGGACGAGATCCTCGGGGTCGAGCCGCCGCCGGCCGAGGAGCTCGAGGGCCTGCTGCCGCTCCAGCAGCAGGTGCTGATGAACGACCGGCGGCGCGACGCGTTCAAGGGCTGGAAACGCGACGAGCTCGTCGACGAGCTCGTGGCCAACAACATCGCCGTCGAGGCCGTCATCACGATGGAGGAGGCGCTCGCCCGGCCGCATCCGCAGCTCGACGCGAACGGCATGGTGGTGACCGTCGACGACCCCGACCTCGGCCCGCTCATCCAGGTCGGCGTCCCGATCAACCTCTTCGGGACCCCGGGCGAGATCCGGGGCCCGCAACCCCGCGTCGGCGAGCACAACAAGGAGATATGGAGCGAGGTCGGCGTCGAAAGCGGAGGCGCGTGACGTGACGGACGGATCGAACGGCGCGGGCCCGCTGGACGGGCTGCGGCTCATCGACTTCGGCCAGTACCTCGCCGGTCCGTTCGGGCCGATGATCCTGGCCGACCTGGGCATGGACGTGATCAAGGTCGAGCCGGCGACGGGCGACGGGATGCGGATGGCCGGCAAGCCGTTCTTCGGCTGCCAGCGCGGCAAGCGCGACATCGCTCTCAACATCAAGATGCCCGAGGGACGCGAGCTCGCGTTGGAGCTCGTCCGCCGGGCCGACGCCGTGCACCACAACATGACCAAGGGCACGGCCACGAAGCTCGGAATCGACTACGAGGCCTGCAAGACCGTCAAACCCGACATCGTGTACTGCAACACGTACGCGTACGGGCTCGAGGGGCCGCTCTCCCACTTCGGCGGCCTCGACCCGCTGTACCAGGCGGCGGCCGGGCTCGAGTACGAGGCGGGCGCGACCCAGCACGG
>DASZGY010000030.1:0-17741 GCA_035938395.1 Acidimicrobiia bacterium
GGCTGACCGCCCGGCGCGCCGGTCTGCTCCGGGGGCCCTGGCGCCTGTCGGGCCGGATCGACCGTCGCGCCCGGGCCTGACGCGAGCAGCGCGATGACGGTGGTGCACGACGCCGAGCTCATGACCGTCGGGCCGGACGAAGCCGTCGTCACGTTCCGCTCCGACGGCGACGAGCCGGTGACCACACGCGTCGGCGACGTCGAGGTCACCACCCGGGGTCCGTATCACAGCGCACGTGCGGCGGGCCTCGAGGCAGCAACCGAGTACGAACTCGTGGTCGACGGCGCGGAGCGGAGCGAGTGGCTCCCGCCGTCGTTCACGACGCTCGAGCGACCCGCCGGCCGCCTCCTGGCGACGATCGCGACGGCCAACGACGTGCACTTCGGCGAGGTCGAATGCGGTCGCATCGGGGACCTGGGGGAGGAGGAGCTGGGCCCGATCCTGCGCGCCGAGCCCGGAGACCCTCCGTACCCCGAGGTGATGAACGGCGCCGTGATCGACGAGATGCGCGGCCTCGACCCCGACGTGGTCGTCGTCAAGGGCGACCTCACCGACGCCGGCACCGAAGACGAGTTCGAGTCCTTCCTCGACGCGTACGGCGCGCTCGGCGAGCGCATGCAGTGGGTGCGTGGCAACCACGACGTGAAGACCGATCCACAGTTCGCGGCCGGCTACGCCCCGTACGACGTGCGCGTCGACGGCGTGACGCTCGCGGTCGTCGACACCGTCATCCCCGGCACCGACCGCGGCGAGCTCAGCGCCGACCAGGCCGCCTGGCTCGACGAGCTGGCCGGCTCGACCAGCGGTCCCGTCCTCGTATACGGCCACCACCACTTGTGGAACCTCGGCGCCGACCACCGCTCGGGCACGTACTTCGGCATCAACCCCGAGGACAGCGAGGCACTGGCCGCGGTCGTGGCCCGTCGGGAGAACATCGTCGGCTACTTCGCCGGTCACACGCACCGCAACCGGGTCCGGCGCTTCCCGACCGCCCGCGCCGTGCCGTTCGTCGAGGTGGCCTGCACGAAGGACTACCCCGGTGGTTGGGGCGAATACCGCGTCTACGAAGGCGGCTACACGCAGATGGTGCGGCGCGCCGCTGCGCCCGACGCCATGGCTTGGAGCGAGAAGACGCGGCACATGTTCGCGGGCTTGTATCGCGACTACGCGCTCGGACCGCTCGCGGAACGCTGCTTCACGGAGTCGTTCTGATCCCGGGTCGCGGCTTCGGTGCCCGAGCAGGGCACGAGCCGGCGGCGGCGACACCGACGAAGTCCCCTCGGAAACAGCTCGCCCCGAGGAGGTTGAGTAGAGAACCCGCGCGCCGGGCGCCCCAACGATCTCCTCGGGACGAACGCCAGTCAGTATTCATCATTCTCCACAGGTTTTCCACCCAGCCCTGTGGAGAACTCGGCCTGTCAGCACGCTTCGCGCCCGTGCGCTACATATGGTGAGAAGGCAACGAAGGGGGGAACGGGTGCCACAGGTGACGAACGAGATGCTCGCCGAGCAGACGCGGGGCCAGACCGTCCCCAGCCGCTTCCTCCAGACCGTCCGAGCCCGGCCCGACGCCGTCGCGCTGCGGGCGAAGGACGGCGACGGATGGCAGGAGTCGACCTTCGCCGAATACGCCGAGGACGCGTGCCGGGTCGCGGCGGGGCTCCGGGAGCTCGGGGTCGGGCGGGGCGACCGGGTGGTGCTGATGATGCGCAACCGGCCCGAGTTCTTCGTCGCCGACATGGGCGCCTTGCTCGTCGGCGCGACGCCGATCTCCATCTACAACTCGTCGGCCCCCGAGCAGGTGCAGTACCTCGCCGGCCACTGCGACGCCAAGGTCGCGATCCTCGAGGACGTCGGCTATCTCGAGCGCTTCCTCAAGGTGCGCTCCGAGCTGCCGGCCCTCAGGCACATCGTGCTCATGGAAGACCCGGACCGTGTCGCACCCGACGAGGTGCGCACGTGGGATTCGCTGCTCGCCCTCGATCCCGTCGACATCGAAGCCGCGACCAAGATCGCCCAGCCGTCCGACCTCGCCACCGTCATCTACACGTCGGGGACGACCGGTCCGCCCAAGGGCGTGATGCTCGACCACGCCAACATCTGCTGGACGGCCGAGAGCCTGCGCCTCACGCTCGCGCACGTCTCGCCCGAAGGCCGGCGGTTGGTGTCGTACCTGCCGATGGCCCACATCGCCGAGCGCATGACGTCCTATTACCAGCAGGCGATGTTCGGCTACGAGGTGACCTCGTGCCCCGAGGCGCGCGACGTGGCGTCGTACCTCCCGCCCGTGCGGCCGGAGATCATCTTCGCCGTGCCGCGGATCTGGGAGAAGGTGTACGCGGGCATCCAGGCCGTCGTCGCCGCCGACCCGGCGCAGAAGGAAGCGTTCGAGCGCGCATTGGACACGGGCGACGACAGCGTTCTGGGCCCCGTGCGCGAGCTGCTCGGGCTCGACCAAGTGATCTCGGCCATCACCGGCGCCGCGCCCCTCCCGGTCGAGATCCTCGAGTTCTTCCGCGCCCTCGGTGTGCCCATGGCCGAGATCTACGGCATGTCCGAGTCGTCGGGGCCCATGACGTTCGACGCCATCGAAGTGCGCGTCGGGACGGTCGGTCGCGCGATCCCGGGCTGCGAGGTGAAGCTGGCCGAGGACGGCGAGGTCATCTGCCGGGGCGGCAACGTGTTCCGGGGCTACCTGAACGACCCCGCCAAGACCGCCGAGGCGTTGGACGCCGACGGTTGGCTCCACTCCGGCGACATCGGCGAGTTCGACGACGACGGCTACCTGCGGATCGTCGACCGCAAGAAGGAGCTGATCATCACGGCCGGAGGCAAGAACATCTCACCGGCCAACATCGAGGCGGCGCTCAAGGCGTTCCCGCTGATCGGCCAGGCGGCCGTGATCGGCGAGGCCCGTCCGTTCGTCTCGGCACTGCTCGTGCTCGACACGGACGTGGCGCCGGCGTGGGCGAAGCAGCACGGCGTCGGCGGCGCGTCGCTCGCCGAGCTCGCCGAGAACCCCGACATGCGCGCCGAGATCGAACAGGCCGTCGCCGAGGCGAACAAGCGGTTCAACAGCGTCGAGCAGGTGAAGAAGTTCGCCTTGCTCGGCGAGGAGTGGCTCCCGGACTCCGAGGAGCTCACGCCGACGATGAAGCTCAAGCGCCGCGGGATCTACGCCAAGTACGCCCACGTGATCGAGGATCTCTACAAGCGCTGACCTCGCGGCCGTTACCCGGCGGGTGCGCCGATCTTCTGACCACGGCGGTGCTCGATCGCCAGATCGGCGATGTCGGACATGATCTCGGCGAGCTTGTAGTCCTTCGGGGTGAAGACGTGGGCGACGCCCTCGTCGAGCAGCTTCCGCCGGTCGGCGTCGGGGATGATCCCGCCGACCACGACGGGAGCTTCGACGCCGCGCTCCCGCAGCAGGCGCACCGTCTCGGGCACGAGGAGCAAGTGCGAGCCCGACAGGATCGACAGTCCGACCACGTCGACGTCCTCGTCGACGGCCGCCGCCGCGATCTGCTCCGGCGTCAACCGGATGCCCTGGTACACGACCTCCATGCCGACGTCGCGCGCCGCCACCGCGATCTGCTCGGCCCCGTTGGAGTGCCCGTCGAGGCCGGGCTTGCCGACCAGCACCCGGATCGGGCCGCCCAGCTCACGGGCGGCGGACTGCACGTGCTCGCGCACCTTCACCATCGCGTCGACGGGCGCCGCAGCGACCGCGCCCACGCCGGTGGGCGCCCGGTACTCGCCGAACACCTCGCGCAACACGCCCGCCCACTCGCCGACAGTGCCGCCCGCCTTGGCGAGCTCGATCGTGGCGGCCGTCAGGTTCTCGTCGGTCGCCGCGACCCGGCGCACCTCGTCGCGGGCGCGGACCCATGCCTGCTCGTCCCGCTGCGCGCGCCACTGCTCGAGGTGCTCGACCTGCTCGGCCTCGGCCGCCGGGTCGAGCTCGAGGATGTGCGATTCGCCGCCCTCGTAGGCCGACACGAGCGGGGACGGTGCCGTCTCCGTGAACATGTTCACGCCCACGACCGGGAGCTCGCCCGACTCGATCCTGCGGACGCGCTCGGCGTTGCTCTGCACGAGCCGGCCCTTCATGGCGTCGATCATCTCGAATGATCCGCCGCCATCGAGCACCCACTGGAGCTCGGTCTCGGCGGCGTCGACGAGCTCACCCGTCTTCGCCTCGATGACCTTCGAGCCCGCGAACAGGTCGTCGTACTCGAGCAGGTCGGTCTCCTCGGCGAGCACCTGTTGCATGCGCAGTGACCACTGCTGATCCCACGGCCGGGGCAGGCCGAGCGCCTCGTTCCAGCACGGCAGCTGGATGGAGCGGGCGCGAGCATCCTTCGACAGGGTGACGCCGAGCATCTCGAGCACGATGCGTTGCACGTTGTTCTCGGGCTGCGCCTCGGTGAGGCCGAGCGAGTTCACCTGCACGCCGTAGCGGAACCGGCGCAGCTTCTCGTCCTGCACGCCGTACCGCTCTCTCGTGATGCGGTCCCACATCTGCGTGAACGCCCGCATCTTGCACGTCTCTTCGATGAAGCGGATGCCGACGTCGACGAAGAAGGAAATCCGCCCGACCACGCCGGGGAGGTCGTCCTCGGCGACCTGACCCGATTCGCGCACGGCGTCGAGGACGGCCACGGCGGTCGCCAACCCGTAGGCGATCTCCTGCACGGGCGTCGCCCCAGCCTCCTGCAGGTGGTACGGGCAGACGTTGATGGGATTCCAGCGCGGGATGTTCCGCGCTGCGTGCACGACCAGGTCGACGGTCAGGCGCTTCGACGCCGCCGGCGGGAAGATGTACGTGCCGCGGCTCAGGTACTCCTTCACGATGTCGTTCTGCACCGTGCCCGCGAGGCGGGCGGGGTTGGCGCCCTGTTGCTCCGCCAGCGCGACGTACATCGACAACAGCCACATGGCCGTGGCGTTGATCGTCATCGACGTGTTCATCTCGTCGAGCGGGATGCCGTCGAACAGCGTCCGCATCTCGCCGAGGTGGGGGACCGGCACACCGACCTTGCCCACCTCACCGCGCGCCAGCGGGTGGTCGGGGTCGTAACCGGTCTGGGTGGGCAGGTCGAACGCGACCGACAGGCCGGTCTGGCCGCGGGACAGGTTGGTGCGGTACAGCTCGTTCGACGCCCGGGCCGACGAGTGGCCCGAGTACGTGCGCATCAGCCAGGGCTTGTCGCGCGCGGCCATCTCTCTAGTGTCCCATCCGCCGAGGGCGGAACGCTCAGCCGTAGTCGTAGAAGCCGTGGCTCGTCTTGCGCCCCAGGCGCTCGGCGCTGACCATCCGCCGCAGCAAGGGGGCCGGTGCGTAGTTGGGGTCGCGGAACTCGGCGTAGAGCGCCTCGATGATCGCGAGGCTGGTGTCGAGCCCGACCAGGTCCAGCAGCTCCAGCGGCCCCATCGGGAAGTTGCAGCCGCCCTTCATGGCGGCGTCGATGTCCTCCCGTGACGCCACGCCGGCGTCGAGCAGCTTCACGGCGTTGTTCAGATAGGGGAAGAGGAGCGCGTTCACGATGAACCCGGCTTGATCCCGCACGAGCACCGGGTTCTTGCCGCACGACTCGGCGAAGGCACGGGCCGTCTCGACCGTCTCGTCGGACGTCGTGATGCAGCGGACCACCTCGACCAGCGGCATCATCGGCGCCGGATTGAAGAAGTGGATGCCGCACACCCGGTCGGGGCGGCTCTCCATCGCCATTTCGACCACCGGCAACGTCGACGTGTTGGTGGCGAGGACGGCGGACTCGTGGCACACCCGGTCGAGCTCGTTGAACAGGTGCTTCTTGACCGCGAGGTCCTCGACGATCGACTCGACCACGAGGTCGCACTCGGCGAGCTCGCCCAGGTCGGTGACGGCGCGCACGCGTCCGAGGACGGTGTCGCGCTCGCCGGCGTCCAGCTTGCCCTTGTCGACCTGCTTGCCGAGCGACTTCTCGAGTCCTGCCATCATCCGGTCCGCCGTGTTCTGCTGGCGGCTGCGCAGGCTGACCTCGAAGCCGGCCTTGGCCGCGACCTCGGCGATGCCCGAGCCCATGATCCCGGAGCCGACGATTCCGACGCGCTTGACCGTCACGATGTGACCCCCTCGGCGAATGGAAACGCGCACCCTTCGTGCAGAAAGGGCACGTTACCCGCAAGTAGGCTCCCGAGGCCATGAGCCCCAAGCAGGCGTCGGGGACGCTCGCGCTGGTCGGCGGGGGCGAATGGCACGACGGTTGCCGTGATTTCGACGCCGAACTGCTGGCGCGCGCCGGGGACGAGGTCGTGGTGCTGCCGACAGCAGCCGCGTTCGAGCATCCCGACCGGGTCGTCGCGCGGGCGACCGACTACTTCTCTGGGCTCGGCGCGTCGGTGCGCGGCCTGTCGGTCCTGCGCCGTGCCGACGCCGAGGACCGCGCCAACGTCAAGGGCGTGAGCGACGCCGGGTTCGTGTACATCGCCGACGGGTCGCCGCTGCACCTGCGCTCGGCGCTCAAGGACTCCGCCCTCTTCGAGGCGATCGTCGCCGGATACCGCAAGGGGTCGGTGCTGGCGGCGTCGGGCGCGGGCGCCACCGTCGTCTGCGACCCGATGGTCGACCCGCGGGGTGGCGCGTACACGGTCGGGCTCGGCGTCGTCAGCGAGCTCGCGGTGTTCCCGTACCACGGCACCGCCGCCAACCACTTGCGGGAGCGTTCGATCGACCTGCTGCCTCGCTCCGCGACGCTCGTCGGGCTCGACGAGCAAACGGCCTTGATCCGCGAGCCCGACGTCACGTGGCGCGTCGCGGGCGCCGGCGTCGTGACCCTCTACGACGGGCGGCAGACCACCGTGGTCGAGCACGGGTCGAAGGTCGAGCGGCTCGAGGTCTGACGGGCCCGAGCCGGCTCCGTCGACTGGCCCTACGAGCCGGGTGGTGCGGCCGGCGCCGTGCTCCCCGCCGTCGAGCTGGGCGCCTCGGCGATCGTGACCTTCTTGATCGTCACCTTCTTCGTTGGCTTGCCGTCCCCGCTCGCCGGCGCGAGGGCCCCGATCTTCTGCGCAACCGCGAGCGAGTCGGGCGCGATGTTGCCGATGATGCCGTACTGGTAGGGCTGCTGGTTGATCGCGTCGAGGCCCTGCCCCGGTTGGGGCGCGGGGCTGGTCACGATGAAGAACTGCGAGCTCGCCGTGCCCGCTGGCTCTTGCTGGCTCTTCGCCCATGCGACCGATCCGACCTGATAGCCGTTCGGAGGCGTCTCGGCCTGGATCTTGTACCCGGGGCCGCCGCTCCCGTCGCCCTTCGGATCGCCGCCCTGGATCACGAAGTCCTTGGCGACGCGGTGGAACGTCAGCCCGTCGTAGAAGTGCTTGCGGGCCAGGAAGACGAAGTTGTTCACGCTCTTGGGCGCCGCGCTTGCGTCGAGGGAGACGACCATCGTGCCCTCGCTGGTGTCGATCGTCGCCGTGTACGTGGTGTCGGGCTTGAGCGTCTGCGCCGGCGCTTTGGAGAACGAGCGCTGCGGTTCGTTCCCGCCCCCGCCGCTCCGCAGCTGAAAGACGAGTAGGACGATCACGAGCGGGACGGCGAAGATCGCGACCGTGCGGCCGGTGCGCCACTGCTTGCGCCGGCGGGCGGCAGCGAGCTCGGCTTGGCGACGCGCCTCGCGGTTCAGCTTTTGACGCTCGCGCTTGGCCTGCTTCGCCACGGCCGGGGAGTCTAGGAGCGCAACCGCGCCAATTGGCACCCGGGGGCCGTCATCTCCCCTGTACCGTGCGCGGCGTGGGGAACCTGCTCGTTCAGAAGTACGGTGGCACGTCGGTGGCCGACGCCGACCGCATCAAGGCGGTCGCGGAGCACATCGTCCGTACCCGGCGCCAGGGCGACGACGTCGTCGTCGTGGTGTCGGCGATGGGCAAGACGACCGACGACCTCGAGCAGCTGGCGCACGGCGTCTCGCACGTCCCCGCCGCCCGGGAGATGGACATGCTGCTCACGGCAGGGGAGCGGATCTCGATGTCGCTGCTGTGCATGGCGATCCTCGACCACGGCCAGCCGGCGGTGTCGTTCACCGGCTCGCAGGCCGGCATCGTCACCGACACCACTCACCGGAAGGCCAAGATCGTCGAGGTCCGCGCCGACCGTATCCGGGAGGCGATCGCCGGCGGCGTGGTCGCCATCGTGGCCGGCTTCCAGGGAGTGTCGACGGCGCGCGACGTGACGACCCTCGGCCGGGGCGGGTCCGACACCTCCGCCGTGGCGCTCGCGGCCGTGCTCGGCGCCGAGGCGTGCGAGATCTACACCGACGTCGCCGGCGTGTACTCCGCCGATCCTCGCGTGGTGCCCGACGCCCGCCGGCTCCCGCGACTGTCGTTCGACGAGGCGCTCGAGATGGCCGCCACCGGCAGCGGGGTGCTCGCGCTGCGCTCGGTCGAGTTCGCGCGCAACTATGGAGTGCCCGTCCACGTGCGCTCCAGCTTCAGCTGGGAGCCGGGAACCTGGGTGCGAGAGGAAGATCCGACGATGGAACAGGCGATCATCTCCGGCGTCACGCACGACACGTCGGAGGCCAAGGTGACGATCGAGCAGGTGCCCGACCGTCCCGGGATCGCGGCCTCGGTGTTCCGGGCCCTGGCCGACGAGGACGTCAACGTCGACATGATCGTGCAGAACGTGTCGTCAGCCGGCCACACCGACATCTCGTTCACCGTCCCGAACGACGAGCTGACACGTGCGATGTCCGTGATGGAGAAGGTCGTCAAGGAGACGGACGCAAGCGGCGCCAGCAACGATCCCGGGATCGGGCGGGTCTCGCTCGTCGGCGCCGGGATGCGGTCGAACCCCGGCGTAGCGGCGAAGATGTTCGAGACGCTCGCCAGGGAGGACGTGAACATCGAGATGATCTCCACGTCGTCGATCCGGGTCTCGTGCGTCGTGCAAGAGCGCGACGTCGAGCGCGCGGTACGCGCCCTGCACGACGCGTTCGAGCTCGGTCAGGAGACGGCGTGAGAGTCGGCGTCGTCGGCGCCACCGGCGTCGTCGGCCGCGAGATGCTGCGCGTGCTCGAGGAGCGCGCCTTTCCGGTCGACGAGCTCCGTGTCTACGCGTCGCCGCGTTCGGAGGGCCGCAAGCTCGAGTACGCCGGTCGCGAGGTGACGTGCGAGATCTTGCGCGCCGACGGCTTCGACGGTCTGGATCTCGTGATCGTCGACGTCGACGATCCCATCGCCGCCGAGTGGGCGCCGGTGGCGGCGGCCGCGGGAGCGAAGGTCGTCGACAACTCGGCGGCCTTCCGCATGGACCCCGACGTGCCGCTCGTCGTGACCGAGATCAATCCCGGCGACTTGCAGCGCATGCCGAAGGGGATCGCTTCGTGCGCGAACTGCACGACGGCGGTTCCGCTCACCGCGATCGCTCCGCTGCACCGGGCCGCCGGTCTCGAGCGCATGGTGGTGTCGACGTATCAGTCGGTGTCAGGCGCGGGGCAGTCGGGGTTGCGCGAGCTGGACGAGCAGTGGACGAAGGGTGACGGTCGCTCCGACGTCCTCAGCCGCGCCGGTGCCATCGACGGTGCGATCACGCCCGGCGAGGTCTGGGACCGGCCCATCGCCGGCAACGTGATCCCGCAGGCGGGCTCGTTCGGTGAGCTGGGGTACACGTCGGAGGAGTGGAAGATGCTCCACGAGAGCCGCAAGATCCTCCACGCCGACGACCTGCTCGCGACCGTCACCTGCGTGCGCGTGCCGGTGTACGTCGGTCACGCCGTGTCCGCCAACCTGCGCTTCGCGCGGCCGATGACGAAGGGCGAGGCGGTCGAGTTGCTGTCCGACGCGCCCGGCGTGCAACTCGTCGACGGGGGTGACGGACATCCCACTCCCCTCGAGTCGGCCGGAATCGACCCGGTGCTCGTCGGTCGCGTGCGCGAGGACGCGTCGGAGGCGGGGAGCCTCAATCTGTGGGTCGCCGGCGACAATCTCCGCAAGGGCGCTGCGCTCAACGCGGTCCAGATCGCGGAGCTGCTCGTTTAGAGGACAGGTAACCGCGGCTCGCGAACCGGGGTCGCCTACGCTCGTCGCGAGCCGACAAGCAGGTGCCCCGTGGTGTTGAGGCAGCAACCACGCGCCCGGTCGCCGATGGACAGGATCACTCCGAGGGAGCTGATTCGTCCGTCGATCGTCGACGAGCGAAGCGCGTTCGATCTCCAGGCGATCGCGTTCCTCGTCGCCGCCGTCCTGAGCGGCGTCTTCGTGATCCTGTTCCTGCTCGCTTTCCTTCCGTGGCTCCTGGCCGGAGCGCTGACGGCGGCGGTCGAGAGCTTGATGCGCCAAGTCGGCTTCTCCGGGTTCAAGGTCGGCGGCATCGGTGACTGGGTGCTCGTCTTCGTCGTGGGCGTGGTGGCCGTCGCGATCCTCGTAGCCGCCGTCACGGCCATCGCCGGCGTCGCCAACCTGCTCTCGTACCACTTGACGTCCCGCCGCGATCGCGGGCCCGCCGCCCCGGCTCGATCGCAGGTGCCGTCCGGCAATCGCGGCGCGAACGGCGCCGGAGAGGGTCCCCTACGCGAGACCCGGACCTACGAGCAGTACACCGTCGACGAGCTGTACGCCGAGGCGCGTTACCGCGGCATCCCCGGGCGATCGCAGATGAACAAGGCCGAGCTCATCCGGGCGCTGCGCGGGAACTAGCGGGCGCCGGGCGCGTCAGCGCGCCGCCCGGAACTGCAAGAAGTTGCGGAGCGGCTCGTCGCTGATCGGCAGTATCCCGTCGAACGGATAGTTCAGGCTCACGACGAGCGCGAGTGTGAGCGACACGAGCAGCGCCAGCGCCGTCAGGATCAACAGGTGCGACGCCCGGTGTTGGGTATCGAGCACCGTGCTGACGATGATCACCGAGAGGCCCATGATCGCCAGCATGAACACGAGCGGCCACGGGACGGTCTCGCCCGCCGCGTTGACGAGGCGAGCGCGCGTTTCGACCACGCCATCGAGCAGGTCGAGCGTCTTGTTGTATGCCGCCGTCTCCTCGACGGTGGCGGGATGGATGTTGTGGAGCGTGCTGAAGATTCGCTCGAGCTGGATGTCGCCGATCCGGTCCGGCCGGGCGGATTCGGCGAGCTTCGGGAAGCTGCGGACGACGACGGTCCGTGTGTACGACGTGATCGCGCTCCGCAGCTCTTGTCCCTCGGGCGTGGGGAAGATGCGGCTGTTCTCGTACATCGCGCTGAGATCGGCGGCCTTGGCGGCCACCTGCTCGTTGGCCGCTCGCAGCTGGCTGTACTGGTTCACGATGACGAACGCGACGAGCACCGCGTAGATCGTCGCCAGCACCTGGACCGTGACGGCCGCCGTCGGGCCGGCGCGATGGCGGACTTCCGGGCTCACGATGCGCCGCATCACCGCGTCGAGCACGAGGTTGAACGTGACGCCGATGGCGGCGAACGTGAAGAAGAGCAGCGTCCCGTTGCCGAAGCCGATGAACGGGCCGAGCGACGGCATCGGTGCTGTACAGACCCCCGACGAAACGACGGATGGTCGGGATGGCGGGATTTGAACCCGCGGCCTCAGCGTCCCGAACGCTGCGCGCTAACCAAACTGCGCCACATCCCGAAGGGCGCTCATTGTAGGTCGGTGCTTTCCGCGCCGGCCCGGCGTAACGCTGCCGCGCGGTCGTCGCCGCCGACGAGCCGTCTCACCGTCCGTCGCAGGGTGCCGGGGTCGACCGGTTTCACGAGCACCGCCTCCGTCGTTGCGCGCTTGGCGAGGAAGCGGTCGGCCTCTCGGTCGAGGAGCAACAGGATCGGAACGTGAGGGAGCCGTCCCCCGGACTCCTCGAGGTGCAAGTCCATCGCGACCGCGATCCCGCCCATGTTGGCGATCTGGAGGTCGAGCACCACGAGATCGGGCTCGTGCTCGGCGACCGCGCCCCGCACGTCCTGGCCGCGGGTGACTTCGATGACTTCCTGACCGGGGGCGACGAGCGCGGTCCGCACCTGGTCTCGCACCCAGCGCGCATCCGCGGCGACGAGAACCTTCATCGTGCCCGCAACCTATCTGGCCGTTGCCTTCGGCCCCACTCCACGCCGTCAGACCTTTCCCGCCGCTAGGTGAACCGTCATACTCATGCGTCCTTTGTTTGGAGGCGGAGCGCGGGTGCGGGCACGATTCATCACACGGCGAGGTGTGCTCGCGCTCCTCGCCGTGCTGGCACTGGCGAGCGTGGCCGCCGCGTGCGTGCCTCCGCCCCCTCCACCGCCTCCGGATCTGGCCTTCCCGTGCAGCGCGTCGCCGGGCTCGCCGGTGTCGGGGAACGACCCGCTGCGGACGGGCTGGTACCCGGACCAGCCCGGCCTGAACCCGTCGGCCGGCGGTACGTGCGGGTTCGGAGAGCAGTGGTCGACCGGGGTCGACGGCCAGGTCTACTCGGCGCCACAGGTCGACCCGGGCGCGGGCGCGCACGGCACGCTCCTCGTCGCGACCGAGACGAACCACGTGTACGGCCTGGACGCCCAGACCGGGCAGCAGGTGTGGCACCGCAGCGATCTCGGGGTGCCGTGGAACGCGGCTGACCTCAGCTGCGGCGATCTGACCCCGTGGGTCGGCATCACGTCGGCGCCCGCGATCGACGCCGCGACCCATACCGCCTACCTCTTCTCCAAGACGTACGTGTCGGGCACGTCCGGCCCCGCGCAGTACAAGGCCCATGCCATCGACGTGGCTACCGGAGCCGAGAAGCCGAACTTCCCCGTCACGATCTCGGGCGCAGCGGACAACGACCCGACCGCGAGCTTCGACGCGACCTATCACCTGCAGCGCCCCGGCCTCCTGCTGATGAACGGCGTCGTGTACGCCGCGTTCGGCGGGCATTGTGACGTCCCGCCGTATCGAGGTTGGGTCGTCGGGATCAACGGGACGAGCGGCGCGACCACCGCGCGGTGGACGGATGTCGCGCTCGTCCCGCCGTCTGCTCCCGAGGTCGGGAAGCCCGGCGGTGGGATCTGGCAGGCGGGCGGACCGCTGCTGTCCGACAAGCCGGGCGAGATCCTGCTGGTCGCCGGCAACGGCGTCGTGCCGCCGGCTCCGCTCTCGGGCACGACGCCGCCACCCCAGCTGGGTGAATCCGCCATCCGCCTGAAGGTCCAGCCGGGCGGCAAGCTGCTGCCCACGGACTTCTGGGCGCCATGCAACGCGCAGGCCCTCGCCGACGCCGACCAGGACGTCGGCTCCGGCGCGCCCCTGGTCCTGCCCGACAGCTTCGGCACGTCCGGCGTGCCCCACCCCCTCGTCGTCGTGGGCAAGGAGGGGCCGATCTACCTCCTGAACCGCGACCACCTCGGCGGCTTCCAGCAGGGGTCACCGGGCTCCTGTGTGGACGGGTCCGGCCATCGTGGCGACGACATCGGCAGCTCGTCCGCGGTGCCGAACGCGCCGGGTGTGTGGGCGACACCGTCGATGTGGCCGGGCGACGGCGGGAGCATCTACGTCCCCAATCCGACGTTCTACGGCGCGAACGCCGGCAAGTTCACCTCGTACAACGTCGTCGACGTCGGTGGACAGCCGACGCTCAGCCTCGCAGGTCAGTCGAGCGATCCGTTCGGGTATGGCTCCAGCTCGGCGATCGTGACGTCGGACGGGACGTCGTCCGGCTCCGCGCTGGTGTGGGTGACGTACTTCCCCGTCAACCCCGGCCAGCAGCAGAACGGAGAGCTGCGCGCGTACGACGCCAACCCGGCCGATGGAGTACTGACCCTGCGCGGCAGCTGGCCGATCGGGACCGGCAACAAGTTCACGACGCCGACCGTCCAGAACGGTCGCATGTACGTCGTGGCGCGGGACGGCACCGCCAACGGTCGGGTGCTGGGCTTCGGCGTCGGCGGCCCGGGCGCGACCCAGGCGCCGGCGCGTGGGCCGACGACCGCCAATGTGCCTCCCGGCGCCGGCCCGGACCGCGAGGGATAGCGCGCGCTCAGCCGACCCGCGCCGGAGCGGTGGCGAAGAGGTAGCGCCCCACTTCGGCCAGGGCGTCGAAGTCGTACACGTCGCGCGAGAGGAACGGGACGTACGCGACCGCCGCCCTCCCGGCCCGGGCCTTCACACCGGCGACGTGGTGACGCTCGCGCTCGGCGACCTGGCGGAAGTCGGCCAGGTTGGCGTACAGCGAGGCCAACCGCGCGGCCGATGCGGTGCCGTCTCCGGGGGCACCCGCCATCTCCGTCTTCTTGGCCGCGATGGTCTCGGCCCGGGCGCGGAGACCCACTACGCCCTCGTCGCCGAACGACGGATGCACACGGTTCACGATCAAGCCCTCGACGGGGATGTCGCTCTCGGCCAGGCGCTCGGCGAAGAAGGCCGCCTCCTCGACGGCGTCGCGGCGCGGCGAGCTGACGATCACGAAGCTGCTCGACGGCTCGGCGAGCAGCGCGAGCACGCTCGCGGCGCGGTCCCGGAACCCCTCCTCCATCCCCTCGAACGCGCGGAAGAACGCGACGACGTCATCGATGACCTCGGTGCCGACCACTTTCGACACGGTGCGCAGGAACCGTTGTACCGCCGCGCTCGCCACCCGCAGATAGGCACGGGTCGGCATCATCAGCAGGCGGAAGATCCGGTTGTCGAGCAGCCTGGTGAGCCGCCGGGGCGCGTCGATGAAGTCCAGCGCGTGGCGCGTCGGTGGTGTGTCCACCATGATGAGGTCGTAGCCGCCCTGCTCGTGCAGCTCGTACAGCTTCTCCATCGCCATGTACTCCTGCGTCCCCGACAGCGCAGTCGACACGTTGCGGTAGAAGCGGTTGCCGAGGATTCGTTGCGTCTGATCGGCGTCGGCGGCGTACGTGGCGATCAGGTGGTCGAACGTCGACTTCGTGTCGAGCATGAGCGCCGAGAGTCGTCCACTGCGCGGCGCTTCGCCCGCCGGGTCCCAACGTCGCCGTTCGATCTCGTGCGCGGTGTTCGACAACGACTCCAGCCCGAGCGTGTTGGCGAGCCGTTTGGCGGGGTCGATGGTGACGACGACCGCGTTCCGACCCCGGCGCGCCCCTTCGACGGCGAACACGGCCGCGACCGTCGTCTTGCCGACGCCGCCGGTCCCGCAGCACACGACGATGTGCCGGTCGTCCAGGATGTCGTCGAACGAAACGCCTTCGCTCATGAAACGGTCACGCGACCCCACGACGACTCGGGCAACTCCTCGACCTGCGCTTTGAACCTGCCGGCCAAGGCGTCGATCTCGGGCGGCGCGAGCTCGGCGGTGAACAGGAACGGCAGCCGTACCTGCGGCAACGGGAGCCGCGCCGCCAGGCGATCGGCCTGCTCCTGCTGGAGCACGTACCGCGCACGGCGGAACTCGGCCGCGCCGACGAGGTCGGTGGCTTCGCGCGGCGACACGAAGACGCCGAGCTCGTCGGCGAGCCGCTGGACCTCCTCCACCGACGCAGGCAGGCCCGGGTCGGGGTAGCACGCGTTCACGACGACCGGCCCGAGCTGCACACCGATGCGGTCCTCGAGCTGGAAGGCGGTGTCGACGAGCTCGTTCACCGGCGTCTCCTCCGGGACCGTCACCAGCATCACTTGGCAGCGCGCCGGGTCCGAGAGCATCTCGATCACGTCGGTCGATTGCTTGCTCACCGGGCCGACCCGCACCGCGTCGCCGAGACCACGCGGCGACATCAGGAACGTGACCGCGTGGCCGGCGGCGGGTGCGTCGATGATGATCAGATCGGCGGCTCTCTCTTGCTCGAGCGCCTTCACCTTGCCGAGGACGAGGATGTCCTTCATGCCCGGGACCGCCGAGGACACCACCTCGAGCGCACCCGAGCGGACCAGCCGCTTCGAGATGCGCCGCAGCCCGTGGTTCTCGAGGTAGTCGAGGAGCGCCTCATCGGGGGTGAGCGTCCGGCCGCGGATCCGCGGCGCCAGCTCCGCCTCCTCGTACCCCAGCGGCGGGCGCCCGAAGCAGGCCGCCAGCCCCGATTTGCCCTCGACCTCGACGATCAGCACGCTCAGGCCGGCGTCGGCAGCGGCGGCGGCCAGGGTCGCGGTCACCGTCGTCTTCCCGACACCACCCTTGCCCGCCACGATCATGACGCGAGCGGAGGAGCAGAAACGCGCCAGGTCCATGCGCATCCAGCCTAGAACCGCTCACATGCGAACATTCGCCCGGCGCCTCGCCGTCGTCGCGTGCCTCGCGACCGCGGCGGCGATCCTGGTCAGCGACGTCGCGTGGGGCCGCCCGACGCAGGCAACACCCCGGCACAACGGCATCGACGTCGTGAAGGTCGACGGGCTGCTCGACCCGCCGACGGCGACGCTCGTGCGCGACGCGATCCAGCAGGCGAACCGGCGCCGGTCGACGATGATCGTGCTCCAGCTCGACTCCGGCGGCTCGGTCGACGTCGACGTCGAGCCGTTGCTGCGGGACGTCCGCGCGTCACGAGTGCCCGTCGTGGTGTGGGTCGGACCGTCGGGCGCCAAGGCGAAGGGCGCCGCCACGCTCCTCGCCGAGTCGGCGCCGGTGTTGTCGGTGTCGTCGGGCTCGAGCATCGGTCCCGCCGACCCGCTGCGGCTCGACCAGCCCGGCGCCACGAACCGGCGTGCGGTAGCGGACCGGCTGACGGCACTCGCCGTCCAATGGGACCGCGACGGAGCGGGCGCGCGGCGGCTGGCGGTCGAGAACCTCCCGGCGGACGCCGCCCACCGTGCCGGCGCGATCAACACCGTCGAGCCCACCGTGGGCGAGCTGATCGTGTCGCTCGACGGGCGGGCCGTCCCGACCGCGTCCGGGCCGAAGCTCCTGTCGACGGCCACGGTCGTCGGCCAGGGTCTCGGCCGGCGGCGCCAGCCCAACCAGGAGGTGCGCTTCGGCCGCCTCGACATCGCCAACCAGCTGCTGCACACGCTGATCAGCCCGTCGATCGCCTACCTGCTGTTCCTCGCCGGCCTGGCGTTGATGGTGTTCGAGTTCTACACGTGTGGGATCGGGCTGGCGGGCCTGGCGGGCGCCGCCGCGCTCATCGGTGCGTTGGTGGGCTTCTCGCATCTCCCGGTCGCGTGGTGGGCCGCCGCGTTGTTGATGCTCGCCGTGTTCGGCTTCGCGGTCGACGTGCAAGCGGGCGGTCTCGGGGTGTGGACGTTCATCGGGGGCGGGTCGCTCCTCGCCGGGTCGCTCACGCTGTACGGCGGTGACGCGCGTCTCAACCCGCCGTGGTGGGTGCTCGCCATCGTCATCGTCGGCACCGCGCTCTTCATGCTCGGGGCGATGACGGCGGTCATCCGGTCGCGTTTCTCCACGCCGACGATCGGGCGTGAAGGGATCGTCGGCGAGGAGGGCCGAGCCGAGGTCGACGTGGCGCCCGACGGCGTGGTCGTCATCCAGGGCGCCCGGTGGCGCGCCCGCACGAACCGGGCCACGCCGATCGACGCCGGCGATCCGGTGCGTGTCGTCGCCGTCGAGGGGCTCGTGCTCGAGGTCGAGCCCGAGGAGGGCGGCGCCCGCGACTATCGCGACCGCAGCGGCCGGGGGAGCCGTGCCCGCGACCGCGCTCCCGAGAGCAGTGGGGACGAGGCCTAGCGGAGCGGAAATTCTGCGCGTATCGGGCCTTGTCGAGTGCAGGGGAGGCGGATACCGTCGCCCGCATCTGCGCGACCCGGGGAGGGGGCCGGTGGCGATCCAGATGACCGAACGGACCTGGCAGCTGCGCGCGGCCTGCCGCGGTCCCGAGTCGGCGCTCTTCTTCCCTCCGACCACGCCGGAG
>DASZGY010000031.1:0-15455 GCA_035938395.1 Acidimicrobiia bacterium
CTCGGCGTCGAGGTACGTGACGTCGCCCTCGAAGGCCGGGAACCGGTACTGCACGTTCGAGTGCCGCACGAAGCCCTCGTGCCCGGCCCAGTACGCGACGTAGTCGAGCACCCACGCGCCCATCGACGCGCCGTACCCGTACCCGCGCGGCATGCCGATGAGCTGCGCGTGCTCCTCGTCGGCGTGCCCGCGGGACGGCCCGCGGTACAGCCCGTCGGTCAGCGCCGGGTCTTCCTCACCGGCTTCGAGGTTGCGCTCCATCTCGGGGAGCCACCCCGCCTCCTGCAGGTGCTCCGGGCCCTCCTGGTAGCTCGAGCCCCACACGGTGAACGTGTACGAGCGCCACTCGGTCGCGAAGCTGGCGATGGTGTGCGGCCCGATGGCGCGGCGCGGCAGCTGCATGCCCTCGTCGACTTCACCCCATCGTGGCGTCTCGCCCTCGCGGTTCGAGCGGATCCAGGCGAGGCGCATGCTCTCCACGTTCCCGAGTTGCTCGTCGGTCCACTCGGGGCGAGGTGCCGTCTGCTCGAAGAACCCGAGCCGACGCGCCTCTTCGGCGAGATACCGCACCGACGTCGAGCGCTGTAGCGCGACGACCTCGCCCCGCTGGTTGCGGTAGAGCGTGTCACCGCGGGAGAACATCGTCGGGCCGGCGAACTTGGTGTCGGAGACCTTGTAGTCGTGGAAGCGTCGTTCCATGCGCAGCAGGTCGCCGGGGAGGATGCGGGGCCCGCCGAACCACCATTCGTCGCCGCCGAAGATCATGTGCGTACCGGGGATGCTGCCCACGATCGCGGGACCGGCGCCGTGGCCGACGTCGCAGCAGATCGTGAACGACTGTGGCGCGACGATTCGCCCGAATCGTGTCTTTGCCGCGAACACGTCGTCGTAGTGGAGCGGGTTCGCGTACTGCATGCCCTGCGCCCAGCGGCGGATGTCGTTCACCGCCACCGGCTCTTTGAGTTGCCCCCCGCCGACTGGCTGGCCGAGATGGCGGTCGACGTCCGTGGTGTCCAGCGTGACCGGAGACTCCTCGACCTTGGCCATGTGCCGTTCTCCCCTCGCGCGTCGCACCGGCTGCGCCGGCGCGCCCGCACTGTATGACAGGCGCGTCAGGTCGACCACCGGAGCACCGCAATCTGGTAAGGATTGTGCGCGGCGCGACGGGTAGGGGGAGGTCGCGTGTTCGAGGTCATCGGACTCAGCCTGGGGCGGCTGTCGGCAGACACCGTCCCCGCCGGGAAGCCGGTCGAGCTGGCCGGGCGCGGGACGATCCTCGCGTACGACATGCCGGGCCCCC
The DNA here is from genome assembly GCA_035938395.1 of Acidimicrobiia bacterium. Lineage (GTDB taxonomy): Bacteria > Actinomycetota > Acidimicrobiia > IMCC26256 > JACDBD01 > JALZAA01. The sequence continues at coordinate 1,301 of DASZGY010000031.1, forward strand.
GCGGCGCGCCGACGCTCCTCTTGTTGCACGGCCTCGGCGCGTCCGGGCTCCTGAACTGGTTCCCGGCGTTCGGCCCCCTGAGCGAACGCTTCCGCGTGATCGCGATGGACTTGCGCGGTCACGGCCGCGGGCTGCAAGCAGGATCGCGGTACCAGCTCGCCGAGTGCGCCGACGACGCCATCGCGCTCATGGACGCGCTCGAGATCGAGCGTTGCATCCCGGTCGGGTACTCCTTGGGAGGGCCGGTCGCGCAGTTGATGTGGCGCCACCACCGAGATCGCGTCGACGGCCTCGTGCTGTGCGCGACGAGCCGCAACTTCCGCGGCAAGCCGCACGAGCGGTGGGGGTTCTGGAGCCTCTGGGGCGCGTTGACCGCTCTTCGCCTTGCCGACGCGTTGCCGTGGCCGCGCCGCTCACCGCCGGTCGCGATCCCGCCGCCCGCGCCCGAAGCGCTCGACGGCGTGCGGCTCCCGCAGTGGGCCTTTCGCGAGATGCTGCGCTGCGATCCCGTCGCGATGATCGGCGCGGCGTACGCACTCGGGCAGTTCACGTCGCACGAGTGGGTCGGAAGCATCGATGTCCCCGTCTCCGTCGTCGTCACGCTGCGCGATCAACTCGTCTCGCCTTCGCGACAACGCAAGCTCGCGCAGGCGATCCCGGGGGCGACGATCCATCCCGCCGACACCGACCACGCCGCGTGCGTGCTCGGCGCCCGGGCGTTCGTGCCCGCGCTCGTCGACGCGTGCGGATCGGTCGCAGATCGCCTCGACGGAGCCCGACGTGTCGCCTGAGCTCGGGAGCGGGTAGAACACGACGACCCACCCGAACGAGGAGGGTCACATGGAGCTCGACGGCACCCGCGTCATGGTCACCGGTGCGTCCACCGGTATCGGCCGCGTCACGGCGTTGCGCCTGGCGCGCCGAGGGGCCCTGGTCTGGGCGGCCGCCCGCGACGAACGCCGGCTCGAGGAGCTCGCGGCCGAGCACTCCGGGATCGTGCCGGCGCCCGCCGACGTCTCGGACGATGCCGACCGCGCCGCCCTCGTCAAGCGGTCCGAGCCGGTCGACGTCCTCGTGAACAACGCCGGCGTCGGCTGGCAGGGCGTGGTGGAGGCCATGCCGCCGGACAAGGTCCGCCAGCTGTTCGAGGTCAACGTGCTCGCGCTCATCGACCTCACCCAGCGGGTCCTGCCGGGGATGCTCGAACGGCGCCGCGGGCACATCGTCAACGTCGGCTCCATCGCGGGCTACGTGGCATCGCCGAGCGAGACCGTCTACTGCGCGACGAAGTTCGCGGTGCAGGGGTTCACGGACGGCCTTCGCCGTGAAGTCGGCCGGCGCGGGGTGCAAGTCACGCTGATCGCGCCGGGTCCGATCAAGACGGAGTTCATGGCCCGGATCCGCACCGGGGAGCCCGCGGCCGAGCCGGGCGCGCTCGACTACGGCCTGTCCCCGGACGCAGTGGCGAAGGCGATCATGCGCGCGCTCACCCGGGAACGCGTCCCGGGGTACCGCACGATCACCGTGCCCAGAATCGGCGGGTTCAGTCGGATCGGCTCCGCGCCGGTGATGTCCCACGCCACCGACCTCGCGACCCGCGGCCGGGCGCGCAAGGCGCTGGCCGGCGAGGAGTAGGCGCGCCATGCCCGTTCGCCGGCGTCACGACAACAAAGGGCCGTACTACCAGTGGGGTGACCACGGGAGGAAGTACCGCTACGCCCCCGCGGACAAGGACAGCAGGGAGCGGGCGAAGCGGGCGGCGACCCGCCAGGGCCAGGCCGCGCACGCCCACGGCTACCGCGACTGACTCGCTCCCGCGTCGTCGTGCGCGGCGAGCCCGTGGCCACGCTCGCCCGCCTCGAGCAGCCGCGCGATCTCATCGACCTCCTGGACGACGGACTCGGAGAACCACTGTCCGCCGACTCGGTCGTACAGCCAGCCCAACGGGCCCCGGCCGAGGTCCATCTCCTCGACGTGGTGGATGCGGGTGCCGCCGTCGACCTCGTCGATCTCGAACCAGGCGTGCAGATGTTGCGGCACACCGTGCTCGAGCGTGACGTCGATGCGGTTCGGCGCCTCCCAGCGGTAGCGGGTGATCACCGAGCCCGGGAACTTGCCGAGGAAGCGGCCGTCCTCGCGGGCGATCATGCCGTCGGCGGTGTCACCCAGCTTGGTCACCCACACCATCTTGGTGTCGGCCTTGGTGTACTGAGCGGGGTCGAGAACGAAGTCGAACGCTTCCTGCGGTGTGACTCCTCGCGCGATCGCGGTGCCTTCACCTCGGATCATCGGCAGCGAAGGTAGCTCAGTCCCCGGTGTCCCGGTACAGCTGCGTCATCGCGATGAGACGCGAGTCGGCGAGCCCGGCGGTGCGATCCTTCGAGACCTCCTGGTACTTGGGGCTCGACGTCATGTCGATGAACGCCTTGCGCGACGGATACTCGACGAGGATCACCGCATCCCAGTCGTCGGCGTCCCCACCGATCACGACCGAATCGGCGCGCCCCTGCCACAGGATCCGGGCGCCGGTCTGCTCCAGCATCGACCGCACGCGGTCGCCGTAGCGCGTGTAAGAGTCGCGTCCCGACTTCACGCCGTCGGCGTCGCCGCCGTCTCCGCCGGCGCGCTCGGCGAACTTGAGAAGGTTGAGCATCACGACCGGCGCCTCGAGGTCGCCGTCGAGGAGCGCCTGGATCTGCTCCTTGGTCGGTCCGATCGGCATTTGCGTCCCTTCCTTGCTAGGCCGGGCGTGAGACGGGCAGTTTCGGCTCGCGCTCCGCCGGCAGACTGTCGTAGAGGTCGGCGACCAGGTCCGATCGCACGGCCCTGTATCCGGGGTCCTCCCACAAGTTGCGGAACTGGTGCGGGTCCTCGTCGACCCGGTACAGCTCGCCTTCGGTGCCGTCATAGACGACGGAGCTGCGGGGTCCTCCGTCCGCCAGCCCGAGGCGCCGCGAGATCTGCTCGGGCAGGAGACCGAGGAACTCCTCGAGGCCATTCGGCTCGCCCACGGTGCTCGGCTCGTACACGGTGCACGACCACCCATCGCGATAGATCGAGCGCATGTGCATCGCGTAGCCGGGGAACTGACTGTCCCACTCGCACAGCGCCCGCTCGCGAGCGGAGCCGGCTGCGGTCGGGAGCGCCGCGCCCTGCATCGATGCTGACGGTTCGACCCCGGCGATCTCGCAGAACGTCGGCGCGAGGTCGAGGTGCCCGACCGGTTCGCCGACGTCGGCCGGCGAGACGCCCACCGAGCGCGCCGGCCGCCACACCAGCGGCACCCGCATCAGCGCATCCGTGTGGAACGGGCCCTTGAACAAGAGGCCGTAGTCGCCCTGGAGCTCCCCGTGGTCCGTGGTGAAGAAGACGTCTGTGTCGTCGCTCCAGCCTCGCTGCTCGATGGTGTCGAGCACGCGGCCGCACGCCTCGTCGATGAGCTCGTTCATCACGTGCGTGACGGCGTTCACCTCGCGCAGCTGGTCGTCCTCGAGCGTGGCGGGCACGAAGCGCGCCGGTCCCCCCTCGACGTTGCGCCACGACCCTTCGTAGAACCCGAGCCAGTGAGGCGGTTTCTGCCCGAGAACGTCCCGGATCGCGTCGGGCGAGCCGGGGTGCCCGGGCGGGAGGTCGAGGTCCTGCCACGGCACCCGCTTGCGCTCGGAGGCGGGCGGATCCCACGGGTGGTGAGGATCGGGGAAGCTCATCCACACGAACCAGTCGTCGGCGTCGTCGAGCGAGTCCAGGAACGCGATCGTTCGGTCGGCGACCCAGTCCGTGTGGTACAGGTCGCGCGGGATCGGGTTGATCTTCGTCTCGGGCGCGCCGGTGTCGCCGCCGCCCTCTGCCTGGAGCAAGGCGGCGAAGCCGCCCACGTCGTCAGGGTGCTCTTGCACCAGCCACTCGCCGTAGTGCTGGAACGGGCGCCCGGCGATGGTCGGGGCGTGCATGGCCAGCTCGGCGTGCTCGAAGCCGCGCAGCGGCCCGGTCGAGCCCTCGCCGGCCATGGCGTTCTCCGGGAAGGTGAACATCGGATCGAAGCCGGGATCGAAGTGCGCCTTGCCGAGGAGCGCGGTCCGGTATCCGGCGTGCTCGGCGAGATGGGCCGCGACGCTGGGCGAGTCGTGCGGAAGTTGGACGCCGTTCGCGAACACGCCGTGCGTCCGCACGTACTGACCCGTGAGCATCGTCGAGCGCGCGGGCATGCACACCGTGTTCTGGTTGTACGCGCGCCGGTAGTTGATGCCGTCGGCAGCGAGGCGATCGACGACGGGTGTCCGTGCGATCTCGTTGCCGTTGCAGCCCAGCGCGTCGTAGCGCTGCTGGTCGGTCGTGATGAACAGGATCTTCCGTCCCATGGGAACCCTTCCGATCAGGCGGCGCGGTTGTCAGGACGCGCGAGAACCCGCTCGCATGCCCGCAGCTCCGCGAGAAACTGCTCGTGCGTCGACGGGGTGGCAACGCCGAGCAACGACACCCGCAGCGCGTAGTCGGCCTCGGCGCGGAACCCGGTCGCGTTCATCTCGCCGGCCCCCCAGCGCCGGATCACGCCGTTGACTGCCAGCGTGACGTGCAAGGCGAGCACGTGCGGGTCGAGATCGTCCCGCAGCAAGCCCTGTTCCATCGCGTCGCGGATCGACGCCTCGTACAGCGCGATGGTGCGGCGCCGGATCGGGACGCCCCGAGTTCCGGCGGCGGGGTCGTGCACGGCTTGGACGAGGGCGCGGTACAGCTCGGGGCGGGCGACGAAGTGGTCGACGACCCCGGAGACGAGCGCGCGTGCGCGGTCGAGCGGGTCCCGGGACGCGACCGCCGCCAGCTGCGCGCCGAGGTCCTCGAGGCCGGAACGCAGCAACGCGACGAGCACGTCCTCCTTCGACCCGATGAGGTTGTAGACGGTCGCGTAGCTCACGCCGGCGGCGTCGGACAGGCGACGCATCGTCAGGCCATCGAGCCCTTCTGCTTCGACGAGTTGCGCGGCGGCGTCGAGGATCCGGCGGCGGCGCCGCTCCTTGCCCTGCTCCCGGCGCCCCTGCTCCTGCGCGGCCTGCTGCACCAAAGTCATATCAGAGTATAAGTTTGGCCGGGCCGGATCGGCGGCGCAAGACCGGTTTTCGGCCGGGCGTAGGCTCCGGTCGCACCGGCACTGCAGGGGGGCAGGCATGGCATACGACCTCGTGATCCGGGGCGGAACCGTGGTCGACGGCACCGGGCGTCCGTCGTTCCGGGGCGACGTGGCCGTGACCGGCGACCGGATCGCCGCGGTCGGCGACCTCGATGGTGAAGGTCGCGAGACGATCGACGCCGAGGGACGCGTCGTCAGCCCCGGGTTCGTGGACGTCCACACCCACCTCGACGCCCAGGTCGGCTGGGATCCGGTTGCGTCGTCGTCGTGCTGGCACGGCGTCACGTCGGTGGTGCTCGGCAACTGTGGCGTGACGTTCGCGCCCTGCAAGCCCGAGGACCGCGAGTACCTCGCCGAGCTCATGGAGTCGGTCGAGGACATTCCGGCCGCGAGCATCCTCGACGGGCTGTCGTGGCACTGGAAGACGTACGGCGAGTACCTCGGCGAGCTCGACCGGCTCCCGAAGGGCGTGAACGTCGGCGGCATGGTCGGCCACTGCGCCGTGCGTCACTGCGCGATGGGTGAGCGCGGGCTGGACGAAACGCCCGCGTCGACGGAGGACATCACGGCGATGACCGCGCTCGTCGACGAGGCGATCGCCGCCGGCGCGCTCGGCTTCTCGACCTCGCGCACGATGCTCCACCGAGTGCCCGACGGTCGCGCCGTCCCGGGCACGTACGCCACGTCCGACGAGCTACTCGCGATCGGCGACGTGCTCGGACGGCACGGGCGCGGCACGTTCGAGGTCGCGCCCAAGTTCGGCGAGCTCGACGGCGCCGACTACGAGGGCTCCCGCGCCGAGGTGGCGTGGATGGCGGACGTCAACCGCACGAGCGGCCGACCGGTCACGTTCGGCCTCGCCCAGAGCGACTTCCGCCCCGAGCTGCATTCGCGCGTGCTCGGCTTCGTCGACGAGGAGGCTGCCCGCGGGGCGCACCTCCGACCCCAGACGACGGCGCGCGGCATCGGGCTGTTGTTCGGGATCGCGCACCACACGCTCTACGACGGGCTCCCGTCGTGGCAGAAGCTCCAGGCGCTCGATCTCGAGGGTCGTCTCGCCGCGCTCGAAGACGACGAACGACGCGCCCAGCTGATCCGCGACGCCGACGAGCGTCCGCCCGGCCTCGATCCCGGCTGGGTGTACCTGGTCGGGACGACCGACGCGCACTACGCCTACACGCCCGAGGACAGCCTCGGTGCGATCGCGGCGCGCGCCGGCGAGTCACCAGCGGCGACGTTCGTCCGGCTCACGCGCGAAAGTCGTGGGCGAGCGTTGTTCAGCTTCCCGTTCCTGAACCAGAGCCTCGCCGCCGTCGACGAGATGCTGCACCACCCGACGGTCATGCTCGGCCTGGGCGACTCGGGTGCCCACGTCGGCCAGATCATGGACGCGTCCCTGCCGACGTTCTTCCTCTCCCATTGGGTGCGCGACCGCGGTGTGTTCAGCCTCGAGGACGGGATCCGCCGTCTGACGTCGGACACGGCCGGCGTCTTCGGGGTCGCCCACCGCGGCGTGATCCGTGAGGGCGCCTACGCCGACCTCAACGTGTTCGACCTCGACGCGCTCCATCTCCCGCTGCCCGAGTACGTGTACGACTTTCCCGGTGGCGCCGGTCGGTTCGTGCAACGCGGCGACGGTTACGACGCCACGATCGTCAACGGATGCGTGTTCATGCGCGGGGGCGAGCCGACGGGCGAGCTGGCGGGGACCGTGCTGCGGAGCGGTCCCCCGAGCGGCTGATCATCGTGGCGGCGACGCTCGACTGGCTGGGTTGCGCGACGTTCCGTCTCACGGTCGGCGACCTCGTCGTCTTCCTAGACGCGTACATGGATCGCGTGCCCACGGCGCCGACAGTGGGCCTGACGACGGGAGCCGTCGATCGCGCCGACTGGATCGTCGTCGGCCATTCGCACTTCGACCACCTCTGGGGCGCGGAGACGATCGCCCGGAACACCGGAGCGAAGATCCTCGGCTCGTACGAGACCGTGCGGGTCATGCAGGAGCAGGGCGTCCCGAACGAGCAGCTGCTTCCCGTCGCGGGCGGTGAGCGCGTCCGGCTCGGGCCCGACGTGACGGTGACGGCGTTCCCGAGTCAGCACTCGTGCGTGTGGTCGCAGACGAAGATGACCGACGCCGACGAGGTCTGCATCGGCGACCTCGGCCTCACTTACCAGGAGCAGCAGGCGCGCTTCTCCGCGCTGGCCGAGTGGTTCGGGAACCTCGGCGCCGACGTGCAAGCCCACCTGGGCGCCAGCTACCAGGGCGCCCGCGGCGACGGCGGCGCGCTCGTCTACGTGTTCGAGACGCGCGCGGGCTCGCTCTTCTACCAGGACACGTCGGGCCACTGGTCGGGGATCCTGCGCGACCTCAGGCCCGACGTCGCGATCCTCGCCGCCGCCGGGCGCGGCAACGTCGACGGCGAGCCGGTTCAGGGATCGCTCGCCGGCTTTGTGGCCCGTCAGGCCGACCTGCTGCGGCCGCGGCGCGTCGTCCTCAGCCATCACGACGACTGGCTCCCCGGTTTCTCGAACGCGATCGACACGAAGCCGATCCGGGACGAGCTCGCGCGCCAGAGCCCGGGCACCGATCTCGTCGAGATGGGCTACCTCGAGGGCTACCGCCTGTTCGACGGCGTGTAGCCGGCAACGAGCCCGAGCGGGCCGCGCACTCGGTCACGCTGACGCTGCTGGCGGTACGCGAGCTTGCCGGCCCGGATCGCGGCCCGGCCCGCACGGACGGTCTCGTCGACGTGGTCGCCCACCCGGGACAGCACGCGATCGACCTCGCCGACGGCGTCGTTGAAATGCGAGGCCGCCGTGGCGACGGCGTCCCGGCAGGTCTCGCCGAGGCTCGGGCGGAGCACGACGACGTTGGCGTGGCGGGCAAGCCTGGTCACGAGGCCACCTCCCAGGCGTCGGATACTCCACGGTATCTCCCAGCTATGCTGACGCAAGCGTCAGGTGGGGGCGCTCCCATCGAGCCGGGAGGGACGTCCATGTCCGAGACGGAATCGGTGTCCGATACGCCCGAGATGCCCGCGGGGCAATTCGACCTCGATCCGGCCAAGCCGCAGGCGATCTACGACATGCTGCGCGAGCACTCGCCGATCCTCCGCACGGAGCTGGGCGGGACGATGATCGCCCGCCACGAGGACGTCGAGTTCGCGCTGCGGCACGCGGACCTGTTCTCGTCCGACATGGACGCGATCTCGATCGGCAACGTGCGCCCGCTCATCCCGCTGCAGATCAACCCGCCCGAGCACGTGAAGTACCGGCGGCTGCTCGACCCGCTGTTCGCGCCGAAGCAGGTCGCCGTGCTCGAGAACGACGTCCGCAAGCTGAGTAACCAGCTGATCGACGACTTCATCGACACCGGTGAGTGCGAGTTCAACCGCGCATTCGCGATCCCACTCCCTTGCACGGTGTTCCTCCGGCTCCTCGGACTGCCGCTCGAGGACCTCGATCTCTTCCTGAAGTTCAAGGACAACATCATCCGGCCCGAGACCAAGGACCAGAAAACGTACGAGCGGATCCAAGCCGAGACCGGCCAGCAGATCTATGCGTACTTCGACAAGGTGCTCGACGAGCGCGAGCAACAGCCGCGCGACGACATGCTGACCGGGTTCCTCGCGGCCGACGTCGACGGCAATCGTCTCACCCGCGAAGACATCCTGGACATCTGCTACCTGTTCCTGCTCGCCGGGCTCGACACGGTGACCGCTTCCGTCGGCTGCATGGTGTCGTACCTCGCGCAGAATCCCGAGCAACGGCAAAGCCTCGTCGACGACCCGTCGAGGATCCCGGGCGCGGTGGAGGAGTTGCTGCGCTGGGAGACGCCCGTGCCGGGCGTTCCGCGCGTCGTAGCCGAGGACGTCGAGCTCTGCGGCGAGCACCTCGAGGCCGGCGAGCGGATCACGGTGCTGCTCGGGTCGGCGAATATCGACGAGCGCGGGTTCCCGCAGCCGGACGACGTCGACTTCGAGCGCCCCGCCAACCGCCACCTCGCATTCGGCGGCGGCGTGCACCGGTGTCTGGGCTCGCACCTGGCCCGGCTCGAGCTGCGCGTGGCGCTCGAGCAGCTCCACGAGCGCATTCCCGACTACTCGATCAAGCCTGGTGAGGAACCGAAGTACACGATGGGCATCCGCGCCGTCGACTACCTGCCGCTCGTGTTCACGCCGCCGTCATGAAGGTGCGCGTCGACGCCGACCTCTGCGTCGGGCACGGCCGCTGCTACGTCCTCGCGGACGAGGTGTTCGAGGCCGACGACCGCGGCCACTGCCTGATCCCGGACGAGGACGTGCCACCCGGGCTCGAGGAGAAGGCGCGCATCGGCGAGCAGAACTGTCCCGAGCACGCGATCTCCATCGAGGAGTGACGCGGGACTGCCCGGCGTTAGCCTGACGGCATGACGACCGACCAAGCCGCTCAGGGCCATGCGGCCATCCCGATCACCGGCGTGCCCGAGGCGGACGAGCTGCTCGTCCACAACCCGCTCGCGCTGCTCATCGGAATGCTGATGGACCAGCAGGTCCCGATGGGGTGGGCGTTCCGGGGCCCGTTCACGTTGCAGGAGCGGCTCGGCGGCTCACTCGACGCCGAGACGATCGCCGCGATGGGCCCGGACAAGATCGAGGCCATCTTCCGCGACAAGCCCGCCATGCACCGCTACCCGGGTTCGATGGGCAAGCGCACCCACGCGCTGTGCGCGTACGTCGTCGAGCATTACGACGGCGACGCGGGCGCCATCTGGCGCGACGCCCCCTCGGGGCAGGAGATCTACCGCCGTCTGCGGGAGCTCCCCGGCTACGGCGAGGAGAAATCGAAGATCTTCCTCGCCATCCTGGGCAAGCGGTTGGGTCAGGCCGCGCCGGGCTGGGAGGAGGCGGCGGCGCCGTTCTCGGATTCGAGCCCGCGGTCGGTCGCGGACGTCGACTCGCCCGAGTCCCTGGCGCGCGTGCGCGAGTTCAAGCAGGCGCGGAAGGCGGAGAAGAAGGGGAAGGCCGACTGACCGCGCGGCCTGACGGCCGCACGAGCACCAGCCAGAGCACGAGGCCTCCGACCGAGCCCACCGCGATCACCATCATGGACGCGTCGAACCCTTCGACCGTGCCGTGCTGCGCGCCGGAGATGAACGCCTGTCGCTGGTTCCCTTGGAGCCCCTTCGCGGCGCTGCTGATCGCGCTGGGCGAGCCGGTCAGCACCTGGTCGAGCTGCTCCTCCTGGGGCCGGTTCACTCCGGCGGCGTCGAGCTCACGGTTCAGCTCGGCGATGCCCGCGCTGCTGAAGACGAGGCTGCCGATCGCGACAATGAGCGCCGCGCCCACGTACCGGAAGATGTTGAGGATGCCCGACGCCTCGCCCGCCTCCTCGGGCGGGACGTGCTGGAGCCCGGCGGCGGACGGCGTCGAGAACGTCATGCCGACGCCCAGCCCCGCGATCAGCGTCGGGCCCCAGAGCCCGCGGAAGGTCGTGTTCACGTCGGTGAAGTAGAGGAGAAGGCACCCCGCCGCCTGCAGCGCGAGGCCCACCGCGACGGGGAGACGGGCGCCGATCCGGTCCGCGAGCCGGCCTGAGAGCAGCGACGCCACGAAGATGCCCGAGCCGAACGGGAGCAGCGCGACACCGGCGAGCAGCGCGGAGTAGTCGAGAAGCACCGAGGACTGGGCATACAGGTTGAAGAAGTAGAGGATGCCGATCAGGGCTAACGCGTTGGCGAACGTGCCGATGTTGCCGGCCGTGAAGACGGCGTCGCGTAGAAGGCGAAGGTGCACCAGCGGGGCTTTCACGCGCAGCTCGACGAGCACGAACGCGGTCAGCGTGAACGCGGCGACGGCCGCCGTCGCCAGCAGCAAGGGCGAGGTCCAGCCCCATCGACTCCCCTGCTGCAGGGCGAGAATGGCGCTGAACAGACCGACGGCGAGCAGAACGATGCCGGCGGGGTCGAACCGCACGTTGCGCTTGCGCCCTGGCAGTCCGCGCAGCATCGGACCGGCGAGCACCAGTGCGATCACCGCGACCGGCACGTTGCTCCACCACACCCACCGCCAATCGAGGGCGTCGGTGAAGAAGCCGCCGATGAGCGGGCCGACGGCGAACGCGATTCCGCCGACCGCGCCCCAGATGCCGAGCACGAGGCCCTGTTTCTCCTTCGGGAAGGCGTCGTGCAGGATTGCCATGGTCGCCGGCATCAGGATGGCGGCGCCGGTGCCCTGCAGCGCGCGCCCGCCGATGAGCTGCGCCGCCGAGCCCGAGCTCGCCACCACGACCGCCGCCAGCGTGTACAGGACGATGCCGATGATGAACACGCGCTTGCGGCCGAGCACGTCGCCGAGCTGCCCGCCGAGGACCACGAAGGCGGCGACCGCCAGGAGATAGGCGTTGAGCGCCCACCCGAGGGTCGTGGAGGAGATCGTGAGGTCGTCGGCGATGGCGCTGACGGCGGTGTTGATCGCGGTCGTGTTCACCGCGATCAGGAACAGGGCCAGGCACGCGGTGACGAGCGCGCCCCAGGGATGCGGCGGCGCCACGAACGTCGCCGCCGGCTCGAGCTCCTCGTGGTGGCGAGCCCCGGCGTAGACGCCGGCGTCGGCGCTGACTGTCTGTCTGATCTTCGCCTCGACGTGCGCACGCTAGCCGGGGCGACGTGATGTCACCGGGATGTCATCGGGATGACCCCGATTGCCTCGCGGGTGATGCATATTGAACAGATGAACTCCGGGACCGCGTACCTCGAGCACCTCACCGAAGCCGACCTGTCGCTCCTCGGGCCGGTGGTCGACTCGCCGCCGGCGGAGGACGCGTCGGCATATCTCCGTTCGCATCCCGAGCTCGTCGAGGAGGCGCTCGGCTCGCCGGCCGCGTTCGAGCTCGTGCTCGGCGGTGAGGTCGACCAGGAGCTGCTCGTACACGCGTCGCCGTTCCTCGTCTTCGCGGTGGCGGTGCACCGCACCGTCGACGAGCTCGGGCACACCTCCTTCGTCGAGGAGCGGGTCACGCCGCGCCTGCGGGTCCCGGTGTTCGACGCCGGTCAGCTGCGCGAGTTCGGCGTCGACCCCGCCCGGCGGTACTTCATGGTCGAGCACCTGACCTCGTACACGCGGGTGATGAGCGGGCCGGTATGGACCCAGCGCCGGGGCCGGTGGCGCAGGCAGCGATTCAGCGAGCTGGACGCGGCGCGACTCGCGGCCACGCTCGATGCCGTGCCCGAGTCGGATCGTCCGGGCATCTACCGGCGGCTCGGCGACCTCGCGCTGTTCCTCACCGGCGTGTTCCCCGACCACTCGGCCGCGCGCGCGGTGCATCCGATCGAGCTCGAGCGGCTGCTCCGGTCGCTGCCCGTTGTCGCCGGGTCACGCCCGACTCTCGACGACGTCGAGCAGCTGGCGGGCGAACGCGGCGCGGCGGGGTTGCTGGAGTGGCTCGGGCCCCACTGGTACCGCGCCGCCGCCGAGCGCACGCCGGTCGCGGGCCTCGGCCGCCTCCTCGGCGACCTTGCGACACGGTTCGACCAGGCGCGCCGGTTCCTGAACCACCTGACCGACCAGTACCTGTTCCCCGTTCGCAACCGGTGGTTCCCGGCCGGCGGCGGCTAGCGGTCGAGCGTCATCCCCCGATCGCGTTCACGGCGGCGTGACGACGGGAGGCGCGCTCGGCTCGTGGCCGAGCACGGTGACAAGGGTTTGTTCGACCAGATCGGCGAGGTGCTTGCGTTGCTCCGGCGTGCCGGCGTCGACCCACAGCGTGAAGTCGGCACCGGACACGTCCTGCCAGCCCAGCGCCTTCAGCTCGTCCACCGCCGCCGTCCCCAGCTCACGGTGACGGCCCAGGTACTCGTCGCCGACCGCTTCGCAGAGCAGCGCGGTCTCGCCCTCGACCCGGCTGATCTGTACCCAGAGATTCGAGTCAGGGGCCGAATGCACGACGAGGGCGTCGTCGCGGCCTCCGGCGACGCGCTCGACGGCATCGAGGATGACGGCGTTCGTGTCCATGAGCCCGGAGAGATATCACGCGCAGGCGGGCGGCGCCCGCCCGCGCCCGACCGGAGTGAGCGTCAGTCCAGCGCTTCGAGCACGGCACCCAGGCTGGTGAGGCTGGCCAGGTTGTGCCCCGACACGAGCAGGTCGATGTGCGGCAAGGCAGCGCGCATGCCACGCGTCGCGGGCTCGTAGGCGGGGCCGGTCTTGAGCGGGTTGACCCAGAAGACGCGGTAGGCGAGGCGGGCGAGGCGCGCCATGGCGGCGGCGAGCACCTCGGGGTCGCCACGTTCGAGGCCGTCGGAACACACGACGACCACCCCGCCTCGGTATCCGCCGCGCCACGCCCAGGTTCGGAGGTACTCACGGATCGATTCGCCGATCCGCGTCCCGCCCTGCCAGTCGACGACGGTCTCGGCGGCCCGCCGCAGGGCTTCGTCGGGATCGCGGCGGGCGAGCGCACCCGAGACCCGGGTGAGGCGCGTCCCGAAGCAGAACACCTCGACGCGGCCCGGACCGCGCGCGACCGCGTACGCGAACTGCAGCAGGGCACGCGAGTAGGAGGACATCGAGCCCGAGACGTCCAGCAGGAGGACGAGCGGACGCGGCCGGACCCGGGCCCGGCGCCGCGGGATGTGGGCGACGGCGCCGCCGTGACGGACGTGCGTGCGCAGGGCGCGGCGCAGGTCCGGACGGGCGCCCTTTCTCGCCCGCTCGGTGCGCCGCGTCTTCCGCGTCGGCGTGCCGACGACGAGTCCCGTCATCAGCCGGCCGATGGCCGCGAGCTCGTCGGGATCGCATTCGGCGAAGTCCTTGGCGCGCAGCAGCTCGGCGTCGGAGGCGGCCTGCCCGACGTCTTCCGCACTCGGCCGGCGCGCACCGCCGGTGACGGGGGCGGGCGCGTCGAGCGGGCGCGGGTCGCTCGAGTCGACAGCCGGCGCGCCGTCACGTTGGGCGACGAGGCGCGGCGCGGCTTCCCCGAGGAAGTAGCGGCCGAACGCGTCGTCGTACGCGGCCAGATCATCGCGGTGCGAGACGAGGCATGCACGACCCG
>DASZGY010000032.1:0-2901 GCA_035938395.1 Acidimicrobiia bacterium
CGACCGGTGCATCGGGGAACGGGATGGCGAGCGTCCGCAGCTGGTCGCCGAGCTGCGTGACCAGGCTCGACACCGACGAATCGAGATTCGGGGGGATGTTGAACGTGCTGTCGACGAGCACGCCCTGCGGTGTGAGGGTCAGCTGCCCCGACAGGCCGGTGAGCCCCGAGAACGCCTGCTGGATGCGCCGGCGCTGGGACGTGGTGGCGTCGCCGCCCTTCAAGATCTCGAACTTGGGATACGAAAAGCCGATCTGCAGGTTGCCTTCGGGGGTCATTGCCTGCAGCGTGGTCACTACCGTGGCCTTCGTCGGCGGCGGCTTGACGCTGGCCGACGACACGCCCGACTGCTGGACCGCGAAGGTCACCGTCATGGACGACCGTTGCGAGGTTCCCACGGGCGGCGAGAGCCGGAGCTGCTCGAGCGGCGCGTTCCCGGGGGCGAGGACCTCCACCGCCGGGGTCGGGCTCGGGGTCGCCTGCGTCTCGCGAGCGACCGCCGGCTGAGCGGCGAGCGCGGGGCCGGCCGCGAGCACGGCGGCAACGACGAGGAAACGGAGGGTCGCGCGCTTCACGTCGCCGCCTCGGTCAGGACTGCTGCCGGAGGACGTTCAGTGCCGAGCCGGCCCGGAACCACTCGATGTGATCCTCGGACATCGTGTGCGTGGTCCGGATCTCGTCGCGGGAACCGTCGGCGTGGTGTGCGACGACCGTGACGGGCTTGCCCGGCGCGAGCTCGGCGAGCCCGACCACGTCGACGGTGTCGTCGGCGCGGAACTTCTCGTAGTCGGCCGGATCGGCGAGCGTCAGCGCCAGCACGCCCTGCTTCTTGAGGTTGGCTTCGTAGATCCGCGGGAACGAGCGCACGATGATCGCCCTCCCGCCCATATAGCGCGGCTCCATCGCCGCGTGCTCACGCGACGAGCCCTCGCCGTAGTTCTCGTCGCCGATGGCGACCCACTCGATGCCGGCTTCCTTGTACTCGCGCGCCAAGTCGGGAAGCGGCTTCACCGATCCGTCCCGCGTGTCGACGCCGTTCCCGTGCCCGTCGGCGAACGCGTTCGACACCCCGGTGAAGAGGTTCTGCGAGATGTTCGTGAGGTGGCCGCGGTAGCGGAGCCACGGGCCGGCCGGTGAGATGTGATCCGTCGTGCACTTCCCCACCGCCTTGAGCAGCACGCGCAGGCCGGTGAGGTCCGCGCCGTCCCACGCCGCAAACGGCTCGAGCAGCTCGAGTCGCTCGCTGCCCGGCTGCACGACGACGTCGACCGTTCCCGAGTCGCGCGCCGGCGGCTGGAAGCCGGCATCGCCGGGGTCGAATCCCTTGGCGGGCAGCTCGTCCGCCACCGGCGGCTCGAGGTGCACGGTGTCGCCGTCCGGCCCGGGCACGCCGTCGTTCACGAAGTCGACGTCGATCCGACCGGTCAGGGCCATCCCGACGACGGTCTCGGGCGAGCCGATGAACGCGAGCGTCTCGGCGTTGCCGTCGTTCCGGCGCGGGAAGTTGCGGTTGTACGACGTGACGATCGTGTTGCGGTCGCCCATCTCGATGTCGTCGCGCTTCCATTGCCCGATGCAGGGCCCGCACGCGTTGGCGAGCACGCTGGCGCCGATCGCCTCGAGGTCGTCGAGCAGGCCGTCGCGCTCGATCGTCGCCCGCACCTGCTCGGAGCCGGGCGTGATCAGCAGCGGCGAGCGAACCTGGAGCCCCGCCACCTTCGCCTGGCGGGCGACGTGCGCGGCGCGCCCGATGTCCTCGTACGACGAGTTCGTGCACGAGCCGACGAGCGCGTACGAGATCTCGGGCGGGTACCCCTCCGCCTCGACTGCGCCCCGCACTTCCGAGACCGGCCGGTCGAGATCGGGCGTGTGCGGGCCGACGAGGTGCGGCTCGAGCTGGTCGAGGTCGATCTCGACGACGCGGTCGTAGAAGCGCTCGGGCTCCTCCTCGACCTCGGGGTCGATCCGCAGGTGGTGGGCGTACTCGTTGGCGAGGTCGGCGATCTCCTCGCGCTCGGTGGCCTTCAGGTACATCGCGGATCGGTCGTCGTAGGGGAACATCGAGCACGTGGCGCCGATCTCGGCGCCCATATTGCAGATGGTGGCCTTGCCGGTCGCCGAGATCGACTCGCACCCGGGCCCGAAGTACTCGACGATCGCTCCCGTCCCGCCCTTCACGGTGAGGATGCCGGCGACCTTGAGGATGACGTCCTTGGGCGCCGTCCATCCCGACAGCCGGCCCGTGAGGTGGACGCCGATCACCTTGGGGACCTTCGTGTTGAACGGCCAGCCCGCCATCACATCGACCGCATCGGCGCCGCCGACGCCGATGGCGACCATGCCGAGGCCTCCGGCGTTGGGCGTGTGGCTGTCGGTGCCGAGCATCATCCCGCCGGGGAACGCGTACTGCTCCAACACCACCTGGTGGATGATCCCCGAGCCCGGCTTCCAGAAGCCGATGCCGTACTTCGACGAGACGGTGCGCAGGAACTCGTACACCTCGGAGTTGGCGTCGACCGCGTTCTTCAGGTCGATCTCGGCACCGACCCGGGCCTGGATGAGGTGGTCGCAGTGCACCGTCGTCGGCACCGCGACGCGCGGGAGGCCCGCGGTCATGAACTGGAGCAGCGCCATCTGCGCGGTCGCGTCCTGCATGGCGACGCGGTCGGGCCGGTAGTCGGCGTAGTCGACGCCACGCTCGAGCCCGATGGTGCGCGGGTTCTCGGCGTGCGCGAACAGCACCTTCTCTGCGTACGTGAGCGGGCGCCCCAGACGACGTCTGCCCACCGCCACCCGTTCCGGGTAACGGCCGTAGACCTCTTCGACGAGCGCGACGGGCGTTGTGGGCCCGGTCGTTTCGGCCATAGGCCGAGGCTACGTCACGATTCCCGACCGGTCTCTA
>DASZGY010000033.1:0-5078 GCA_035938395.1 Acidimicrobiia bacterium
CGCGGTGTTCGGCCATCCGGGTGGGGGACCGCTCCGGATCGCGCCCGCCCGTGTTGCCGAGACGGTCACCGCCGCCGGGACCGACATCTACCGGACCGGACGCACGAGCCGCCGCGTGCACGTGCTCGCCGCCGAGCTCGCACCGGGAGACTCCGGTGGCCCGCTCGTGGATCAGCAGGGGCGGATGGTCGGGGTCGCCTTCGCGATCGACCCCGGGCAGGAGTCGACGGCGTACGCGCTCACGAGAGGCGAGGTCGACGCCGTTCTCGGCCCCGTGCTCAGGGGAGGCGGCCAGGCCGCCGCCGACACCGGTCGGTGCGTGGCGGGTTAGCGCGCACGGGATACCGGGCTCCGTCGATATGAGTACCCGCTACTCAGGACGGCGGGGCTCGGACGGGATGGGATGCAGGCATGACGCGGAAGACCAAGATCAGGCTCTGGATCGGGACGATCGTGATCGGCATCTTGATGATCCCGGCCGGAGTCGGCTGGATCATCTACACGGTGACGCAGACCGGCCACTACGACCCCAACGCCGAGTTCACCGACCCGGACACCCACATCACTACGCACGGCGGATACACGAGCAGCTCGCCGCTTCCGTTCCTGGGGTTCGCGCTGAGCTTCGCCGGGGGGATCCTGATCACCGTCGGGTCGCTCGGGCTGACGTTCGGTTGGTTGAGCGGCAGCGACGATGACGACGACACCTATACGTCGACGTCGGCGGCGTTCGCTCGATCTACCCCGACCACACGCGTGGGGTGGGGCGCCGAGTCGCCGCCGAAGGAGAGCTGAGCGCGCGCACGCCAAACGCGATGAAGCCCGGGTCCTGGACCCGGGCTTCGTGACGATCGGGTGACGCGCGCGTCTCGGCGACTCAGTCGACCTCGATGAAGATGCACTCGCCGGGGCACTCCTCGGCCGACTCGATCACCGCCTCCTCCATGCCACCGGGCACGTTGGCGAGGCCCTCGGCGCCGCCGGGGTTCTCGAAGACCTTGGGGCCTTCCTTGACGTAGGCGAGGCCGTCGTCGAGCAGGGTGAACACGTCGGGGGCGATCTCTTCACAGAGGCCGTCGCCGGTGCAGAGGTCCTGGTCGATCCAGACCTTCATCGTGGCGCCTCTCCTCGGTCAGGGTGTTGCGTGGACGGGGTTGTCGGTGTCGGCGTGTCGGGGTCACCGACCTCAGCCTCACCGACAAGGGTAAGACCCCAAATGTATCTCGTCAATTTGTCAAGCCGCCGTAGGGTAAATTTTAGGCCTGCAAAGTGCCCCGGGACGCAGAGAACCCGGGTGTAGGGTGCGCGTCGAGCGCCCGTCCGCAGTGGGAGGTGGTCACGTGGCCTCCGAGCACGAGCGACGCCTCGGAGAGTACGAACGCCAGGTCGGCGAGCTTCAGCAGCAGGCGAAAGCGCTGGAGGAAGAGGTCGTCGTCCTGCGCCGCCGCCTCCAGGATGCCCCGAAGCGGGTGCGAACGCTCGAAGAACGCCTCCTCGAGACCAAGGGCCAGCTCGCCCAGGCGGTCTCCCAGAACGAGAAGCTCTCCGCCACGCTGCGCGAGGCGCGCGAGCACATCGGCGCGCTGCGCGAAGAGGTCGAGAAGCTCACCATGCCGCCGTCGGCGTACGGCACGTTCCTCGAGGTGAATGACGACGGCACCGTCGACGTGTTCACCGCGGGTCGCAAGATGCGCGTCGCGTTGCATCCGGAGCTCGACGTCGAAGAGCTGCAGCGCGGCCAGGAAGTCGTGCTGAACGAGTCGCTCAACGTCGTGCTCGCGCGCGGCCACGACATCGCCGGTGAGGTCGTCACGCTCAAGGAGCTGCTCGACAACGGCCGCCGCGCGCTCGTCGTCGGACGCGCCGACGAGGAGCGCGTGTGCGAGCTCGCCAGCGGCCTGCTGGGGGAGCGGCTTCGCGCCGGCGACCACCTCCTGATGGAGACCCGCTCGGGTGTGCTCGTCGAGCGCCTCCCGCGCCCCGAGGTCGAGGAGCTCATCCTCGAAGAGGTGCCCGACATCACCTACTCGGACGTCGGCGGGCTCGACGAGCAGATTGACCAGATCCAAGACGCCGTCGAGCTCCCGTACCTCTACGCCGATCTGTTCCACGAGCACCAGCTCCAGCCGCCGAAGGGCATCCTCTTGTACGGCCCACCCGGGTGCGGCAAGACCCTCATCGCCAAGGCCGTGGCCAACTCGCTCGCGAAGCGCGTGTCCGAGAAGACAGGCGACAGCACGACGCGGTCGTACTTCCTCAACATCAAGGGCCCGGAGCTGCTCAACAAGTACGTGGGCGAGACCGAGCGCCAGATCCGCCTCATCTTCCAGCGGGCGCGCGAGAAGTCCGAGGAAGGCGTTCCCGTCATCGTGTTCTTCGACGAGATGGACTCGCTGTTCCGCACGCGCGGGTCCGGGATCTCGTCCGACATCGAGAGCACGATCGTCCCGCAGTTGCTCGCCGAGATCGACGGCGTGGAGAGCCTCAAGAACGTCATCGTGATCGGGGCTTCGAACCGCGAGGATCTCATCGACCCTGCGATCCTCCGCCCCGGTCGGCTCGACGTGAAGATCAAGATCGAGCGTCCCGACCAGGACGCGGCGCGCCAGATCTTCGGCCGCTACCTCAGTGAGGACCTGCCGATCGCGGAGGACGAGACCGGGAAGGCGGGCGGGAGGTCGCAGGCGATCGACCGCATGATCGACGCAGCCGTCGACCGCATGTACTCCGGTGACGACGAGAACCGCTTCCTGGAGGTCACGTACCAGAACGGCGACAAGGAGGTGCTGTTCTTCAAGGACTTCGCCTCCGGTGCGATGATCGAGAACGTCGTTCGGCGCTCGAAGAAGATGTCGATCAAGCGGCAGATCGCCGGGGGCCCGAGGGGGATCGCCACCACCGACCTCGTCGACTCGATCCGGCAGGAGTACCGCGAGCACGAAGACCTGCCGAACACGACGAATCCCGACGACTGGGCGAAGATCTCCGGCAAGAAGGGCGAGCGCATCGTGTTCGTGCGCACGTTGCTCGCCGACGACGACGGCAGCGGCGGCGGCCGGCAGATCGAGCGCGTCACCACCGGGCAGTATCTCTGACCTGCGACGGATTGCAGCCGCCCCAGACGACAAGGGCTCGAAGGGCCGCCAGGTAGGCTGAATCCGTGGCTGTTCCCAAGGTCTGCGGTATCGAGACCGAGTACGGCGTCGCGCTGCGCGGAGCGCCGGACGCCAACCCCGTGCTCGCGTCGTCGATGCTCATCAACGCGTACGTCGAGCACCGCAAGGTCGGATGGGACTTCGAGGACGAGTCGCCGGGTCGTGACGCACGAGGGTTCGCGCGCGAAGGCGCGGCTCCCCCTGAGATCGAGACCCACCTGGTCAACACCGTGCTCACCAACGGCGCGCGCTACTACGTCGACCACGCGCACCCCGAGTACTCGACTCCTGAATGCGCCGACGCGCTCGAGCTCGTGTGCGCCGACAAGGCCGGCGAGCGGATCCTCGCCCGTTCGATGCAAGCCGCGCGCCGGCTGCTGGGCGCGGGTCAGGAGATCGTCGTCTACAAGAACAACACCGACGGCAAGGGCAACTCGTACGGGACGCACGAGAACTATCTGGTCGACCGGAGCGTGCCGTTCGCCACCCTGGTGCGCCAACTGCTGCCGTGGTTCGTGACGCGCCAGGTCTTCACGGGCGCGGGCAAGGTCGGCGGCGAGAACGGGACGGGTCACACCGGGTACCAGCTCAGCCAGCGCGCCGACTTCTTCGAGGAGGAGGTCGGCCTCGAGACGACGTTGAAGCGGCCGATCGTCAACACGCGTGACGAGCCACACGCTGACCCGCAGAAGTATCGGCGCCTGCACGTCATCGTCGGCGACGCCAACTTGTGCGAGGTGGCCACGTTCCTGAAGGTCGGGGCGACCGCCCTCGTCCTGGCCATGACCGAGGACGACTTCATCGACAAGGACTACTCGATCGTCTCGCCGGTGCCGTCGATGCGCACGGTCTCGCACGACCCCACGTGCCGCGCCACGGTCGAGCTCGTCGACGGAGGCACCATCACCGCCGTCGACCTCCAGTGGGAGTTCCTGCGGCTGGCACAGAAGTACGCCGACGACGTCGGCCTCGAGGCGCTGGGGAGCGAGGACGTCGGCCAGCAGGTGCTGGAGCGGTGGGAGGCTGCGCTCACCGCGCTCGAGCGGGACCCGATGACGCTCGACGGGCAGCTGGACTGGGTGACGAAGCTCAAGCTGCTCGATGCCTATCGGGAGCGGGACGCGCTCGGGTGGGACGATCCCAAGATGGCGCTGCTCGACCTCCAGTACCACGACGTGCGGCCCGAAAAGTCATTGTTCGAGCGCCTGGTGCGTGCGGGTAAGGTCGAGCGGTTGGTCGAGGAGCCCGATGTGACGACCGCCATGACCGAGCCACCGCCGAGCACACGTGCTTACTTCCGGGGCCAGTGCCTGGAGAAGTGGGCCGACGCGGTCGTAGCGGCGAACTGGGACAGCCTTATCCTCGATGTCGGCAGCGACCCGCTCCGGCGCATCCCGATGATGGAGCCGCTGCGCGGGACGCGCGCCCACGTCGAATCGTTGTTCGAGGAGTGCACGACCCCCGCCGAGCTGGTGGCTCGGCTGGCGTCGTAGGAGGTAGGCATGCCCGAGCGAGAGCGCAAGCAGCGCCCGGCGCCGAAAGAACGCGTCGACGACGAAGTCGAAGACCTCGCGCCCCCGAAGCAGGGCGAGGAGCTGAAGGAAGAGCTCGACGATCTTCTCGACGAAATCGATTCCGTCTTGGAAGAAAACGCCGAGGATTTCGTGAAGTCGTACGTACAAAAAGGGGGTCAGTGATTCGCGCAGTGTCTTGCGTGATTCATTGATGTCATACCCCGAACGCACGATCAGCGCGTCAAGCGCTGTCCTGACGCCCGAGGAGCCCGCCAGAGGATCGAGGCGTTGCGGGGGAGGGCGGCGTAGGGTTCGCGTATGGCGTCGGAGCCGATCCTCGGACGGGCGTGGGGTGCTCGCGGCTATCCGATCGCAGCGAGCGAATCACAGCATCTGCCGTCGGCCGACG
>DASZGY010000034.1:0-44597 GCA_035938395.1 Acidimicrobiia bacterium
GAGGACTCGATGGATGCGGTGCGGCGCCGCTTCGGCGACGATGCCGTGGGCGCGGCGGCGTTGCTCGATCGGGGCGCGCACGCCGAGCCGGACCGCGGAGCCGGCAAGTGATCCGCATCGGAATTGTCGGATGCGGCCATATCGGCACGGTGCACTCCTTCGCTCTGCGTCAGCTGGGCGTCGCGGGCCTCGTGGACGCGCGCGTGGCGGGTACTTTCGACGCCGACCACGAGCGTGCCGCCGGCATCGCCCGCCATCACGACGCGCGTCCGTACGAGCAGCTCGCCGGGCTGGTCGCCGAGGTGGACGTCGTGTGGGTGTGCACGTGGACCGCGGCGCACCTCGAGGCCGTGTGCGCGGCGGGCGAGCAGTCCCGCGCCGTCTTTTGCGAGAAACCCCTGGCGCCGACGCTGGCCGAGGCCGAACGCCTCGCCGGCGCCCTCGCGCGCGTCCCGCACCAGGTCGGGCTGGTGCTGCGCCACGCTCCCGTCTTCCGCGCCGCGGCCGAGCTCGTCGCCGAGGGCAAGTACGGCCGACCGCTGACCACGATTCTCCGGGACGACCAGTACTTCCCGATCCAGGGCTTCTACGCGTCGGCGTGGCGCGCCGACGTCGACAAGGCCGGCGGAGGCACACTGCTCGAGCACTCGATCCACGACGTCGACGTGCTGCGCTGGGTGCTCGGCCCCGCCGCCGGCGAGCCCGACGAGGTCGCGGCGCGGACTGCGTCCATGTTCGGGCATCCCGGCATCGACGATGCCACGACCGTGACGTTCCGTTACGAGGACGGGTCGACGGCGACGATCGTCAGCGTCTGGCACCAGATCCTCACCCGCGGCTCCCGGCGCCGCCTCGAGGTGTTCTGCGAGGACGCGCTGCTCTGGGCCGACGACGACTACCTCGGACCGCTCCACGTCGAGACGCGAGACGGTGAAGAGCTCGTCGCGTCGGCGCCGCCGCCGTGGATCGACCGGTTCGAGGTCGCCGAGGCGCTCGCCAAACCGCTGGCGCAGTACGCGGAGCCGAGCAGGGTGTTCCTCGATGCGCTGGCCCGTGACGGTGCCGATGCCCGCGGGTATCCCGACGCCGGCATCGCGATCGCGGCGCATCGGCTCGTCGATCGGGCCTACCAGTCGGCCGCTGCGGGTGGTCGACCGGTCCCTTGCGGTCCCTCGCCGGAATGATCATGGAACGCAGGCGCGTTGAGGGGTGTTGGACCGCGCGCGACAATGATCTGCACCCCAATCGGCGGAGCACGATGCGCTGAGGCGCAAGAGGCGACTGAATGCCACTCTCGGAAGACGAGCAGCGGATCCTCAAGGAGATCGAGGCCAACCTCAACGAGACCGATCCCCGCCTGGTCCAAGAGGTCTCCGAGACGACCCTCTACCGGCACTCGGCCCGGGCGATCAAGTGGGCCGTGTTCGGCTTCGTCGCCGGCCTCGCCCTCCTTCTCTTCACGTTCACCCGGGTGCTGCTGCTGGGGGTGGTCGGGTTCCTGGTGATGCTGGGGTGCCTGCTGGTGATCGAGCGGAACGTCCGGAAGCTGGGCAAGGCCGGGCTCGAGAACCTCACCAGCTCGATGCGCACCGGGACGCTCAAGAACGTGTTCGGCAATGCCGGGCGCCGCTGGCGCGAGCGCTGGCGTCGCGACGACCCGTCCTGACCCGCCGTCGCCGTGGGCTTCACGGCCGCGCAGGCCGCCCGGTTGACCGGCTGCTCGCTCTCGCAGCTCAGCTCGTGGGAGCAGGTCGGCCTGGTCGTCCCGCGCCCGGACCGGACGCACACGTACTCGTTCCAGGACCTCATCGCGCTGCGGGTCGTGGCCTCGCTCCTCGACGCCGGCCTCGGCCTGGCCCGCATCCGCCGCGCCGTCGACTATCTCGTCGAATCAGGTGACGACGTCGCGTCTCTCGCGCTCGTGACCGACGGCGACGCAGTATGGGCGTGCCGTGACGACGGCGAGATCCTCGACGCGCTGCACCACGGGCAACTCGCACTCTTCCTCGGCGTCGACCGGGTCACGGCCGACCTGGAGGCCGAGGTCCGCGCGTTCGACGCCGAACGTCAGGAGTTCGTGGACGGGCTGCGGGACCGTGGGACCGTCGCCGACGCCACCGGCGCGGCGGAGCAGTCGATTACCGCCGAAGGGCCGTCGGGTCGAGCCGGCGGCGCCACCGTTCGCGGAGACCTGCGCCGGCGCGTAACGCCGCGCTGACCGAGCTCGCGTCGCGCCACGCCTGCTTGGCGCGTTCCGCGTCCGGCGAGACCGATCCGTAACGCGCCGAGCTGTACGTCTCGGCAAGATGGCGCAGCGGTGGCGCGGCCGCTTCGGGCAGGCGCGCCGGCGCGTGCTCGGCGAGCTCGAGCGGCGTACGTGCCGGTTGGCGCTCGACGCCCGCCTCGCCCAGACGGTCCAGGACCTCTTCCCACGCGCCGGTGATCGCGCCGGCGGGATCCGGATCTTCGCGGCGCCGGCGCCGACGCCTTCGCTTCGCGAACACGATCGTGCCGGCGACACCAACGGCGCCGACGAGCGCGCCTGCGACCAGCGCCATGACGATCTTCCAGTCGAACGTGAAGCCTCCCTTACTGCCCCCCGAGCCCGGCGCGTTGATGTCGACTTGCGCCGTGTTGCGCGGCGCCGGGGCTGAGGCCGGCGTGGTCGGCGCGGATCCGGCCGGCGTGCTCGTCGCCGGCGCGGCCGTGACGGGCGACGACGGGGCCGTCAGGCGCGCGACTCCTCGGGTGCCGCCGGGGAGGTCGGAGTTGGGTGTGGGCTCGAAGCGCGTCCACCCGACGCCGGCGAGCCAGACCTCACCCCAGGCGTGCGCGTCCTCGGACGTCACGCGGTAGACGCCGGAGATGCTGTCGTAGCGGCCCGGTGTGTAGCCGACCCCGACGCGTGCCGGCAGGCCGACGGCGCGGGCCATCGCGGTGAAGCTGCTCGCGAACTGCACGCAGAAGCCGGTGCGGCTCTGCAGGAACTGGCTGATCGCGTTCTGGCTCTGCGAGTTCGAGGTCAGGTCGACGTCGAGGGAGTAGTGGAACCCCTGCGCCGGATCGAGGAAGAAGCTCTCCAGGGCGCGGGCGCGGTCGTACGGGCTGGTGGCGCCGGCCGTGATCGTCTGCGCGGTGTTGCGCACGTCCGAGGGGAAGTCGGACGGGAGTCGCGTGTATCCGCGCATCTCCGCCGGGAGCGGCGCGTTGGTGCCGTCGATCTGCGCGCCGGTGAGCGCCTCCGGCGGTTGCCGCGAGCTCACGCTGTAGGTCAGGTCGGACACGTCCGAGCGGTTCGAGACCAGTGTGCTGGACGCCTTCACGACGAGCGGGTTGTCGCCCCCTTCGAGTTGCACCGGCTCGTACGCCGCCGGCAGCCATCGGTCCGCGAGGCCGGTGATGTGGAACTCCTGGCGCAACATGGTGCTGTCGACCGGCGCATGGAGCCCGTCCTGCACCTCGCCGGAGCCCTGAGCGGCGAGCGTCCACTGCCCGCCGTTCGTGTTCTCGTACCGGTCGAGCGCGGCAACACGCCAGTAGTCCTCGCGCGGTGAGCGCACCGTGAACACCTCGACGCGCCCGCGCCCGACGAAGTCCTCGCCGATGCGCGCCAGCGGCGGCTCGACGCGGTAGCTACGGTCCTTCGGCCCGAGCCCGCGCACGTCGATGAGCGGCGCGGCGTCGGCACCGGGGAGCGCCGGGCCGAGCACGAGCCCACCCACCACGGCGATGGCGCCGGCGAGCGCGCCGATGCTCATGACCGTCGTGCCGGTGCGCACGCGCCGGCCGGAGAACGCAGCCCGGCCTCGTGCGACGAGGGACTGGTTCTGGACCAGCAGGAACAACAGGGCGGCGACGAAGAAGCCGGCCGTGGTCCGGGTCGCCAGCGCGTCCGTCCCCAGCGTCGACGCCCAGACGAACAGCGCCAGCGCAGGTGCGACGGCGCCGATCGTGGCGCGTCGCCAGAACGCGAGGGCGTCCGCGGTCGCGGCCATGAACCACCCGACGAGGACCGACAGCACGATCGCCCCGTCCGTGGCCCGGGCGGGCACGACCGCGGTGCGCAGCTCGTGCACGCCCTCGCCGAGCCGGTCGGCGAGGACGCGGAACGTGTCGAGGGTCGGGATGCCGTACAGCGTCGTGTGCAGTGCCAGCACCCAGATCAGGTACACGGCCAGCCCGGTCATCGACAGCGAGAGCGCGTCGACGAGGGACCAGCCGCGCGTGCGTGCCACGAAGCCGAGGAGGTGGGCCAGCAGCACCGCGCCGACCACGGGGAGCACGAACCGCCCGGACTGGAAGACGCGTCCGAGGGTCAGGACTGCCGCGGTGCTCAGCGCGGCGAGCGCGAGCGTGGCGAGCGCGGTGGAGGTGCGAGATGCCATCGGGTCATTGCCTGGTTCCAGGCGGTCGGGAACGGTGTCCGGGAGGCGTCGACGACGACGAGCCCGGACCAGGTGAGGAGCGCGGGCGGCGGCTGCGTGTCGGGGCGGGTGGCGACCATGACGACGGTGCCGTGGGACGTGAGCGCGCCGAGCGCGTCGAGCTCGACGGCGCCCAGCGAGCCGACGACGGCCACGACCAGCGCGGCGCTCCGGTGGGCGCGCAGCGATGCGAGGAAGCCGGCCAGGCGGTCGTCACCCCCGGGTTGGATCGTCGCGAGCCGGTCCATCACGGCCCACCCGGAGCGCGCCGTCGGCGCGCCGAGCGACTGACCGTTGCTCGCGATCACCTCGACCCGGCGGCGCATCCGGGTGAGACGGTCGACGACGGACGCCGTCGCCTCGACCGCGGTCTCGAACGAGCGGGCGTCGTGCGCGTTGGGCCGCGTGTCGAGCACCACGATGGCACGGGCGCGCCACTGGGCCTCGTCCTGGCGAATCATGAGGTCCCCGACGCGTGCCGTCGAGCGCCAGTGGACGCGCCGCAGGTCGTCGCCGACCTCGTATTCCCGCAACGTGAGGAAGTCCTCGCCGTCGGCGGCTTGGGCGCGGGCGTGCGCCGTCTCGACCGACGCCACGAGCCGGCCCCCCGCCTGACGGGGGGCGAGGACGTCGTGCACCCGTGGGCACACGAGCGCCTCGCTGAGCGACGTCAGCGTCCACGTGCGCCGGGCGAAGCCGAACGGGTCGGCGGCCGACACCGCCAGCGGACCGATGCGGAACCGGCCGCGGCGGTTCGTGGGCAGGCGGTAGGCGGCTTTGGCCGTCTCGCCGGGCGGGAGCGGTGGCAGCACGAAGCGGGCGGCGCGACGGCCGTCGTCGAAGAAGTCCGTGACGGTGAGAAGCGGCGTCGCGCGGTCGGAGTGGTTCGCGAGCGTGAGGTCGACGCGACCGTCGCCCCCCACGTACAGACGCGCCGGTCGGACCGCCCGATGCGCGACGAGCTCGTAGCGACGAGACCGGGCCCACACCACGCTCGTGATGAGGAGCAGCGCGATGCCGGTCGCGAGGATCCACAGCTCGACGGTTCCGAGCAGCCGTCCGGCGACGGCCAGGCCCAGCGCCGCCCCGGCAAGGCTCCAGCCCCGGCGGGTGAGGACGCGGGGCGTCGAGCGCATCGATCTCAGCCGGTCGCGCCGGGCACGGGGACCGTCGCCAGCAGCTCCCGCACGATGTCGCCGGGCGCCGCCCCCCGCAGCTGCGCGTCGGGAGCGAGCAGCAGACGGTGCTCGAGCACCGCAACCGCGAGGCGCTTGACGTCGTCCGGCACGACGTAGTCACGCCCGATGCTGGCGGCGAGCGCGCGGGCGGCGCGCTGGAGCGCGAGCGCGCCCCGGGGGCTGACCCCGAGGGCGAGGTCGCGATGCTGCCTGGTCGCGGTGACGAGATCGACGATGTACGCCTTGATGTTGTCGGCGACGTGCAGGTCGGCGACGGCGCGGGCGCCCGCCACGACCTCGGCCGCCGTCGTCACGGGCGAGATCTCCTCGACGCTGGCATGGCTGCCGTGGGTGTCGAGGATGGCGCGCTCGGCGTCATTGCTCGGGTAGCCCATCTGGATGCGCATGAGGAACCGGTCGAGCTGCGCCTCGGGGAGCGGATAGGTGCCTTCGAGCTCGATCGGGTTCTGCGTCGCGATCACCATGAACGGGCGCGGGAGGCCGTAGGTCTTCGTGTCCACCGTGACCTGGCGCTCCTCCATGGCCTCGAGCAGCGCGGACTGCGTCTTCGGAGATGCACGGTTGATCTCGTCGGCGAGCACGACGTCGGCGAACACACCGCCGGCACGGAACTCGAACTCGTTGGCGACGCGGTTCCACACCGACACGCCCGTCACGTCGGACGGCAGCAGGTCGGGGGTGAACTGGATGCGGCTCCACGTCCCGTCGATCGACCGGGCGAGGGCCTTCGCCATCGACGTCTTGCCGACGCCGGGCACGTCTTCGATGAGGAGGTGGCCTTCGGCGAACAGGCACACGAGCGAGAGGCGCACCGGCTCCCGCTTGCCCTGGATGACACGTTCGACGTTGGCGAGCAGAGCGTCGAACAAGGCCCCGAACGACGTGTGACGCGGGGCCGGCGCGGTTTGCACGGCGATCAGCCTAAAGGGTGGGCATCGACAGCCGGGCCCGGCCCGGCACAATCAGACCATGACGGGTCGGCCTCGCTTCTGGACCGGCGCCGCGCTCGCGGTGACGCGCCACCCGCGGCTGTGGGCGACCGCGGTCGTGCAGGCGGGAAGGCTCGCCCGCCCGCAGTGGTGGCGCCACCCACCCTTCCTCCCCGTCCCGCACCGCGAGTACCTCCGGCACCGCCTCGAGACGCAGTACGGCCCGGACCACGAGCCCGAGCCCCACGACGTGATCACCTACCTCGAATGGTGCCGGCAGATGAATTCCCTCAATGGTCGCCGTCGCAAGCTCCGGCTCCTGCGACGCCGGTCGGCGAAGTCGCCGCCGTCGCGCATTCGTCGCGGCGCGCCCCGGTAAACTGCCGCCGCACGGCGAGAGCCGGAGAAGGAGGTCTCGAACGCTTGGGGAGAGCGCTGCTGCTCAACGCCAGCTTCGAGCCGCTCTGCGTCGTGCCGATGCGCAGGGCGGTCGTTCTCGTGCTGAAGGACAAGGCCGAGATCGTCGCCCGCAACGGGGGTGAGCTCCACTCGGAGCGCGCCGTCCTTCCCATCCCCTCCGTGATCCGTCTCGTGCATTTCGTGCGGGTGCCGTTCCGCAATCGCGTCCCCCTGTCGCGGCGGGCCGTCTTCGCCCGCGACCGCCACCGCTGTCAGTACTGCAACCACGGCGCCGAGAACATCGACCACGTCGTGCCCCGGTCCCGGGGCGGCGAGCACACCTGGGACAACGTCGTCGCCTCCTGCCGGGCCTGCAACGCCCGCAAGGAGGACCGCCTCCCCCAGGAGTGCGGTCTGTCCCTCCGCCGCCACCCGCGGGCGCCCCACGCATCCCTCTGGCTGATCGCCACCGTCGGATCCATCGACCCCCTCTGGGAGCCCTACCTCCCCAACGGCGACAGAGTCGTCGCCTAAACCGGTCCAGCCCCCACCCGCTTCACCGGCGTTTCGCCCGGAGTTGCCGCGCGCAATGCGTACGCCCAGCGCGGGCCCCGCACGGCCGACCGGGTCCGGCGGACCGGCACCGCTGATCCGGCCGAGCCCCTGCTCGCCTCGCTCTGCTCGGCTCGGGTCTTCGACCCGGGTCTCGGCCGGGCGGGCCGGATTGTCCGGCGGCCCGGCCGCCCATGCGGCGCCCCACACCTTCCCCCTGATGGCGTTCCCGGTCGTCGTGGGGTGGCGAGTGGGGGCGAAAGGGTTGACCTGTGGGGGATCGGGGCGTAGGGTGGCGCGAAGTGGAGGACGGGGGAGCGATCCGCCGTCCTTGGGGCGACAACCGACGGGCGAGGGAGCCAGATGTTCCTCGGGGAGTACCAGCACTCCCTGGACGCCAAGGGGCGGGTGATCCTGCCCTCGAAGTACCGCGACCAGCTGTCGGACGGCGCCTACGTGACCAAGGGGAGAGGCGGCTGCCTCTCCGTGTACGCGGCGCAGGAGTTCAGCGAGGTGGCAGATCGGGTGCGGGAAGGCTCGAAGCGGGGGCGGCGGGAGCTGGATGCCGCCCGGTCGTTCTTCGCCGGCACCGCCGAGGTCACGCCGGACAAGCAGGGCCGGATCGCCATCCCGCAGCACCTCCGCGAGTACGCCGGCCTCGACCGCGACGTCGTCGTGGCGGGGGTCTTCTCCCGGGTCGAGATCTGGGACGGGCGTCGCTGGCAGGAGCGCGATCGGGAGGGTGAGCACAGCCTCAACGAGTCGGACGAGCTGCCGGACTTCGGCATCTGACGAGGGCGCAAGCACGGCACGAGCGACACAGAGCAGTTGACAACCAATGGTGAGGTCCTCTTGGACCTGCCACCAGCCCCCTGGGCGACACGGTTGAGAGCCCCTACTCCGCCCGCTTTCCAACCGAGTCGATTCGGGGAGACAACCGAGCGGCGCTCGTTGTCCGGGGGGCTGGTCGCAGGCCCGAGAGCGCACGAGGGGAAGCGGTGCCGGAGTTCGTACATCAGCCGGTGATGGGCCGGGAGGTCGTCGAGCTCCTGACGCCGGTCCCGCCCGGAGTGATCGTCGACGCGACGGTCGGCGGCGGCGGGCACGCCCGCCTCGTGCTGGAGGCCAGGGACGACGTGCGCGTCCTCGGCATCGACCGTGACCCGGACGCCGTGAAGGCGGCCCGGGACGCCCTGACGGGATTCGGGCCGCGTGTCCGGATCGTGCGGGGCGGGTTCGAGGACCTTGCCGGGATCGTGAGCACCGAACGCGAGGGGAACATCGTGGGGATCTTGTTCGACCTGGGTGTGAGTAGCCCGCAGCTCGACCGGAGCGAGCGCGGCTTCTCGTACTGGGCCGACGCGCCGCTCGACATGCGCATGGACAGCGCCCAGGACCTGACCGCGGCGGAGGTCCTCAACACCTACGCCGAGGACGACCTCTCCGCGATCATCGCGGCCAACGGCGAAGAGCGATTCGCGCGGCGGATCGCCCGCGCCATCGTCACCGCCCGGCCGCTGCGCACCACCGGTGAGCTGGTGGACGCGGTCCGCGCCGGCATCCCGGCGGCGGCCCGGAGACGCGGGCGCCATCCAGCGCGCCGGACGTTCCAGGCGATCCGTATGGAGGTCAACCGAGAGCTGCCGAACCTCGCGGCCGGCCTGGACGAGTCGGTGCACCTGCTCACGCCGGGCGGGCGCATCCTCGTCATCGCGTACCACTCTCTCGAGGACCGCCTGGTGAAGCGGCGGTTCGCCACCTGGGCCGGTCGCGACGACCCCGAGCCTCCCGGCATGCCCGTGACGAGGCCGCGCAACCCCCTGCTGCGCCTCCTCACACGTCGGCCCCGCCGGCCCGACGCCGATGAGGTCGCCGAGAACCCGCGGTCCGCCAGCGCGCGTCTGCGCGCGGCCGAGAAGATCCGACCGTCATGAGCAGCTCTGCCACAGCACTCCGAGCGCGTCCGGCCGCCCGACGTACGCCAACGAAGTCGCGCGTCGCGCGGCCGGCCACGCTTCGGACCCCTTCGAGCACGCGGAAGCCGCGCCTGCACGTGGTCGACACGGCCACCCGTGCCCGTACTCGCCGGGTGCGGCTCGTCGCGTGGCTCGTCGGCGCGCTGGTCGTCCTCGGGCTGCTCGCGGCGGTGGCGTTCCACGTGCAGCTCGCCCAGGGCCAACTCGAGCTGGACCGGCTGGCGCGCCAGACGGCGGCGGCGCGCGAGCAGTACCAGCAGTCGCGTCTCCAGTACGCGCAGCAGTCTTCGCCCGCGGCCATCGGCTACCGGGCCGCCGGCCTCGGCATGGTGCACGACGGCGCCGTTCCGACGTACCTCACCGTTCCCGACGCGCCTGCGTCCACCCCCGCGCCGGACCAGACCTCCACGACGCTGCAGGACGGGTGGAGGAAGGTGAAGCCCCACCTTGGCACCCAGCCGTGACGCGGGCGTGTCCGGCGCCCGCCGGATGGAGCTCCGGGGCGGGAAGCTCACGAGGCTCGGGAGTGCGGCCGGCGCCGCGCGCGCCCGACCGCGCCCGCGGGCCCGGAAGGAAGCCCGCACACGCACGCCGAATCCTCCCCGGCGGACCGCGCAGCCGACACGAGCGCGCATCCAGCCGGGCCGTCGCGCCCCCAGCCCGAAACCGATGCGCCGGGCGCCGGCCCCCCGCCCGCCGCGCCGGCCGGTCTTCGTGCCGTTCGTGCGGCGTGCGACGCGCACGGCGAGCCGGGTTGCACGCGAGCAGCTCGGGCGTCATCGAGCACGGCGCCGGCAACGACAGGCAAAGCTCCGTTCGTGGCGGCCGCGACCGGGGGCGACCCATCGTCGCCTGATCGCTCTTCTTGCCGCTCTCGTTCTGGTCTTCCTCGTTGTGGGCGCCCGCCTCGTGGACCTCCAGGCGATCGGACGGGACCGATACGCACAGCTCGGTCTCGATCAGCGCGTGCGCAAGGTCCAGCTCGCCGCCGAGCGCGGCAGCGTGTTCGACCGGAACGGCCACGACCTGGCCGCGTCCGTGCCCCAGCAGACGGTGTGGGCAAACCCGCGCGTCGTGACCGACCCCGCCGCCTACGCCGCGCAACTCGCGCCGATCGTCGGCGGCGACGAGGCGTCGCTACGCGACCGGCTGTCGCAGCACAACAAGGGATTCGTGTACGTCGCCCGCAAGGTCGACGGCGCGACGGCGTTGAAGGTGAAGGCGCTGGCGCTCCGCGGCGTCGACTTCGTGCCCGAGTCGAAGCGCTTCTACCCGGACGGGTCGCTCGGCGGCCCCCTCCTCGGCTTCGTCGGGATCGACAACAGCGGGCTCGGCGGGCTGGAGGCGCAGTACAACGGCCAGCTGGCGGGGAAGCGGGGCGAGCTCCAGGTCGAGCTCGACCCGCAGGGAAGGCAGCTCCCCGGCGGTGAGAAGCGCGTGGCGCAGTCGCAGCGCGGCAGCGATCTCGTCCTCACGATCGACCAGGGCCTCCAGTACCAGTCGGAGCAGGTGCTGGCGGACGAAGTCGGCAAGGCGAACGCCAAGGGCGGGATGGCGATCGTGATGGACGTCGCGACCGGCGACATCCGCGCCATGGCGAACGTCGAGGGGGGCACGGCGGACCATCCGCCCCGCCCCGCGCCGGCCGACCAACGCAACCGGCCGGTCGTGGACGTGTACGAACCGGGCTCGACGAACAAGGTGATCACGGTGGCGGGGGCGCTCCAGGACGGCGTGGTGGGCGAGGACTCGTGGTTCCAGACCCCGGGCAGCCTGACCATCGGCGGCACCGACTACACGGACGCGGACTCGCATCCCGGGTCGATGACCGTCCATGACATCGTGCGCCATTCGTCGAACGTCGGCACGATCCAGATCGCGCGGAAGCTCGGTAAGGAACGCTTCGATGCCTACCTGAGAGCGTTCGGGTTCGGCCAGCCGACCGGCCTCGGGTTCCCCGGCGAGGCGAACGGCCTCGTGCTCCCGCTGTCGCAGTACAACGACACCAGCCTCGCGTCGATGCCGATCGGCAACGGGCTTGCCGTCACCGCCATGCAGATGCTCGACGTGTACACGACGATCGCCAACGGGGGCGCGACCCGTCCGCCCCGACTCGTCGACGCCACGCTCGGGAAGGACGGCACGCGACACGACGAGCCCATGCCGGCGACGCGACAGGTCGTCTCACCGACCACTTCGGCCACGATGCGCTCGATGCTCCAGGACGTCGTCGCCAGCGGGACCGGCACGCAGGCGCAGATCCCCGGCTACGACGTCGCGGGCAAGACCGGGACGGCGCGCAAGCCGCCGTACGACAAGCCGCCGTACAAGTACGTCGCGTCGTTCGCCGGGTTCGCGCCGGCCGGCACGCCACGGCTCGCGGCGATCGTCGTGCTCGACGAGCCTCAGGGCAACTACTTCGGCGGCCAGGTGGCGGCGCCGGCGTTCGCCCGCATCATGGAGTATGCGCTGCGCCTCGACCGGGTCCCGCCGAGCGCCACGCAGCCGACGCCACCGCCCGCCGCGAACGGCAACTCCGCCGCCCCGGCCTATACCCTGACGCCTTCCCCATGATTCAGCGGGAGGATGGCCCGTGCGCCTGCACGAGCTCCTCGGCGGGGTCGGCGTCCTGGGGTGGGTGGGGGACCGGGGCGTCGACGTGAATGGCATTACGCACGACAGTCGCCGCGCCGCGCGCGGCAGCTGCTTCGCGTGCATCCCCGGCGCGGTGACCGACGGCCACCTCTACGCGGGCGCGGCCGTTGAAGCAGGCGCGGTCGCCTTGCTCGTCGAGCGGGAGCTCGACCTCCCGGTCGCGCAAGCCCGGCTCGCCGACGTCCGAGCCGCCCTCGGGCCGGCCGCGGCGGCGTTCTACGAGCACCCGTCCCGCCGGCTCCATTGCCTGGGAGTGACAGGAACCAACGGCAAGACCACCGTCACGTACCTGCTCGAGGCGATCGCGCGGGCTGCGGGGGAGCGGGTCGGCCTCATCGGGACCGTCGGCGCCCGCGTCGACGGCGCGCCGCTCCCGCTCGAGCGCACCACCCCCGAGGCCGACGACCTCCAGGCGATCCTCGCCCGCATGCGCGACGAGGCCGTGCGCACCGTCGCGCTCGAGGTCTCGTCGCACGCGCTCGACCAGCATCGCGTCGACGGGACGTGGTTCGCCGCCGCGTGCTTCACGAACCTGAGCCAGGACCATCTCGATTTCCATGGTTCGATGGAGTCGTACTTCGAGGCCAAGGCGCGCCTGTTCGATCCGACGCGGACCGCGGCCGCGGCCGTGAACGTCGACGACCACCACGGGCTCGAGATCGCGCGGCGGGCCGACGACGCCGGCCTGCAGGTGCTCACGTTCGCAGGCGCGGACGAGGTTCGCAGCACGCGCGTCGACGTCTTCGCCGAGGACGTCGAGCTGAACCGCTCCGGCACCGACTTCGTGCTGGTCGCGCGCCGGACCGGGGCGCGTGCCCCCGTCTCGTTGCCATTGCTCGGCCGGTTCAACGTGAGCAACGCGCTGGCCGCTGCCGCGACGGCGCTCGCGTCCGGCCTCCCGTTCGACGCGGTTGTTGCCGGGCTCCGTGAGCCGCTCGCGATCCCCGGCCGCCTCGAGCCCGTCCTGGTCACTCCGGATCAGCCGTTCACGGTGCTCGTCGATTACGCGCACACGCCCGACGCCCTCGACCGCGTGCTCGAGGCTGCCCGGCGGCTCGCTCCCGGCGGCCGCGTTGTCACGGTCTTCGGAACCGGCGGAGACCGGGATCGCCAGAAACGTCCCGCCATGGGCCGCGCCGCCGCCGCAGGCGCCGACATCGTCGTGCTCACCTCCGACAATCCACGCTCGGAGGATCCGGAGCAGATCGCGCGCGCAGTGCTCGACGGGTTGCGCGACGGCCCGGCGAGCGTCACCGTCGAGCTCGACCGGCGCGCCGCCATCCGCGACGCCCTGAGCGCCGCGAGGCCTGGCGATGTGGTCGTGATCGCAGGCAAGGGTCACGAAACCAGCCAGACGATCGGGGATCGGACTGTTCCCTTCGACGACCGCGTCGTCGTGCGCGAGGAGTTGGAGGCGCTCGGATGCGCTTGAGCGCGAAGGACGTCCTGCAGGCGACCGACGGCGACCTGATCGGGACGGCAACGGCCACCGCCGACTCCTATGCCATCGACACTCGGCGTCTCGCTGCCGGCGGTTGCTTCGTCGCGTTGCAAGGCGACCGCGACGGCAACGACTTCGTCGCCGATGCGTGGGCGCGTGGTGCGACGATCGCGATCGTCACGCGCCAACCCGACGACGTCCCCGAGGGATGCGCCGTCATCCACGTGCTCGACTCGCTGGCCGCGCTGGGATCGCTGGGGCGACTTGCCCGCAGCAAGCTTGCGGCCGCGACCGTCGTGGGCATCACGGGCTCGGCGGGCAAGACCGCGACGAAGGACCTTCTGGCCGCGGCGCTCGCTCCGACGCACCGCGTGCACGCGAGCCCCGCGTCCTTCAACAACGAAGCCGGCGTCCCGCTCACACTGCTCGAGGCCGACGAGGACACCGAGGTCGTCGTGATCGAGATGGGCGCCCGGTTCGCAGGCAACATCACCGAGCTGTGCGAGATCGCCGAGCCGCAGGTGGGTGTGATCACGCACGTCGGCATGGCGCACGCCGGTCTGCTCGGCGGGCGAGAAGGCATTGCGCGTGTGAAAGGCGAGCTCCTCGAAGCGCTCGATCGCAACGGCACCGCCGTCCTCGACGCCGGCGACGTGTTCACGCCCGCGCTGGCGGCGCGCACGCGCGCTCGCGTGGTCACCGTGGGTGTCGGCGACGTGCCCGGGGCGACCGTCAGGGCCGTCGACGTCGTGCTCGACGACGAGCTCCGGCCGCGCTTCACGCTCGTCACGCCGTGGGGCTCGACGCCCGTGTGCCTTTCGGTACGAGGCGAACGGCAGTCGGTGAACGCGGCCATGGCGGCCGCCGTCGCGCTCGAGCTCGGCGCGCCGCTCGAACGGGTCGCGGACGGCCTGGCGCGCGCCGTGACGTCGGCGTGGCGGATGGATGTGACCCGCACCGATGGGGGCATCACGGTCGTCAACGACGCGTACAACGCCAGCCCGACGTCGATGGCGGCGGCGCTGCGCTCGTTCCGTTACCTCGCGGGCGACAAGCGACGCATCGCAGTGCTCGGAGAGATGCTCGAGCTCGGCAACCACGCGCGGGCCGAGCATCAAAAGGTCGGGCGCCTCGCTGTGGCGTCGGACGTCGACGTCGTCATCGCGGTCGGCGCCGGCGCGCGAGCGATCGCCGACGGGGCGAGACTGGCCGGCGCGGGACGCGCGCAGGTGATCGAGGTCGATGACGCCGACGGCGCGGTGGTGGCGGTCTCCGGTCTCGCCCGCTCCGGCGACGCCGTGCTCGTCAAGGCGAGCCGGGCCGTCGGGCTCGAACGGGTGGCCGAAGCTCTCACCTCGGCGGTCGGTGCATGATTGCGCTGCTGCTGTCGGCGTCGGTCGCGTTCCTCCTCAGTGTGCTCGGGACTCCCTTTCTGATCCGGGTCTTGCGGGCGCGGGGGATTGGTCAGACGATTCGCGACGACGGGCCGTTCCGGCATCCGCACGCGGCGAAGGCGGGGACGCCGACGATGGGCGGCCTTGCCATCATCGTGAGCGCGTTCCTTGGTTACCTGGTCGCGCACATTCGCACCGAGCAGCTGAAGTTCGCGCGCGCCGGGGTGACGCTGATGTTGCTGATCATCGCGCTGGCCGCCGTCGGGTTCGTCGACGACTACCTGGGAGTGCGGAAGGGCCGGAACCTCGGCCTGCGGAAGCGGGGTAAGACATCCGGCCTGCTGGCGGTGGCGGCAGGCTTCGCGCTCCTCGCGCTGCGCTACGTCGACACGTCCACGAACTTGTCGTTCACGCGCCTCATCGACCTCGACCTCGGGACGTGGCTCTGGGCCGCGTGGGCGATCTTCATCATCCTCGGATCCGCGAACGCCGTGAACATCACCGACGGGATGGACGGTCTCGCGTCGGGTGCCGCCACGCTCGTGTTCTTCGCGTTCACGGTCATCGCGTTCTGGCAGTTCCGGCACCCGGCCGTGTACGGGACTTTGGCGATGACGACCGTGCCCGGGGGGTTCGCCGCCAACGCGCTCGACCTGGCGGTCGTGGCCGCGGGGATGGCAGGAGCATGCGCCGGCTTCCTGTGGTGGAACGCGGCGCCGGCGCGCATATTCATGGGTGACACCGGCTCGCTCGCCATCGGCGGCGGCATGGCGGGCCTCGCCTTGCTCACCCACACCGACCTGTTGCTGCCGATCCTGGGCGGTCTGTTCGTGGTGGAGACGCTGAGCGTCATCGCCCAGGTCGTCGCGTTCCGCGGGTTCCATCGCCGTGTGCTCCGCATGGCTCCCATTCACCACCACTACGAGGTCGGCGGCTGGCCGGAGTTCACGGTCATCGTGCGCTTCTGGCTCTTCGGCGGATTGTGCGTCGCGTTCGGGCTCGGCTTGTTCTACGCCGACTTCATCCGCATCCCCGGAGTGATCGATTGAGCCGCGTCCTCGTGCTCGGGTTGGGCGTGACGGGCGATGCCGTCGTGCGTCATCGCGCCGCGGCCGGAGACGACGTCACGGTGGTCGAGGACGGACCGACCGGCGAGGACGCCTACCGCGATCGGGTTGCGACTGCGCTCGCCGCCGGCGCCGACATCGTCGAGCACCCCACACCCTCCCGTCTCACCGAGCTCGTGCGCGGTGCCGACATCGTCGTGCCGAGTCCCGGCGTGCCGCTGCGGCACCCGGCGCTCGTGTCGGCGCGGGAGGCCGGTGTCGCGGTACGGGCCGAGGTCGATCTCGCCGCCGAGCAGGCCGCAGCTCGCGGCAAGGTCCTCGTCGCGGTCACCGGCACGAACGGGAAGACCACGGTGACGACGCTGATCACGGCCATGCTCGACAACTCGGGCGGTGCCGCGCTCGGAGCCGGCAACATCGGGCTCCCGCTCCTCGACGCCGCCGACTCGGACGCCCGAGTGCTCGTGGCCGAGGTCTCGTCGTTCCAGCTGGCGTGCACAACCGAAGCCTTCCGACCTCGAGTCGCTGTTCTCCTCAACGTCGCCCCGGACCACCTCGACTGGCACGGGTCGTTCGAGGAGTACGCAGCGACCAAAGCGCGGGTGTTCGCGCACCAGCGCGACCGGGACCGGCTCGTGTTCAACGGAGACGACGAAGTGGTCGCGCGCTTGGCCGAGACCGCGCCGGCGCAACGCGTCGCGTTCACGCTGGAAGCGCGGCCTGGCATGTTCCGCATCGAGGACGGCTCGTTCGTCGACCCGGGCGGTGAGCCCTTCGCGAACGTCGCCGATATGCCGGTGAGCGCGCCCCACGACCGCGCCAACGCGCTCGCGGCCGCGGCCGCAGCGTTTGCCGCGGGCGCGACCCGCGATCGCGTCGAGCGCGCGCTTCGCGAGTACCCGAGGCTCCACCACCGCGTCGCGCGCATCGGCAACACTGGTGGCGTGCAGTACTACAACGACTCGAAGGCGACGAACCCGCACGCGACACTCTCGGCCGTCGCCGCCTTCGACGAGCTCGACGGGAAAGTCGTTCTCATCGCCGGCGGCCGGAACAAGGGTCTCGATCTGTCGGTGCTGCGTCCGCTCGCGCCGCGCTTGCGCGCGGTCGTCGCCATGGGCGAAGCCGCGAACGAGGTGGAACGCACGTTCGCGGACGCCGTGCCCGTCGCGAAGGCCGAATCGATGGGCGCGGCCGTGGCCGCCGCCGCCCAGCGCGCCCAGCCGGGCGACGTCGTCCTGCTCTCGCCGGCGTGCGCGTCGTTCGACTGGTACCCGAGCTACTCGGCGCGCGGCAACGAGTTCGCGAATGAGGTCGCGCGGCTGAGCGAACGGGGTGTCGCGTGACCGCCGCCACGGCCACGGCGACCCTGGGCTCGCTCCGCCGGCGGTGGGTCACGGCGGGCGCGGCCCGCCCACCCAACTATCTGTTGCTGGTGGCGACCGTCGGCGTCCTCAACGTCGTCGGCGCCGTCATGGTGTTGTCGGCGTCGTCGGTCTCGTCGCTGACCGACTACGGGTCGGCGTGGTACTTCTTCGAGCGCCAGGTGGCATGGATCGCGGTGGCGGCCGCTGCGTTCATGCTGGCGGCGCGCATCGACTACCACGCGTGGCGCAAGTGGGTGCGGCCGCTCCTCATCGTGAGCCTGGTCCTCCTGGTCGTGGTGCTGATCCCCGGCGTCGGCATCCTGGTGGCGGGGTCTCGACGGTGGCTCGGCGGCGGGCTGCTCCGCTTCCAACCCACCGAGATCGCCAAGCTGGCCCTCCTCGTGTACACGGCCGACCTCCTCGCCCGCAGAGCGAAGGACCTGCACGACTGGCGCCGCGTCCTCCGACCGGTCCTGATCGTGCTCGCGGTGATCTGCGCGCTCGTCCTGCGCGAGCCCGACCTCGACTCGACGATCGTGCTCGGGCTGATCGCGTTCACCGTCCTCGTCGCCGGTGGTGTCCGCGCCCGTCACCTCACGCTGGTCGGCGGGGCAGCCGTGGTCGCGGCGACCGTGCTGGCGCTGGCCGAGCCGTACCGACGGGCGCGCGTCTTCGCGTTTCTCAATCCCTCGTCCGACGCGTCGAACGCGACCTACCAGATCTCGCAGTCGCTCATCGCGATCGGCAGCGGCGGCTGGACCGGTGTCGGACTCGGCGCGGGGCGGGCGAAGTGGCTGTTCCTTCCGAACGCGCACACTGACTTCATCTTCGCGATCATCGGCGAGGAGCTCGGCTTGGTGGGCTGCACCCTCGTCGTGGGCCTGTTCGTCGCGTTCGCCGTCATCGGCACGCGCATCGCGTTGCGCGCGCCCGACCGCTTCGGGATGTTGCTGGCCGCCGGTGTGACGGCGTGGGTCGTCGGGCAGGCCGCGATCAACATCGGCGCCGTCATCGGCTTGCTGCCCGTCTCCGGGATCCCCTTGCCGTTCATCTCGTTCGGGGGCTCGGCTCTCGTGTTCACGATGGTGGCGGCGGGCATGCTGGGGAACGTCGCCCGCCAGGCGCGGTGACGCGAGCTGCTGACCCGGATGGCGCGGACGGCGAGGTCTTCGCGGTGATCACCGGCGGTGGGACCGGTGGCCACGTGTACCCGGCCCTCGCGCTGGCCGATGCGCTCGTCGCGCGCGGCCATCCGAGGGACACGATCCGGTTCGTCGGCGCGCGGCGCGGGCTCGAAGCACGCGTCGTCCCCGAAGCCGGCTACGCCATCGACCTGCTGCCCGGACGCGGTCTCCAGCGCCGGCTCACGACGACGAACCTGCGCGCCGGCTGGGACACGCTGACGGCGTTCGCGCGCGCCCGGCGCATCGTGCGGAGGTCGCGGCCGGCCGTCGTCGTCGGCGTCGGCGGGTACGCATCGCTGCCCACGCTGGTGGCAGCGCGCTTGCGACGTGTTCCGGCAGTCGTGCACGAGCAGAACGCCGCCCCCGGCCTCGCCAACCGAGTGGCCGTGCGCATGGGCGCTCGTGCCGCGGTGTCGCTGCCCGGGACGCCGCTCCGCGGATCGGTCCTCATGGGGAACCCGGTGCGCGACGAGATCGCAGCCGTGCGGCGAGACCCGGACCCGGCGCGCCCGCTCCTGACCGTGTTCGGCGGCAGCCTCGGCGCGGGCCGGATCAACGACGCCGCGTTGGGCCTGTACGAACGCTGGCGGGATCGCGCCGATGTCGCCGTGCACCACGTGACGGGCCCGCGCAATTACGAGGCGTGCGCGGCGCGCCTGGCGGCGGCGCGTCGTCCCAGCGACACGCTGGACTACGAGCTCGTGGGCTACGAAGACCACATGGAACGGCTCTACGGACGCACGACGCTCGCGGTGTGCCGGGCGGGAGCGATCACCGTCGCCGAGCTCGCCGTCGCCGGCGTCCCCGCGTTGCTCGTGCCCCTGCCGGGCGCCCCCGGTGATCACCAGGCGCGCAACGCCGACGCCCTGGTCGGCGCCGGAGCCGCCGTCGTCGTCCCGGACGCCGAATGCGACGCCGCCCGCCTCGACGCCGAGCTCCGCGAGCTGCTCGCCGATCCCGGACGGCTCGAGACCATGTCCGCCAACGCCCGCACGCTCGGCCGCCCCGACGCCGCCGCGCGGCTCGCCGACCTCGTCGAGGAGGTGGCACGTGCAGGGGGATGAGGCGCCGCGCGATCTCGAGCTGTCGTCACCCCGGCACGTCCACATCGTCGGGATCGGGGGAGCGGGCATGAGTGCGATCGCCACCGTGCTCGCACGGATGGGCCACCGCGTCACGGGCTCCGACCTCAAGGAGTCACGCGGGCTCGAACGACTCCGACTGCTCGACGTGCGCGCCGACGTCGGACACCGCGCCGAGAACGTGCCGCCCGACGCCGACGCGGTGGTCGTGTCGACAGCCATCCCCGACTCGAACGCCGAAGTCCGCGCCGCGGTCGAACGCGGCCTGCCCGTGCTCCGGCGCGCCGACGCACTGCGCGCGCTCGCCACCACACATCGAACAGTCGCCGTCGCCGGCAGTCACGGCAAGACGACCTCGTCGTCGATGCTGGCGCTCATCCTGCGCGCCGCGGGTTGGCATCCCAGCTTCATCATCGGCGGCGATCTCAACGAGGTCGGTACCAACGCCGCCTACGACGACGGTGAATGGCTCGTGGTGGAGGCCGACGAGAGCGACGGCACGTTCCTCGAGCTCGCGCCGGAAGCAGCGATGATCACGAACGTCGAGCCCGATCACCTCGACTACTACGGCGGCTTCGCCGGTCTCACGGCCGCGTTCGAAGAGTTCGTCGCCGCCATCCCGGGCGTGTGCGTCGTGTGCGCCGACGACCCGATCGCACGAAGACTCGCCGCAACCCATCCCGGCGCCGCGACGTACGGGTTCGCCGAGGACGCGACGTACCGCATCGTCTCGTACGAGGGCGACCGGCGTGGGAGCCGTTTCACCGTCCACCGGAACGGCCGGGAGCTCGGTGCCGTCGACCTTCCCGTTCCCGGACGCCACAACGCCGCCAACGCGACCGGCGCCACCGCTCTCGCCCTCGAGCTGGGCGCCCCGTTCGAAGCCGCCGTAGACGCGATGCGCGGCTTCGGCGGCGTCGCGCGGCGGTTCCAGTTCCGCGGCGAGATCGACGGCGTCACGCTCGTCGACGACTACGCACACATCCCCGGCGAGATCTCCGCGATGATCGGAGCGGCGCGTGAGGGCGGCTGGGGTCGTGTGATCGTCGTCTTCCAGCCCCACCGCTACACGCGCACTGCGCGTCTCTGGCGCGACTTCGCCGACGCGTTCACGGGCGCCGACCAGGTCGTGCTCACGGACGTGTACGCGGCGAACGAGACGCCGCAGCCAGGGGTGTCGGGCCGGCTGATCCTCGGTGCCGTCCTCGACGCCAACCCCGCGCTCCCGGTCGTCTACCTGCCGCGCCGCACGGATGTCGTGCAGCACGCGCTGCATCTGGCCCGGCCGGGCGACGTCGTCCTCACACTCGGGGCGGGCGATCTGACCACCGTGCCCGACGAGTGGTTGATGCGAGCGGTGTCGTGAGCGTGACCGCCGAGCTCGCACCGCTCGCCGCCGACCTGCGCGACCGGCTGCCCGATGCGACGACCGAGGGTGCGTCCTTCGCCGAGCTGAACACGTACCGGGTCGGCGGTCCGGTCGCCGTGCTCGTGCGGGTGCACGACGTCGACGCCCTCGCGACGGTGGCCGACGCCGCGCGCCGGCACCAGCCGCGCCTTCTGGTGATCGGGCGGGGCTCGAACCTCCTCGTGACGGACGCCGGCTTTTCCGGCTTGGTCGTCGTGCTCGAAGGCGACTTCGAGGCGATCGACGTACCCGCAGAATCACCTGCGGCCCTCGGGGCCGCTGTCGTCCGGGCCGGCGGGGCGGTGCCGCTGCCCGTGCTCGCCCGCCGGGCGGCCGCCGGGGGCCTGGCGGGATTGGAGTTCTACGTGGGGATCCCCGGCTCGGTTGGTGGGGCGGTCCGGATGAACGCGGGTGGCCACGGCCGGGAGACCGTCGAGGTCCTCCGCCGGACGTGGGTGCTCGACCTCCTCGACACGCACGCGCCGCCCACTGCTCTCGAGCGGGACGTCGCCGACCTCGAGCTCGACTACCGCCACTCGAACCTGCGACCGAGCGAGGTGGTCACCGCAGCCGAGTTCATCGTCACGCGGGACGATCCCGCCGCGTGCGAAGCGCGCGTCGCCGAGATCGTGCGATGGCGGCGCGAGCACCAACCCGGCGGGCAGAACGCGGGCTCGGTGTTCCGCAACCCGGCCGGCGACAGCGCCGGCCGGCTCATCGAGGCCGCCGGGCTCAAGGGCCTGCGCGTCGGCGGGGCGGTGGTGTCCGAGAAGCACGCCAACTTCTTCCAGGCCGACGCGGGCGCCACTGCGCGCGACGTGCTCGACCTCGTCGCCGAGGTGCGACGCCGGGTGGCGAAAGCCAGTGGCGTCGAGCTCGTGCCCGAGCTCCACGTGGTCGGCGACGACGCGGGGGAGACATGAGCACGCAGGCGCCCACCCGTCGGAAAACGGCGAAGAAGCAGGGAGCGGCGAAGGCGAAGCCGATCGACCCGCGCATCCGGGACCGCCGGATCGAGGTGTTGCGGACGCAGGGCCGCCGGCGGCTCCGGTGGACGATCGGGCTGCTCGTCTTCGGGGCCGTGATCGCGGCGGCGTGGCTCGTGACGCACTCGTCCCTCCTCGACGTCGGGCGCATCCGGGT
Organism: Acidimicrobiia bacterium; assembly: GCA_035938395.1. GTDB lineage: Bacteria > Actinomycetota > Acidimicrobiia > IMCC26256 > JACDBD01 > JALZAA01. The sequence continues at coordinate 22,221 of DASZGY010000034.1, forward strand.
CACCGGGGCGCAACAAGCGGCGCCGGCCGAGGTACAGCGAGCCGCCGGCGTGGGGCGGGGCGACCCGATCCTGTTCGTCGACACGACCGCGGTCGAGCACCGAGTCGAGCGGGTCGCCTGGGTCGAAAAGGCGCGCGTCGAACGGAGCCTCGGCGGCGAAGTCGACATTCACGTGACCGAGCGCCGCCCGGCGGCGTGGGTCCGTCGTGCCCCCGACCGGGTGGCGCTGGTCGACGTCCACGGGCGCGTGCTCGCCGATGCCGCAGCGCCGCCGCCTGGGCTCCCCGAGATCACCGGTTTGCGCGCCGTCCCGCGCGCGGGTCGCGACATCGCTCCGAACGCCGCCGCCCGGGTGCTCGAGAAGCTGCCGCCCGCGCTCGGCCTGCGCACGACACGAATCACTGTGGACGGGGATGCCGTCACGCTGGGGGTGAAGGACGGTCCCGAGGTGCGCCTCGGGTCACCGCGCGACGTCGCAGCCAAGGCTCGCGTCGCGCTCGCGGTGCTGGCCTCCACCGCGGGTGCGCCGCCGCGGTACATCGACGTGCGCGTTCCCGCTGCGCCTGTCGCCGGGTGACCGCGCCGGTCGTCCCGGCCAGAGGACCCTGTTGCTCGTGGGGTTTGTGTCAGCTACCGTTCCGCACGACTCGCACAGGTTGACAGCGCGGTCGACCTCGTGATCGACGGGCAAGGGTTTTCTCCGGGCCGCCGTGACCTGCGAGAATGCTCGGAACCCCCGGTGGGGCCGTGGGCGGGCCTCGGCAACGCGAAGCCGGAGGGGCAGACCCGTCCGACAAGCGCGTAGCGAAGAACAAGAAGGCCGACATGCTGCATGACGTGCAGAACTACTTGGCCGTGATCAAGGTCATCGGCGTTGGTGGCGGTGGCTGCAATGCGGTCAACCGGATGATCGATGCCGGCCTCAAGGGCGTGGAGTTCATCGCCGTGAACACCGACGCGCAGGCCTTGCTCATGAGCGACGCCGACGTGAAACTCGATGTCGGCCGCGAACGCACCCGCGGTCTCGGCGCGGGATCCGACCCCGAGGTGGGCCGCGACGCCGCCGAAGAGCACCGCGACGAGATCGAAGAGGTGCTCAAGGGCGCCGACATGATCTTCATCGCCGCCGGCGAAGGCGGCGGCACCGGTACCGGCGGCGCCCCGATCATCGCCGAGATCGCCCGCAGCGTCGGTGCGCTCACCATCGGCATCGTGACGCGTCCGTTCACGTTCGAGGGACGCCGGCGGGCGATCCAGGCGCAGAACGGCGTCGAGTGGCTCAAGGGCAAGCTCGACACGCTCATCGTGATCCCGAACGACCGGTTGCTCCAGCTGTCCGACGAGCACACGTCGATGCTCAACGCGTTCAAGATGTGCGACGAGGTGTTGCTGCAGGGCGTCCAGGGCATCGCCGACCTGATCACGACGCCCGGGCTGATCAACACCGACTTCGCCGACGTTCGCATGATCATGAAGGACGCCGGCACCGCGCTGATGGGCATCGGCTACGCGTCGGGCGAGGGGCGCGCGATCAGCGCCGCCCGCGCCGCCATGGCAAGCCCGCTGCTCGAGGCGAGCATCGAAGGAGCCCGCGGCCTCCTGCTCAACGTCTCGGGGCCGTCGGACCTCGGGCTGTTCGAGGTCAACGAGGCGGCCGAGATCGTCTGCCAGTCGGCGCACCCGGATGCCAACATCATCTTCGGCGCCGTCATCGACGACGCGCTCGGCGACGAAGTGCGTATCACCGTCATCGCCGCCGGCTTCGACCGGTACGAGGGCGAGCGCAACCGCCGGCGCGCCGGCGACATGCGCCCGGAGCCGCTGGGCCTGCAAGAAGAGGAGGCGGCCCTCGGCAGCGCCAACGACGACCTCGACTTCGAAGACGACGACTTCGACGTCCCCGAGTTCCTGAAGTAGGCCGCAGGCGAGCTTGGGCCACATCGCGCTCGAGGTCGACGGCGCGCGCGTCGCGTTCACGGACCGCCACGGCGGCGTTTCGATCCCGCCCTACGACACCGCCAACCTCGGCTTCGCCACCGGCGACGATCCGGACGCCGTCACCGAGAACCGCCGGCGGGTGGCGCGCGAGTTGGACGACGTGCCCGACGCGCGTGGCTGGGCCTGGGTCCGGCAGGTGCACGGCGCCCACGTCGTAGAGGTCGACACGCCGGGTGGCGCAGGCGACGCCGACGCCCTCGTCACCGCCGGGACCGAGATCTCCCTCGTCGTGCTGGCCGCGGATTGCGCGCCGATCGCTCTCGTCGCCGACGGCGCGGTCGCAGCCGTCCATTGCGGGTGGCGGGGGCTCGTCGCAGGCGTGCTGGAGGCGGCCGTGCGCGTCGTGCGCGGGCGGGGTCGGAGGCCCGTCCGCGCGGTCGTCGGCCCTTGCATCTCTCCCGCGCACTACGAGTTCGGCGCCGGCGAGCTCCAGCAGGTGACGCGCACGCTGGGGACGGCGGTCGAGGGCCGCACCGAGTCGGGTGGCCTCGCACTCGACCTGCGCGCCGGCGTCGGCGCCGCGCTGGCCTCGGCGGGCGTCGACGACCGCACCGACGTCGACGTCTGCACGTTCGCGTCGTCCGACTATTTCTCCCACCGACGTGACGGCGTCACCGGCCGCCAGGCGTTGATCGTGGCGCGCCGCCGGTGAGCGACGTCGCGACCGCGATCACCGAGGTTCGGTCGCGGATCGCGGCCGCGGCGCGTGGCGCGGGACGCGACCCGGACGCGGTTCGACTCGTCGCCGCCACGAAGACCGTGCCGGCCGAGCAGGTCGCCGAAGCCGTCGCGCTCGGCGTGACCGACGTGGGCGAGAACCGCGCCCAGGAGCTGCTCGCCAAGGCCGACGCCCTCGCGACGGCCCCCACCTTGTGCTGGCACTTCCTGGGGCGTCTCCAGCGCAACAAGGTGCGGAGCCTCGCCGGAAAGGTCACGTGGTGGCAATCGGTCGACCGCGAGGCGCTCGGCGCCGCGATCGCCCGGCACGCCCCTGGCGCGCAGGTCCTCGTCGAGGTGAACCTCGCCGTCGAGCCGCAGAAGGGGGGATGCGCGCCCACCGACGCGCCGGCGCTCGCCGACGCGCTCCGGCGGCTGGGCCTGCGGGTCGAGGGCCTCATGACCATCCCGCCCGCCGGCGACGATCCCCGCCCATGGTTCGCCGAGCTGCGCGAGTTGGGCGGCGATCTCGACCTGCATCACCTGTCCATGGGGATGACCGACGACTACGAGATCGCGGTGGAGGAGGGCGCCACGATGGTCCGGATCGGACGGGGGATCTTCGGGCCGAGGCGCTCGGCCGGTCCCCGGTGAGCGCCGGTACGGTCGGCGTCCTTGCCGCGCTCCGGGCGGGTTGCGACTGTAGGATTCGCGCACGGGGAGGTAGTCGAGCCCGTGGCTTCTATGTGGCGTCGAGCGATGGTGTACCTGGGGCTCCAGGACGACGACGAGTTCGACTTCGACGCGGACGCGGACTACGACCAGTACGACTACGAGGACGACACCCGCGGCGCGCCGGCGCGTGAGCGCACACCGGCTCGGGTCCCGCGCGACGCGTCCGACGTCCGGCCGTTGCACGGCGACCAGTTGCACGAGGCGGTCGAGCCGCCGCCCATGCCGCGCAGCGACTCTGGGTTGGTCCGTCCCGTCCCGCGCGACGAGTCGTCGTCGCTCGTGACGGCGAGGCCCGCCGTGGTTCGACAACCGCAGTCATCCTCAGCGGTGCAGGTCGTCGAGCCGAGCGGCTTCAACGACGCGCAGGAGCTCGGCGACCGGCTGAAGGCGAACCAGGCCGTCGTGCTCAACCTGCGCGGCATCGACCGCGATCTTCAACGCCGCTTGATCGACTTCTCGAGCGGCTTGGCGTACGCGGTGGGCGGGACGATGCGGAAAGTCGACGACCAGGTGTTCCTCTTGACCCCGACGAGCGTCGAGGTCTCGGAGGAGGACAAGGAGCAGTTGCAGGCGCGAGGCCTGTATCGGGCCTGACCGCCGTGCAACTCGTCTGCTGGGTTCTGCGCATCTACTTGGTCGTGCTCGCCGCGCGCGCCGTCCTGTCGTGGTTCCCGGTGCGTCCCGGCAGCCCGCTGACGTCGGTCGTGTCGCTCCTCGCCGATCTCACCGAGCCGGTGTTGCGACCGTTCCGCAGCATCATCCCGCCGGTGGGGATGTTCGACCTCTCCTTCATGGTCGTCTTCTTCGTGCTCTTCATCGTCCAGGGCATCGTCTGCACCCTGTAGGAATCCCGGGTCCGCGGAGGGTTTCACACTTCGGGCGGGTATCTCGATACCATGGTTTTCCATGGATGTAACTCCCCGTGAGCTGCGGGACACCGACATCCGAGAAGGGTTCCGCGGCTACCACCGCGACGACGTCGACGAATTGCTCGAACGCGCCGCCTCCACCGTCGAGGGCCTCACCGAGCGCGTGCGACAGCTCACCGAGCGCCTCTCGAGCGCGGAAGGAAGCGCGGGCAAGAGCCGCGAGACCGAAGAGATGCTGCAACGCACCCTCGTCCTCGCGCAGAAGACGGCCGACGAGGCGATCGCCGAGGCGCAGCAGCGCGCGCGCACGATGCTCGAGGAATCGGAGGCCAAGGCGCACAACCTCGTGACCGAAGCCGAGGAGACCTCGCGCCGGATCGCGGAGAACGAACGTCAGCGACTCGAGAGCGAAGTGCAGGACCTCTCGTCGCGGCGTGACACCCTCAACGCCGACGTCGAGGCGCTGGAGAAGTACGAGAGCGAATATCGCGGCCGGCTCCGGATGGCGATCGAGACCGAGCTGGATTCGCTGGGCAAGTTCACCGGCCCGCAGAGGGCGCGTCCGAAGCTGCACGACGTGAACGTCCCGCCGCCGCGCGAGGCGATCGCGAACTCGGGCCGGTCGGCGACTCCGTCTCCGAGCGCGTCGCCGTCAAAGGGCGCGCCGCAGGCGCCGTCGATGCCGACCGCCGAGATCGGAACGGTCGATCCGTTCCCGAAGCCGCCCCCGGAGTCGCCGCGGCCCGCGCCGTCGCCCGACCGCGAGCCGAGCTGGCCCGCCGCCGATCCGACCTCGTCGGAGCCCGTGCCGAAGCCGCAGGTGGGCGAGTCACCCGGTCTCGCGGACTTCGTTCCCGCCGACGAGCCCGTCGAGCCCGAGGTGCTCGACGACGACGCGTTCTTCGCCACGCTGCGTGAGGCGGTGCGGGACGATGCGCCGCTCGGGCCGCGCGACGACGAGGACGACGTCTACGACGACACGTCGGAGCCGCCCAAGCGGGGGTTCCGCCGCCGGCGGTAGTTCTCCGTCGCGCTCAGCGCTGTTGCGCGACCTTCTCCAGCCGAACCGACGCCGGCAAGCCGTCGACGTCGAGAGTTGCGACACCGTCTTCCGGCGGTTCGTCCGGCAAGACCTCCCACTCCTCGGCGAGCACCTCGCCCCTGATCCACGGCGCGTGATGCCGAGCGGCAGCCGCCAGCTGCTCGTCGGCCCACATCGTCACGCGCACGCGATCGCTGATCTCGAGCCCTGACGCCTTGCGTAGGTCGTTGAGCTTCCGAGCCAGCTCGCGCGCCAGGCCTTCGCGGCGAAGCTCGTCGTCGAGGGTCGTGTCGAGGGCCACGGCGTACCCACCGTCTTGGGCGAGGGCGAGCTCGGCGTGCGACGTCGCCCGCACCTCGACCTCGTCGGGGCCGACGTCGACCGTGTTGCCGTCGCCGAGCTCGATCCGGTACCGCCCGTCGGCTTCGAACGCACGCTGCACCGTCGCACCGTCCACGGAACGGAGAGCGGATTGGATCTCGGGCATGAGCTTGCCGACGCGTGGGCCGAGCTTGCGGAAGTTCGGCACGACGACGTAGTCGACCAGGCCCTCGAGGCCGGTGATGCGCTCGACCTCGCGCACGTTCAACGCGTCCCGGATCTCCTCGGTCACGTCGTCGCCGAGGCGTCGACCTTCGGGCAGGAGAACCAGCGCGCGGCGAAGGGGTGTCCTGACCTTGAGGCGCGCGTCGCTGCGCGCGGCCAGTCCGAGCGAGACGACGTGCCGGGCCTCCGTCATCTCGGCCTCGAGGTCGTCGTCGAGCGCGGGGACGTCCATCGCGGGCCAGTCGGCGAGATGCACGGACTCGTCGCGGCCGCTGAGGTTGCGGTGCAATTCATCCGTCGTGAAGGGGCAGAACGGCGCGAGCAGCTTCGTCACCGTCAGCAAGCTCTCGTACAGCGCTCCGTGTGCGGCGGGGTCGGAGTCCTTCCAGAACCGCGGCCGCGACCGGCGCACGTACCAGTTCGACAAGTCGTCGACGAACCGGTCGAGCGCCTGCGCGCCCCGCAACGCGTCGTAGCTCTCGAGCGCGTCCGTGACTTCGCCGACGGTTCGATGGAGGCGCGAGCGGATCCACCGGTCGAGCACGTGCTCGACGCGCCCCGCCTGGTCGGGCGACCAGCCGTCGAGGCTGGCGTAGGTGACGAAGAACGAATATGTGTTCCAGAGCGTAAGGAGGAACCTGCTCGTCGACTCGTCGATGCCGGTCTCGGACACGCGGCGCGTCGTCCACGGCGATCCCGCCGAGAAGAAGTACCAGCGCAGTGCGTCGGCGCCGCGAGTGTCGAGGATCTCCCACGGGTCGATCACGTTCCCCCGCGACTTCGACATCTTCTGACCGTCGCCGGCGACGATCAGCGCCAGGCACACGACGTTGCGATACGGAGCGCGGTCGAAGACGAGCGCGTTGACGGCGAGCAGCGAGTAGAACCAGCCGCGGGTCTGGTCGATCGCCTCGGCGATGAAATCGGCGGGGAAGCGCCGCTCGAAGAGCGCCTCGTTCTCGAACGGGTAGTGGAACTGCGCCGACGGCATGGACCCGGAGTCGAACCACGCGTCGAGCACCGGCTCGACGCGTTGCGCGCGACCCGAGCACTCGGGGCACGAGATCGTGACGTCGTCGACGTACGGTCGGTGCAGGTCGAGACCGGAGAGGTCCTGTCCTGCGAGCTCGCCGAGCTCGGCAACCGAGCCCACGCACGTGTCGGCCTTGCAGTCGCGGCAGCGCCAGACGGGGAGCGGCGTCCCCCAGAAGCGATCGCGAGACAGCGCCCAGTCGACGTTGTTCTCGAGCCAGTCGCCGAACCGTCCGTGCTTGATGTAGTCGGGGTGCCAGCCGATCGTCTCGTTCTCTCGGAGCAGCGCGTCCTTGTGGTCGGACGTGCGCGCGAACCACGTGGGCTTCGCCCAGTAGATGAGCGGCGTGCCGCACCGCCAGCAGTGGGGGTACGCGTGCGCGTAGTCGACGATCGCGACGATTCGATCTGCTGCCGTGAGCGCGTCGATCAGGGCGGGGTCGGCGTCCTTGACGAACTGGCCCGCGAGCTGCGGGACGGACGAGTCGAAGCGCGCGTCCGGACCCACGGGATTGAGCATCGGCAGCTGTTCCTGCTCGGCGACCTCGCGGTCCACTTCGCCGAACGCAGGCGCGAGGTGGACGATCCCCGACCCTTCGTCAAGGGTGACGAAGTCGGCGATCACGACGCGGTTGGCGCCGGAATCGATGGGGAGGTAGTCGAACGGCCGCTCGTACCGGAGGCCGGCGAGATCGGACACGGGGACCGTCTCGACGACCTCGACGTCGTCACCGAGCACGTCGGCGACGCGCGTCGCGGCGAGGACGAGGTCGCGCCCGCCGTCGGGCGCCTTCACGCGCACGTACTGGATCTCGGGCCCGACCGCGGCGGCGACGTTCGAAACGAGCGTCCACGGCGTGGTCGTCCACACGAGAAGGTCGAAGTCGGAGCCGACCACGGGGAACCGTACGTAGACCGATGGCTCCGTCACGTCCTGGTACGCGCCGGGTTGGCCCAGCTCGTGGCTCGACAACGCCGTGCCGCATCGACCGCAGTACGGCACGACCTTGAAGCCCTCGTACACGAGGTCGCGGTCCCACATCTGGCGGAGCAGCCACCAGACGCTCTCGATGTACCCGTTGTCGAGGGTCCAGTAAGCGTCGGCGGTGTCGATCCACATCCCGATGCGAGCCGTCAGCGCCGACCAGTCCTCGACGTAGCGCTGCACCGACTCGCGGCACCGCTGGTTGAACGCCTCGATCCCGAAGTCCTCGATCTCATGCTTGTTCGTGATGCCGAGCGCCTTCTCCACCTCGACTTCGACCGGAAGGCCGTGGCAGTCCCATCCGCCCTTGCGCGCGACATACCGTCCGCGCATCGTGTGAAAGCGCGGGTACAGGTCCTTGAACGCGCGAGCCCACACGTGATGGATGCCCGGCCGCGCGTTCGCGGTAGGAGGACCTTCGTAGAACACCCACTCGGGCGCGCCTTCGCGCCGCCGGAGGCTCTCGCGAAAGGCGTCCTGTTCGCGCCAGCGCTCGAGCACGCGTGCTTCGAGCTCGACGAGGTCGAGCGCGGAAGGTACGGGCGTGAACGCCACTCTTTCTCCTTGTCGCCGTCGCAAGCTCCGGCTTGCGGGAGCGGTCGGCCAAGCCGCCGCTTCCCGCGCGTAGAGTACAAGCACCCTCTTTCGTGCCCGCCGTCAAAGGACCGGCTGTGACGCGCTCCTCCGACCTCTACGACGTCGAACGCGACGCGGTGGTGCTCCGGGTGCACGTCCAACCGGGGGCGGGTCGCAGCGCCGTCGTCGGCCGTCACGGCGATTCGCTGAAGCTGAGGGTCGCGGCTCCACCGGTCGACGGGAGGGCGAACGCGTCGGCGGCGGCGCTGATCGCGGACGCGCTCGGCGTGCAGGAACGTGACGTGGAGCTCGTCTCGGGTGAGCGGTCGCGCCTCAAGCGTTTCCGCGTCGCCGGGATCGACGTCGAGGACGTCGACACACGCCTGCGCCAGGCGCTCGCCGAGGCCGATTCGCGAGTCGGGGAGCCCCGGCACCGCCCGGTCTGACGCCCTCGAGGTCCTCGCCGCGCCGCGGGGCGGAATTCCGTGGTCAGGGAGCGGTGTTTGCTCCTACTATCCTGCGCTCCCCGGCACGCTGGCGGGAGCGACCGGCGCCCGTCTCCCACGTGGGAGTTCCCAATGGCACCACCCCAGAAGACTGCTGCGCCGAAGAAGGCCGCGCCCGCCCGCAAGGCGACCAAGAAGGGCGTGGTGAAGAAGTCGGCGGCCAAGAAGCCGGCCAAGCAGGTGCCAAAGAAGGTGGCGAAGAAGGGTACGAAGACGGCCAAGAAGCCGCCCGCGAAGCGGCCGACCGCCAAGAAGAGCAAGGCCCCGGCGCCGAAGAAGGCGGCGCCGGCGAAGCGGCCCTCGGGCAAGGCGACGACCAAGGGCAAGACGGGGAAGGCCGCAAAGCCGGCCAAGGCCGCGCCGGCGAAGAAGAAGGCGCCTCCGCCGAAGAAGACGGCCCCGGCGAAGACGACCAAGTCGGCGGCCCCGGCCAAGGCTGCGCCGCCCCCGAAGAAGGCCGCGCCGACGCTGCCGCCGGCGAAGAAGGTCCCGCCCCGCAAGCCCGGCTCGGTGATCTGCCCCCTGTCGGGGTGGGAGGTCATGCCGGCCAAGCCCAACCTCTCCGAGCGGACGCTGAAGCGGCTTCGCCAGAAGCTCATGGACGAGCGCGATCAGCAGATCCGCCAGGCCGAAGATCTCCAGCACGAAGCCGAAGAGCTCGCGCAGGAGCGCGACCCGGGTGACACGCAGTTCGACGAGGAGTCCGGCGAGGGCGACACGGTCAACGTCGAGCGCGAGCGCGACCTGCTGCTGTCGGCGTCGGCGCGAACGATCGTCGACGCGATCGACCGGGCCCTGAAGCGGATGGACACGGGGACGTACGGAGTGTGCGTGCCCGCCGGGCGTCGCCTCTCGGTCGAGCGCCTCGAGGCCATTCCGTACGCCGAGGAGTGTGTGGACTGCAAGGCTCGTGCCGAACGACGCCGCTAGCGGGCGCGCTCAGTCCGAGCCTGGCTCCACCCGTCAGTCGCGTCGACCCCTCCTGATCGTCGGGCTCGTCGTCGGCGTCGTCCTGCTCGACCAGATCACGAAGGCCTGGGTCGTCGCGTCGCTCGCCGACGGGCCCCTTTCGATCATCGGGACCACCGTCGAGTTCCGACTGAGCCGCAATCCCGGGGGCGCGTTCAGCATCCTGACCGGGTTCACGCCGTTGCTCGCCGTGCTCGCGGCCATCGTCGCCGTCGTGCTCGTCCGCGTCGCCCAACGCGCGAGGGACCCGGTCATGGTCGTCGCGCTCTCGCTCGTGCTCGGCGGCGCGCTGGGCAACCTCATCGATCGGCTGTTCCGTGCGCCGGGATTCCTGCGCGGCGAGGTCGTCGACTTCGTCCGTGTGGGCGCCTTCCCCACCTTCAACGTGGCCGACTCGGCCGTCACGATCGGCGCCGTGCTGCTCCTGGTGTGGGGATGGCGCGACCGCGACGAGCGCCGCGACTCCGGGTGAGCCGAGTGGCGTGAGCGAGCTCGCCGTGCCGACGACACTCGCGGGCGAGCGGGTCGACCGGGCCCTCGCGCTCCTGACCGGCTGGAGCCGGGCCGAGGTCTCCCGTCTCATCGACGACGGAGCCGTGCTCGTCGGGGGACAGCCGGTCGTCAAGAGCCACCGTCTCGAGGCGGGTGCGCTCGTCGAGCTCCTCTCCGAGCCGCCGCCCGACCGGCCGCCCGCTCCCGAACCCGTCCCGGTCGACGTCCGATTCGCCGACGACGACCTCGTCGTCGTGAGCAAGCCGGCCGGGCTCGTCGTCCATCCCGGGGCCGGACATCCGGGCGGCACACTCGTGAACGGGCTGCTCGAACGGTTCCCCGAGCTCTCCGACGTCGGCGACCCCGCCCGGCCCGGCATCGTCCACCGCCTCGATCGCGACACGAGCGGTCTCATGCTCGTCGCCCGGTCGCCGCGGGCGTACGACGTGCTCGTCGCCGCGCTCGCCCGACGCGAGATCGACCGTCGTTACCTCGCTCTTGTCTGGGGTCGCTTCGACGCGCCGCGCGGGGTCATCGACGCGCCGATCGGCCGGTCGCCGACCCGACGCACCCGCATGGCGATCCGCGACGAGGGCCGGGCGGCGCGGACCGCCTACGAAGTCCGCGGGGAGTACGACACACCCGTCGTGAGCCTCGTCGAGTGTCGCCTCGAGACTGGACGCACGCACCAGCTGCGTGTCCACCTCAGCGCCGTCGGGCACGCCGTCGTCGGCGACTCCGCGTACCGCGGCGATCGCCCGTCCCTCCGGCCTGGCCGCCCGTTCCTGCACGCGCACCAGCTCGCCCTCGATCACCCGACGACCGGGCAGCGCCTCAGCTTCGAGGACCCGCTCCCGTCCGAGCTCGCGTCGGTGCTCGACGGCCTCGGCGCAGCGTCAGACTGACGACTTCGCGGCCGCATCGGGGTGGCCGACACGGGTGCGCTCGACGAGCTGGGCGAGCGTGAAGCCCTCGAGGAGGTGACCCATCTCCTCGGAGACGCAGACCCAGACCTCCTGCAGGATGCAGTGGCCTTCGCAGTGGTCGTGCTCGCCCATCACCGTCGTGAGCGGTCCTTCGACGGCGGCGACGATCTCGGCCAGCGTGATCTCCTCCGGGACGCGGGCGAGCACGTACCCGCCGCCGACGCCCCGCTTCGACCGGACCAGCCCCGCGCCCTTCACGGCGAGGAGGATCTGCTCGAGGTACGGCTGGGGCAGGCTCGTGCGCTCGGCGATCTCCTTCACCGAGGTCGGCCGGTCCTGGCCGTGCAAGGCGAGCGACAGGAGAGCACGAGCCGCATAATCGCCCCTGGTCGAGACCTTCACGCCCCCATGGTCGCGCGTCCGAGAGCCCCGCCGGGGCGTCTGGCGCCGCATAGATTCGAGCGCATGGACCCAGTGCGGCCCGACTACGGCCGCGAGGCGATCACCAGCCTGGTGCCGGCGCTCCTCGGCGGCCACCCGGCGCCGTTCATGCCCAGCTGCGTCGAGGGTGCCGACGCCGTGGTGCTCCTGCTGTTCGACGGGCTCGGCTGGCAGGCCGTCGAGGCGCACCGCAGCCTGCTGCCGGAGCTCGACGGCCTCGAGGGCGGCCCGATCACCACGGTCGCGCCATCGACCACCGCCAGCGCGCTCACGTCGCTCGCCACCGGCCTCGCTCCGTCCCAGCACGGTCTCGTGGGGTTCCGGATGCGCGTCGACGGAGAGGTGCTCAACATCCTGCGCTGGCAGACCACCGGCAACCGCCGCGCGCCCGACCCGTTCGACATGCAGCGACACACCGCGTTCCTCGGCCGGCCGATACCCGTCGTCACGCGCAGCGAGTTTCGGAACTCGGGGTTCACCGACGCGCAGCTGCGCGGCGCGCGCTTCGTGGGATGGAACGCGGTGTCGACGCTCGTCCAGCAATGCCGCCTCCTCGTCGCCGGCGGGGAGAGCTTCGTGTACGGCTACTACCCGAGCGTCGACACCGTCGCGCACGAGTACGGCCTGCACGACTCGTTCTACGTCGCCGAGTTGCGCGCCGCCGATCGGCTCGTCGGTGACCTGCGCGACGCGCTCCCCGCGACCACGGCCCTGCTCGTGACGTCGGACCACGGGCAGATCCACATCGACCGCGGTGGGTGGATCGACCTGGCCGAGCTGGCCCCCATGATCGCGATGTACGCGGGCGAGGCCCGCTTCCGCTACCTCTACGCGAAGCCCGGCGCCGCCGCCGAGCTCGCCGCTGCCGCGCGCGAGAGCGTGGGCGACCGGGCGTGGGTGCTCACGCGGGAGCAGCTGTTCGCCGAGGGCTGGATCGGGCCGGCGCCCGAGGGGCCGATCGGCAGCCGGGTGGGCGACGTCGTGCTCGCCGCCCGCGAGCCGGTGGCGTTCGTCGACCCCACGCTGCCCATGGAGACCAAGCTGCTCGGCATGCACGGCTCGCTCACTCCCGACGAGATGTACGTCCCGCTCCTCGGGGGTCGCGGGCGGGCCTGAGCCCCGGACCTCGACGCTTGCCCGGCGGCGGCGGCCCCTCTATGGTGAGAGTTACACCAATGTGATTCTCCACAGGGTCATCCACAGCCCCTGTGGGTCCTGGCCCGACATGGGCCAGGGAGGCCAGGAAGGAAATGAGGGGGTCGGGGCGCCTTGGCGAACTCGTTCGTGCACCTGCATCTGCACACGGAGTTCTCCATGCTCGACGGGGCCGCTCGGATCCCTGACGTCATCGCCACGGCCGCCGCCGACGGGCAACCCGCGGTCGGGATCACCGACCACGGGAACATGTACGGCGTCCTCGACTTCTACCGGGCGGCGCGCGAGGCGGACCTGACCCCCGTGATCGGCTCCGAGGCGTATTTCGTCGACACCAGCCGGTTCGACCGGCCGAAGCGGGCCGATCACGACATCTACCACCTGACGCTGCTCGCCGAGACGAACGCCGGCTACCGCAACCTGATCAAGGTCGCCTCGAACGCGTACCTCGACGGTTTCTATTACAAGCCGCGCATCGACTTCGAGCTCCTGGAGCAACACGGCGCAGGTCTCATCGCGACGAGCGGGTGCCTCGGCGGGTTGGTCTGTCAGCAGCTCATGGCGGGGGACTACACCGCCGCACGCGACAACGCGGCGCGGTTCCAGGACATCCTCGGGCGTGACTCCTTCTTCATCGAGCTCCAGGACCACGGCCTGCCGGAGCAGCGCACCGTCAACCCACAACTCGTGAAGATGGCACGCGAGCTCGAGGCGCCGTTGCTCGCGACGAACGACTCGCACTACACGCACAAGGAGGACGCGGAAGCCCATGCCGCACTGTTGTGCGTGCAGACCGGCGCCACGCTCGACGACCCGAACCGGTTCAAGTTCGACGCCGAGGAGTTCTACCTGAAGACCGCGGCCGAGATGCGGGGCCTGTTCACGGACTACCCGGAGGCGTGTGACAACACGCTGCTGGTCGCCGAGCGCGCCAACGTCGAGATCGAGTTCGGCAAGCCCGAGCTGCCCGCGTTCCCGGTGCCGTCCGGCCACGACGAGGACTCATACCTGCGCGAGCTCACCTTGGAGGGCGCCAAGGACCGCTACGGCCAGTCACCGGCGCTGCACGTGCTCGAACGGCTCGAGTTCGAGCTCGGCGTCATCAAGGACATGGGGTTCTCGGCGTACTTCCTCGTCGTCTGGGACCTCGTCCGGTACGCGCGCTCGCGGAGCATCCGCGTGGGGCCGGGCCGGGGGAGCGCGGCGGGTTCCTGTGTCGCCTATTGCCTGCGCATCGTGGGCAGCGACCCGATCCGGTACGACCTGCTCTTCGAGCGGTTCCTGAACCCGGGCCGCAAGGAGATGCCCGACATCGACCTCGACTTCGACGAGCGGTATCGGGGCGAGATGATCAAGTACGCCGCTCAGCGCTACGGCTGGGATCGCGTCGCCCAGATCGTGACGTTCTCGACGATCAAAGCCCGGGCTGCGGTGCGCGACGCCTCGCGGGTGCTCGGGTATCCGTGGGGCGTCGGCGATCGGATCGCCAAGCTCATGCCGCCGCTGATCATGGGGCGCGACACACCGTTACGGGCGTGCCTCGAGAAGGTCACGGGCCACGAGGACGGCTACAAGATGGCCTCCGAGCTGCGCGCCCTGTACGACTCCGATCCCGACGCCAAGCGCGTGATCGACGTCGCCCGCGGCCTCGAGGGCCTGCGGCGCCAGGACGGCATCCACGCCGCTGCCGTGGTGATCACACGGGAGCCGCTGACCGAATACCTGCCGATCCAGCGCAAGCCGGAGCCTGGCGGCGACATCCAGGACGCACCGATGGTCACCCAGTACGAGATGCACGGCGTCGAGGATCTCGGGCTGCTGAAGATCGACTTCCTCGGGCTGCGCAACCTGTCGGTGATGGAGCGGGCGGTCGAGCTCATCGAGGCGGCGCGCGGCGAGCGGGTCGACATCGACGCCGTGCCGCTCGACGACCCGAAGACCTTCGAGATGCTGCAGCGCGGCGACTCGATCGGCGTGTTCCAGCTCGAGGGCGGGCCGATGCGCACGCTCATGCGCTCGCTGGCGCCGACGACGTTCGAAGACGTCGCCGCGCTCGTGGCGTTGTACAGGCCGGGCCCGATGGCCGCCAACATGCATACCGACTACGCCAACCGCAAGAACGGCCGCAAGCCCGTCAGCTACTACCACGACGACGTGCGGGAGATCCTCGAGCCCACGTACGGGCTGATGATCTACCAGGAACAGCTCATGCGGGTGGCGCAGCGGCTGGCCGGCTACTCGCTCGAGGAGGCCGACAACCTGCGCAAGGCGACGGGGAAGAAGATCCGGTCGCTGATCGCCAAGGAGCGATCGAAGTTCGTCGAGGGCTGCGTCGCCCAGGGTCACAGTCGTGACTTCGGCGAGGAGATGTTCGACATCATCGAGCCGTTCGCCGACTACTCGTTCAACAAGTCGCACTCCGTCGGCTACGGGTACGTCGCGTATCAAACCGCGTACCTGAAGGCGAACTATCCGGTGGAGTACCTCGCCGCCCTCCTCACGAGCGTCAAGGCCAACAAGGACCAGACCGCGGTCTACCTGAACGAGTGCCGCCAGCTCGGCATCCCGGTGCTCGTGCCCGACGTCAACGAGTCGGAGAGCGACTTCGCCGTGCGCGACGGCTCGATCCGGTTCGGGATGTCGGCGGTGCGCAACGTCGGCGAGGGGCTCGTCGTGCACATCGTTGCCGCGCGCGAAGAGGGCGGGCCGTTCACCGACTTCTTCGACTACTGCGAGCGCGTCGACCCGCAGGCCCTGAACAAGCGCACGATCGAGTCGCTCATCAAGGCCGGCGGCTTCGACTCCCTCGGGCACCCGCGGAAGGGGCTCCTCCACGTCTACGAGCAGATCGTGGACAACACGCTCTCCCGCCGCCGCGAGCGGGACGCCGGGATCATGAGCCTGTTCGGCGGCAACGAGGAGACCGGCGGCGCGACCGACGGCTTCGACGAGCGGGTCACCGTCCCCGACGCCGAGTTCGACAAGCGGTCGCGACTCGCCCACGAGAAGGAGATGCTCGGGTTGTACGTCAGCGAGCACCCGCTCATGGGCGCCGAGCGCGGGCTGCGCCGCCACATCGAGTGCACGCTGACCGAGCTCAAGGAGCTGCGGGAGGGGGAGATGCGCGTGGTCGGCGGGGTCGTGACCGCGCTCTCGCGCCGGTACACGAAGCGGGGCGACCTCATGGCCACGTTCGTCCTCGAGGATCTCGGCGCCGCCCTCGAAGTCATGGTCTTCCCGAAGACGATGACCTCCTACGGGCACGTCCTCGAAGAGGACGCGATCGTGTGTGTGAAGGGGCGCCTGGACTTGCGCGACGACGATCCCAAGATCATCGCCATGGAAGTCACGCAACCCGAGCTCGTGCTCGATGGCGGGCCGCCCGTTCGGATCCGGGTCAAGCGCGCCGCGCTGAACAACCAGAAGGTCGAGAGGCTCAAGGAGATCCTGCGCCTCCACCCGGGGGACAGCGCGGTGTACGTGCACCTCGAGGGCGCCGACCGGACGACCGTGTTGCAGCTCGCCGACGAGTACCTCGTCGACTCGAGCAACGGCCTCTACGCCGACCTGCGCGTCCTGCTCGGCGCCGACTGCATCGCCTAGCGCGGCGCACGCGCCCCGGCGGCGCTACAGCTCGTCGCTCTTCGAGCTGCGGCCGACCCACTTCCCGATCTGGTAGGCGAGGAACGCCACGATGACGTAACCCGCGAACGCCAGCGCGAGCCGCAGCGTGGTGACGAGCAGGCCAACCGCGAGCCACACCCCGATCGCCGCCACGATGACGAGACCGACCTTGAACCACAGCGGGATGCCCGGTGGCCTGTCCTCGTACTCGGATGCCATCGGGTCAACCGACCTTCTCGATGACCTGCTCGGAGAACCGGCCGAGCTGCTCGCGCAGCGTTTCGAGATCGAAGCCCAGCGGCGGGAGCACGATGCGATCGACGCCGTAGTCCACGAAGCGACGGACGCCGTCGAGGTCGAGCACGCCGCCCGCTGTCACTTCGATCGCGTCTGGGTCGCGCCCGACGTCCTTGGCGCTGGCGCGCATCGCGTCGAGCAGCGGGACGAGGTCGTCGTCGGTGGAGCGGCCGGGGAAGAACCCGTCGCCGAGGCGGCCGGCGCGTCGGGCCGCCGCCGGTGTGTGCCCGCCGACGTGGATCGGGATGGTGCCCTGGGGCGGCTTGGGGTAGCACTTTGCCCGGTCGAAGCGCGCGTACTGCCCCTCGAAACACGGCTCTTCCTCGCGCCACAGCGTGCGCAGCGCCTCGATGTACTCGTCCATTCGTGCGCCGCGTTCCTCGAACGGCACGCCGAGCGCATCGAACTCCTCGCGCAGCCAGCCGACGCCGACGCCGAGCTCGACGCGCCCCTTCGAGAGCACGTCGAGGGTCGCGAGCTCCTTGGCGAGGATGACGGGGTTGCGTTGCGGCAGGATCAGGATGCCGGTCGCCAGCCGGAGTGTCGTAGTGGCTGCGCCGACCCACGTCAGCCAGATCAGCGGATCGGGGATCGGGCTCTCCTCCGGCCCGGGCATGCGACCACTCGGCGAGTACGGGTACTGCGACTCGTAGTCGGCCGGGACGACGACGTGCTCGACGGCCCAGAGCGACTCGATGCCGTGCTCCTCGGCGATTCGCCCGAAGGCGGCAGCCATGTCGGGCTCCACGTAGGGACCGACGTTGGCGAACATGACCCCGAACTTCATCGAACCCCCGGTCGCTCGTTGGCGGGAAGCCTAGAGCCCATGTGCCAGGCTCTCTTGCATGAAGATCGGTGTGCTGGGGGCGACCGGCCCGGCCGGCGGTGGGCTGGCCGCGCGCCTGGCGAGCGTCGGCTACGAAGTGATCGCGGGCTCGCGAGACGCCGCCCGTGCCGAAGCCGCGGTCACGAAGATGCGCGAGCGGTGGGGCGATCGCGTCGGCAGCATCGAGCCGGGCAGCAACGCGGACGCGGCAACGGCCGAACTGGTCGTCGTCGGAACCCAATGGGAGGCCGCGGTGCCGACGGCGCGCCAGCACGCCGACGCGCTGTCGGGCAAGGTCGTCGTCGCCATGGCCAACGGGCTCACGAAGGTCGACCGCGAGTTCCGCCCGGTGCTGCCTGACGAGGGCTCGCTCACGATGGAGATGCAGGAGGCGGTGCCGCAGGCCCGCGTGGCTGCCGCACTGCAACACGTCCCGGCCGCGGCACTCGGTGACCTCGACCACGCCATCGACAGCGACGTGATCGTGTGTGCCGACGACGACAGCGCCCGCACGACCGTCCTCGACCTCATCGCGAAGATCCCCGGCCTGCGCGGCTTCGACGGCGGGTCACTCGCCAACGCCGTCGGCATCGAGGCGTTCGCGGCCGTACTGCTCACGATCAACCTTCGTCACAAGGGCAAGGCCAGCCTCCGCCTCGTCGGGGTCGAGCCCCGGCCCCCGACCGCCCCGTGACACTGCGCATCCACGACACCGCGCAGCGAGCGCTCGTCCCGTTCGAGGCCGGGCCCGTCGTGCGCATGTACGTGTGCGGCATCACGCCGTACGACTCGACCCACCTGGGCCACGCGGCGACGTACATCACCTACGACCTCCTCACCAGGCGGCTGGAGGAGCTCGGCCACGAAGTGCGCATGGTGCGCAACGTGACCGACGTCGACGACTCGATCCTGCCCAAGGCGCGCGAGCTGGGCGTCGACTACCTGGAGCTCGCCGACGCCGAGCTCGCCCGGTTCCAGGCCGACATGGACGCGTTGGGCATGCGCCCGCCGGCGGCCGAGCCCCGCGCGACCGAGGCCATCGACGGGATGATCCAAATGGTCAGCCGGCTCCTCGACTCCGGCCACGCGTACCTCACGCACGGCACCGCTTACTTCGACGTCTCGACGTTCCCGCGGTACGGCGAGCTGTCGCACTATCCCGAGGAGCACATGGTCCGCCTGGCGCGGGCTCGCGGCGGGAACCCGGACGACCCGCACCGGCGCGCGCCGCTCGACTTCATCCTGTGGCAGCCATCCGAACCGGGGGAGCCGGCGTGGCGCGCGCCCTTCGGCGTCGGCCGGCCCGGTTGGCATCTCGAGTGCTCGGTGATGTCGACGGATGCGCTCGGCCCGACCCTCGACCTGCACGGCGGCGGGACCGACCTGATCTTTCCGCACCACGAGTGCGAGATCGCCCAGAGCGAGTCCGTCACGGGACAGAGGTTCTCGCGGCACTGGATGCACTCGGCGATGGTCAGCTACGAGGGCGAGAAGATGTCGAAGTCACTCGGCAACCTCGTGTTCGTCAGCGATCTTCTGAAGATCGCCGACCCGCGCGCCATCCGCCTCGCGCTCATGCGTCACCACTACCGGGCCGGGTTCGAGTGGCACGACACCGATCTCGACGAAGGCAACGCGCTGTTGCACCGTCTGCTCGCGGCCTCGGAGCGTCCGGACGGCGCCGACCCGCGCCCGTACGCGGAACGGGTGCGGCACGCGCTCGACGCCGACCTCGACGCGCCGAAGGCGCTCGAGGCGCTCGACGACCTCGCGAGTGCGATCCTGTCCGACGGCTCCGACCCGACCGCCCCGGCCGTGCTCCACGAGCTGGGCCACCTCATCGGCGTCGACCTCACCCAACCAGTCGAGCACCGGTAGGCGCGCATTGTCGCGTTCCCCCAAAGTTCGGGGGACGAAAAAGGCCTGCTGATATCGTCGCCAGGGAGATGAGCCCCGCCGACTCGGTCAACGTCAAGCTGCCCGACGGCTCGCCGCGCGAGTACCCACGGGGCGTCACCGCGGCGGAGATCGCGGCGTCGATCGGCAAGCGCCTCGCCAAGGACGCGCTTGCCGCCAAGGTCGATGGCGAATGGGTCGATCTCGACCGCCCGATCGACCACGACGCCGCCGTCACGATCGTGACGCCCGCCTCGCCCGATGGCCGCGAGGTGCTGCGGCACTCGACCGCGCACGTGATGGCGCAGGCAGTCACCGACCTCTTCCCCGGCGCGCGGTACGCCATCGGCCCCGCCATCGAGGACGGCTTCTACTACGACTTCGAACTGCCCGACGGCCGGCACTTCACGGAGGACGACCTGGTGCGCATCGAAGCCCGCATGCGCGAGATCGTCGCCGCCGACGAGCCGTTCGTCCGCGAGGAGGTTTCTCGCGACGAGGGCCTGCGCCTGTTCGCCGACCAGCCGTACAAGGTCGAGATCATCGAGCGGGTTGACCCGGAGGTCGCGTCGGAGGTCGGCGAGGGCTCCGTGATCTCCGTCTACCGCAACCCACGCGACGGCGGCAGCGCGTTCGTCGACCTGTGCCGCGGCCCGCACGTGCCGTCCACCAAGCGACTCGGCGCGTTCAAGCTGATGCGGGTGGCAGGCGCGTACTGGCGGGGCGACGAGAAGCGCCCGATGCTCCAGCGCATCTACGGCACGGCGTGGGAGTCGCAAGCTGCGCTCGATGCGCACCTGCACCAGCTCGAGGAGGCCGAGCGGCGCGATCACCGAAAGCTCGGTGTCGAGCTCGACCTCTTCTCCTTCCCGGGCGAGATCGGCTCCGGGCTGGCTGTGTTCCATCCGAAGGGGGGCACGGTCCGCCGGCTGATGGAGGACTACTCGCGCGAGCGGCACGTCCAAGCCGGGTACGAGTTCGTCACCTCGCCGCACATCGCGAAGGAGGACCTGTTCAACACCTCGGGTCACCTGGAGTGGTTTGCCGACGGGATGTTCCCGCCGATGGAGCTCGACGAGGGCACCCGGTACTACCTCAAGCCGATGAACTGCCCGTTCCATATCCTCATCTACCAGAGTCAACTGCGCTCGTACCGCGACCTGCCCCTACGACTCTTCGAGTTCGGTTCCGTGTATCGCTACGAACGCTCGGGTGTCGTGCACGGGCTCACCCGGGTGCGGGGGATGACCCAGGACGACGCGCACATCTTCTGCACGAAGGAACAGCTGCCCGGCGAGCTCGAGTCGACGCTGCGGTTCGTGCTCGACGTGCTGAGCGACTTCGGGCTCACCGACTTCTACCTCGAGCTGTCGACGAAGCCGGAGGGGAAGGCGATCGGCAGCGACGAGGACTGGGAAGAGGGGACGGAGATCCTGCGGCGAGCGGCTGCCGCGATGGATCTCGAGGTCGTGCTCGACGACGGCGGCGGCGCGTTCTACGGGCCGAAGATCTCGGTCCAGACGCGCGACGCGATCGGCCGGACGTGGCAGATGTCGACGATCCAGGCCGACTTCCAGGAGCCCCAGCGGTTCGATCTCAGCTACGTCGGCGCCGACAACGAGCGCCACCGTCCGATCATGATCCACCGGGCGCTCTTCGGGTCGATCGAGCGGTTCTTCGCGATCCTCGTCGAGCACTACGAGGGCGCGTTCCCGCTCTGGCTCGCGCCGGTGCAGGCCTCGGTGCTGCCGGTCGCCGACCGGCACGACGCGTATGCGTTCCGTCTGGTCGATCGGCTCCGCAGCGAAGGCTTCCGCGCCGAGCTCGTCGACGCGAGCACCGACTCGCTGGGATCGCGGATCCGCCGGGCCAAGCTGCAGAAGGTGCCGTACGTGCTCGTCGTGGGCGACGAGGACGCCGACGCCGGCACCGTCGGCGTGAACCGGCGGGGGAGCGAGGAGCCCGAGCGCGGGGTCCGGGTGGACGACCTGTTCGAGCGTCTCGCGACCGAGGTCGCGGAGCGTCGGTGACACTGGAACGCCTGTGGGCGGGCTGGCGGGCTGCCTACGTGGCCGGCGCGGCCGAGGCGCCGGCGACGGAACCGGACGATTGCCTGTTCTGCGCGCTGGCGAGCGCGCCGGACGACGAGTCGCTCGTGGTGGCGCGCGACGAGCTCGTCTTCGCGGTGATGAACGCGTATCCGTACGCCTCGGGCCATCTGATGGTCGCCCCGTTCCGTCACGAGGCCGAGCTCGAGAACCTCAAAGCCGACGAGGCGACAGCGGTCATGGCGATGACGCAGCACGCCGTGAGCGCGCTCAAGTCCGCCTACACGCCCGACGGCATCAACGCCGGCCTGAACCTCGGTCGCCCGGCCGGGGCCGGCGTTCCCGGGCACGTGCACGTGCACGTGCTGCCACGGTGGACGGGCGACACGAACTTCATGACGACCGTTGCCGAGACGCGCGTCCTCCCCGAGGACCTGCGCACGAGCTGGGAGAAGGTGCGCGCCGCGTGGCCGAAGACGTGAGCGACGAGCACCAGGATCAGCTGCCCGAGGAGCTCGACGTCACGGCCTACGTCGGGCCGTACGTCTTCCCGAACATCAACCGGCGCCGCATCCCGGCGGTGATGTACGCCGGTCTCTCCGTGCTGTGCTTCGCCGGGTGGGTCTGGAGCACGAACACGGGGCTGCTGGCGGCGGCGGTCCTCCTCGCCGCCATCTCGGCGTACCACTTCGCGACCGCCTGGAATCTGGCTGTCGACCAGACCCAGGCGCTCGTAGTGGCGAGCCGCACCGTCGGT
>DASZGY010000035.1:0-16466 GCA_035938395.1 Acidimicrobiia bacterium
GCGGTCGACGACGTCGAGGCGGCGGTCGCATGGGTGCGGGCGCACGCCAAGGAGTACGGCGTCGACCCCAAGCACATCGGTGCCCTCGGCGGGTCAGCAGGTGGGCACCTCGTCGGCATGCTCGGCACCGACGGTGAGGGATCGCTGAAGACCGGCCATCGGGTCGCGGCGGTGGTGTCGTGGTCGGGCCCGATGGATTTCGTCAGCCTCGCCCCGGCCGCCGCGACCAATGCCGGCCGCTCCATCAGCACGTTCCTCGGGTGTTTGCCCGACGCGTGTTCCGACACCTACGCAGCCGCGTCACCCGTCACGCACGTCGACAAGACCGACTCGCCGATGCTCATCGTGAACTCGACGAACGAGCTCGTGCCCCTGTCGCAGGCCGACGCCATGAAGGCCGCGCTCGACAAGGCCGGCGTCGCCAACCAGGAGATCATCCTCCCCGGCACGCGCCATTCACGTGCGTACTCGGCCGATGTCTGGAACCAGACCGTCACGTTCCTGGAGAACTACCTGAAGAAATAGAGCGCGCTCCGCGGGCCCGAGGCGCCGCTACGGTGCGGGACGTGGCTGACGTGGACGAGCCGACCCTTTCCGTCACCGAGCTCAACACGACGATCCGGGACGCGCTCCGCGACGCGATCCCGGAGAACGTCTGGGTGCGGGGCGAGGTGCAGGGATTCCGGGAGTCTCGGGCCGGGCACGTCTACTTCCAGCTCGTCGAGAAGGACGAGCGCCGCAACCGCGTGCAGGCGGCGCTCGACGTGGCGCTGTTCCGCAGCCATCTCATGACGGTGCACGCCGCCCTGCGCAAGGTGCCCGGCGTCGAGCTCGCCGACGACGTCGAAGTGCGGGTGAAGGGCCACATCGACGTGTACCCACCGACCGGCCGGCTGCAGCTGATCATGACCGGCATCGACCCCGTGTTTACCGCCGGCGCGCTGGCCGCCAACCGTGACCGCGTGCTCCGCCAGCTCGAAGCCGAAGGGCTGCTGCGCGCCAACGGCGTCCACGAGCTGCCGGAGGTGCCGCTGCGCATCGGGCTCGTGACCAGCGCCGCCAGCGCGGCGTATCACGACTTCCTCGACGAGCTCGACGCCAGCGGCTTCGCGTTCCGGGTCGGCGTGTGCGACGTGCGCGTGCAGGGCGCCAACGCGCCGCGCCGGGTCGTCTGGGCGCTGCGCCGCCTCGCGCGCATCTCGTCCGCCCTCGACGCGGTCGTGCTGGTGCGCGGCGGCGGGTCGCGTGCCGACCTGGCGCCCTTCGACAGCGACGACGTCGCCCGCGCCATCGCCGCCATGCCGCTCCCGGTGCTGACCGGGATCGGGCACGAGATCGACCGCAGCGTCGCCGACGAGGTGGCGCACACGGCGAGCAAGACGCCGACCGCGGCCGCCCAGGTGCTCGTCGAGCGGGTGATGGAGTTCGTCTACCGCCTGGACGACGTGTCGCGCGGGGTCGTGCACAACGCCCGCTCGAACTGCGCGCTCGCGTTGCGTGAGCTGCGCGATTGCGCCCGCCGCGCCCGGCGCGGCCCGCCGGCGGCCTTGGCGCGCGAGCTGGCGGCAGTCGAGCGCCACCGGGTCCGGGCCGAGGAGCTCGGCACCCGGACGGTCAAGCAGGCGATCGCGACGCTCGACGGGAGCGAGCGCACGCTGTCGTCCGCCGGCGGCCGCCTCGCCCGGGCCGAGGGCCGACGCCTCGACGCGTCGGCCGCCCGGCTGCGGGCCCTCGACCCGACGCGCGTGCTGGAGCGGGGCTACACGCTCACTCGTGACCGCGATGGGCAGGTGGTGAAGCGGGCGGCGGCCCTCAGCACCGGCGACCGGCTCCTCACGGAGTTCGCCGACGGCACTGCCGCCAGCGTCGTACAGGATGTAGACAAGCGCGAGCCATGAGCACACCGAACGACGACACCCACAACAGGGACGGCGAGATCGGCTACGCCGAGGCCATGACCGAGCTCGAGGGGATCCTCGGGGAGCTCGAGGGCGACCACCTCGACGTCGACGTGCTCGCGGAGCGCGTCCGCCGGGCCAGCGAGCTCATCAAGCTGTGCCGGACCCGCATCTCCCGCGCCCAGGAGGACGTCAACCGCATCGTCACCGACCTCGAGGTGTTCGAGAGCGAGCTGGGCGGCGTCGCCCCGGCCGGCGGCGACGAGGACGAGCTCGAGGGCGACGTCGCCGCCCACGAGGGCGACGAGCTGTTCTGAGCCGCCGCACGGCGAAAACCCTCTCAAGGACCCGGTGTGACCTGCCGATGAACTCACTGAGGCGAGCCCTTTCGCGGGTTTTCGTCGCCGGCCGGACAAGGGCAGGGAGGCGCAATGGGCGGGGGACGTCGGTCACGCCGGATCTCCATCCTCGCTGCCATCGCCGTCGTCGGCGTCGTCTTCTCGAACGGCGGCGCGCTGGCCCAGCCGGTCGACCCTCCCGCAACGTCCGGCGCGCCCACTACGACGACCGCGCCGGCTGATCAACAGCAGGCGACAACTCCACCCGCGCCGACGACGACGACGTCGACGAGCGCACGCGCTCCCGCCAACGCGCCGGCGCAAGCGACCCCGGCGGCTGGCACCGCGGCCGCGGCGCAAGTGGCGTTGGCTGACCTTTCGGTGAACAAGACGGGGCCGGGCACGGCGACGCCGGGCACGGATTTCTCGTATGCCATTACGGTGACCAACAACGGCCCCGATGCCGCCCAGAGCGTGTCGCTGACGGACGCGCTCCCCGGCTCCACGACCTTCGTCTCCTTCACCCAAAACTCGGGCCCGGCCTTCACCTGCACGCTCCCTGCCGTCGGTGGGTCGGGCACGGTCACCTGCACGATCGCGTCGCTGCCGAACGGATCCTCAGCCGCTTTCACGCTCGCGGTGCACCTCGATCCGGACGTGACCGGGGGACAGATCGTCAGCAACTTCGCCAACGTGAACGCGACGACTGGTGACACGAACACCGGGAACAACACGGCTCGTGCCGACACCACGGCGTTGGTCTCCTCCGACGTTTCGGTGACTACGACGGGGCCGGCGACCGCTTCGCCGAACACCGACATCTCGTACCTCGTCACGGTCACGAACAACGGCCCTTCGAGTGCCAGCGTGGTGTTGGACGATTCCACGCCCTTCAGTGCCGAGTTCGTCTCCTTCAGCCAGAACTCCGGTCCGGCTTTCGGCTGCACCGTCCCGCCCGTCGGAACGCAGCAGGGGAACGTCAACTGCAATTCCGTGGGGCTGATGCCCCCCGGGACCTCCTCCGTCTTCACGCTGACGGTGCACGTGCATCCGCTCACGCCGGACGGAACCGTGATCACCAACACGGCCGGCGTCCACGTGGTCGGCGGGAGTTTCGATCCCAACAACTCGAACGACTCCTCCTCGGCGTCGACGACGGTGTCGATCTCCGCCGACATCGCGGTCACGAAGACGGTGAACAACCCGGCGCCGAACGTGGGGAGCAACGTGACGTTCACGGTCCTCGCCCACAACAACGGCCCGATCAACGCCACCGGGGTCGTCGTCACAGATCCGCTGCCCCCCGGCATGGCGTTCGTGTCCGCGAGCGCGACCCAGGGTGGCTACACGTCCGGGAGCGGGGTGTGGAACGTCGGATCACTCGCCAGCGGTGCCACCGTCACGCTGCAGATCGTCGCCACCGTGAGCCAGGCCGGCCCGCACACCAACACCGCGACCAAGACGGCCGAAAACCAGCAGGACCCGAACGCGGCCAACGACAGCGCGAGCGCCGTCGTCAACGGGCAGCAGTCCGATCTCTCGGTCACCAAGACGGATGCTCCGGACCCCGTGGCCCCGGGAGCCGACCTCACCTACACGATCACGGTCACCAACAACGGGCCGTCGAGCGCGCAGAACGCCACCGTCAGCGACACCCTGCCCACCGGGACCACCTTCGTCTCGGCGACACCGTCGCAGGGTTCCTGCGCCGGGACGACGACGGTCTCGTGCGCGCTGGGGGCGATCGCAAATGGAGCGTCGGTCACAATCACGTTGGTCGTGCACGTCGGGCCTTCGGTCGCGGATGGGACCGTCATCAGCAACACGGCCTCGGTGAGCTCGACGACGCCTGATCCCACCGCAGCGAACAACTCCGCGACGTCCACCACGACGGTCGCGGCGTCAGCCGACCTGGCGGTGGCCAAGTCCGACTCGCCCGACCCGGTCGTGGCCGGCACCGACCTCACGTACACGATCACTGTCACGAACAACGGCCCGTCGAGTGCTCAGAACGTCACGGTGAACGACACCCTGCCGACAGGGACGACCTTCGGGTCGGCGACACCGTCGCAGGGCTCCTGCGCCGGGACGACGACGGTCTCTTGCGCGCTGGGATCGATCGCAAATGGAGCGTCGCCCACGATCACCCTGGTCGTGCACGTCGGGCCTTCGGTCGCGGACGGGACCGTCATCAGCAACACGGCCTCGGCGAGCTCGACGACGGCTGACCCCACCCCAGCGAACAACTCCGCCACGTCCACCACGACGGTCGCGGCCTCAGCCGACCTGGCGGTAGCCAAGTCCGACTCGCCTGATCCGGTCACCGCGGGAACGAACCTGACGTACACGATCGGGGTCACCAACAACGGGCCATCGGACGCGACGAGCGTGACCGTGAGCGACCCACTGCCCGCGGGTACGTCGTTCGTCTCCGCGATGGCGACACAAGGGTCGTGCGTCGGCCCGACGCCGGTTGCGTGCAACCTGGGCTCACTTGCCGACGGCGCGTCCGCGAGCATCACGGTCGTCGTGCACGTCGCGTCAGGCGTGGCCGCGGGCACCACGATCAGCAACACGGCGTCGGTGGGGTCGACGGCGTCCGACCCGACGCCGAGCAACAACTCGGCGACGGCGACCACCACCGTGGTGACGTCGGGCGACCTGTCGATCACCAAGACCGGCTCGCCCGACCCGGTGACCGCCGGCGCCCAGCTCACATACACGATCACCGTCACGAACAACGGGCCGTCGGACGCCTCGAACATCACGGTCACCGACACCGTGCCCAGCGGCACCACCTTCGTCTCGGCGACGTCGTCGACCGGCTCGTGCGCCGGCACGACCACCGTCACGTGCACCATCGCGTCGATGCCCAATGGCGCATCGGCCACAATCACGCTCGTCGTGGTCGTCGATCCTGCGACCCCTCCGGGGACCGTGATCACCAACACCGCCACCGTGAGCTCGCCCGCCGAGGTGACCGCGGCGACCGCCGATCCGAACCCCGGAAACAACACGGCAACGGCGACGACCACGGTCGTGGCGGCGGCGGAGGTGCCCGGGAGCCCGACCGAGCCCGGCAGCCCGGCGAGGCCCGGCAACCCGGCGGAGCCCGCTAGCTCGACTGTCCCTGCATCGCTCGGCTCGCCGACCCCGCCCGTGGCGGTGGTCGCCAACCCGACGTTCACCGGGTAGCACGGGCACGCCGCCGGCGGACGCGCGAGGGTGAGGTCGTGGACGAGTGGCCCGCGCTGCCCTACGACGACTGGCGTGACACCCGCGACACGCTGCACATGTACACGCAGGTCGTCGGCAAGATCCGGCTGGCGCTCTCGCCGTTCGAGCCCCAGTGGGCAAACGTGCCGCTGTACGTCACGGCCCGGGGTCTGACGACCTCACCGGTGCCCGACGGGCTGCGCACCTTCGACATCGAGTTCGACTTCGTCGATCACCGGCTCGTGCTCCGAGCGAACGACGGCGGCGCCGAGCAGATCGCGCTGCGCCCGCGGGCCGTCGCCGATTTCTACCAGGACGTGATGAGTGCGCTCGGTCGTCTCGGTGTCGACGTCACGATCTCACCCGGGCCGTCCGAGGTGCCGGACCCGATCCCGTTCGCCGAGGACCGCGTGCACCACTCGTACGAGCCGGCGGACGCCAGGCGCTTCTTCCACGTGTTGTCGCAGGTCGACGTCGTCCTGAAGCAGCATCGCAGCCGGTTCACCGGCAAGACACCGCCCGCGCACTTCTTCTGGGGCAGCTTCGATCACGTCGTGACCCGCTTCTCGGGGCGTCCCGTGCCGCCTCCACCGGGAGCCGACACGATCACGCGCTACGGCGGCGACGCCGAGCAGATCTGCGGCGGCTTCTGGCCGGGTCATCCTCAGCACCCGAGCGCGGCGTTCTTCGCCTACGGATATCCCAAGCCCGAGGGCATCGAAGCGGCGTCGATCAGACCCGAGGGAGCAGGGTGGAACGCCGACCTCGGCGAGTTCCTGTTTCCCTACGACGCGATGCGGGCGGCGCCGGATCCGCGGCGCGCGCTCTTGGACTTCCTCGAGAGCACCTACGACGCGTGCGCGCAGAAGATGGGCTGGAGCACCGAGCTCACGCATGTGGACGCGCCGTCGTGACGCGCGAAAGCGCGGCTACGACGTCGCTGCGATCCGGCCCATGGCGCCCGATTGGTAGTCGTCGACCGCCTGCACCAGCTCGTCACGGGTGTTCATGACGAACGGGCCGTAGCGTGCCACGGGATCGCGCAGCGGCACGCCCGAGACCACCAGCACGTCGAGCGGGCCCTCGAGGTCGTCGGGCCCCTCGACGTGCACGTCGCCTTCGTCGCCGGCGAACAGCACCAGCTGCGATTCGGAAGCCGCCGTCTGGTCGTCCCCGAACTGCCCGCGTCCATGGATCACGTACGCGAACGCCTGATGCCCCGAGGGGATGGGGAGGTCGACCGACGCGCCGTCTTGCAGCGTGACGTGGAGATACACGATGGGGCTGTGTGTCTCGACCGGGCCGCGCACGCCGAACACGTCGCCGGCCACGACCTTGACTCGGGCGCCGGGCGAGGGCTCGGTCACCGGGATCTCGTCCGCCTCGATCTCCTGGTAGCGGGGCGGCGACATCTTGTCGGTCCGGGGGAGGTTCACCCACAGCTGCAGCCCCTGGATGCGGCCGCCCTCGCGGCGGATGCGCTCGGCGGGCATCTCGGAGTGGACGATGCCGGCGCCCGCCGTCATCCACTGCACGTCGCCGGGACCGAGATAGCCACCCCCTCCGCTCGAGTCGCGGTGCTCGAAGGCGCCCTCGAGCATGTACGTGACGGTCTCGAAGCCCCGGTGGGGATGGTCGGGCGCGCCCACGGCCTCCCCAGGCGCGTAGTCCGCCGGGCCCATGTGGTCGAGGAGCAGGAACGGGTCGACCATGTCGAGGCGGGGGCCGGGGAACGGGCGCCGGACCACGAACCCGCCGCCCTCGACGGTCCGGGTGGCGGGGACGACCTTGGCGACGGAGCGATGCTGCGGCATACCGGGGTCAAGGCCGGCCGGGCGACGCCTATTCCGCGCCGGCGAGCGCCTGCACCGCGCCCGTGCGTCAGGCCGCGGGCGCCATGGCGTTCACCGCGGTCGCCAGCGAGTCCTCCCACGGCCAGTTCCAGAGGAAGTGCTTGTTGACATCGTCCATCTGGTTGTACATCCACCAGTAGAAGTAGACGCCGCACGAGAAGATGCTCGCCACGATGCGACCGGCGTAGTTCTGCTTGCCCTTCTGCCGGGCGGGGTCGGGGGCGGGAACGTTTTGTCCGAGCCGGGCGAAGATCGCGCTCAGCTCGGCCTCGATCGCGCCTTCCGCCTGGTCGTGCTTGATGAGGTCGCCGTCGAGGAAGACGAACCCGACGAAGTAGGCGATCGACGTGAGGATCGCGATGATCACCCAGATGCCGGGGTCACGGAACTCGGTCGTCAGCCCGCGGAGCACGGCCACGTTCATGGCGATGCGCTCGAAGTTGGGTCGGAGCTCCTCGGCGACGCCCTGCTCGCTCGCCCGTTGCCACGCGATCTCGGTGGCCGACTCGAGCAGGTCGAGGCGGCGACGGTTGTGGTCGCGCATGCGCTTCATCAGTTGGTAGAAGACGTAGAAGCCGTAGATCCCGCACGTGATGATGGTGAGGAAGATCACCATCCCCATGCCCTCGAAGTAGTAGTCGGTCTCGGCGCGGGCGCCGTAGGCCATGCGGAACCGCTCGGCCGGCGTCATCGACGGCGGCGGGACGGCCGGCTGCTGCGGGGGCGGCGGCGTGGCCGGCGGCGGCGGTGACGCGGGGGGCGGGGGAGGCGGGGGAGGCGGCGGTGGTGTCGTCGTCATGGGCGCGCACCCTACTCACGGCGCGACCATGATGCGTGCGCCGCGGTGTCGTTCTGGTCGCCCTCGTCGGGTCGATTGGCGTCGCGTGCAGCGGTTCGACCGGGCGTTCGTCCACCAAGCCGCGAACGAGCGAGGCCACGACTCAGCCCACGACGGCGGCCGGCGCCGCCGTCCCATCCACCCTTCCCGAGGGCGCCGCTCCCGGGACGACCGTGGCCCTTGGTCTTCCCGTCGACGGCGTCACGCGCGCCTACCGTCTCTACTCGCCGGCCGCGCTCGACCCGGGCCGGCCGGCGCCGCTCGTCGTCGTCCTGCACGGCGCGAACGGCAACGCTGCCCGCGTCGAGACCCGCTACCACTGGAACCCGGTGTCCGATCGAGACGGGTTCTTCGTCGTCTACCCGCAGGGCTCGCTCGACCGCTGGAACGCCGGGCCCGACTCCGGTGTCGACGACGACGTGAGGTTCCTCACCGCGCTGCTCGACCACCTCGAGGGCAGCTTTCCCATCGACCGGACGCGCGTGTACGTCGCCGGGATGTCGAACGGCGCGGCGATGGCGTACCGGATCGGCTGCGCGCTCTCGGATCGCGTCGCGGCCATCGCGTCGGTGGAGGGCTCTTCGCCCGGCTGCCAGCCGTCGCAACCGGTGTCGATGGTCGTCGTGCACGGCCTGGCCGACCAGACCGTGACGTTCGCGGGTGCGCAACGGTCGCTGACGGCGTGGCGCGGGTACGACGGCTGTCCGGCGGGCGCGCAGGTGCAGCAGGACGGCCCGGTCACGCACAGCACATGGGCGCCGTGCGCCGCGGGCACGACCGTCGAGCTGTACACGGTCGACGGCGGCGGGCACGAGTGGCCCGGTTCGTCGCCGCCGCTCGCCGGTCACGACCCGCCCAGCCCCGATCTCGACGCCACCGGGGTGATCTGGGACTTCTTCCGTCGCCAGGCGCGACCATGATGCGTGCGTCGGGAGTCAATATCTCCCTCTGCGCACCGATCGGAGGAGCGAGCCATGGCTGACGAGTACACGCCGACGGCAGAGGACCGCTTCACGTTCGGGTTGTGGACGGTCGGCAACCGCGGGCGGGACACGTTCGGGCACGAGACCCGGCCGGCGCTCGACCCCGTCGACACCGTCACCAAGCTCGCCGAGCTCGGCGCCTACGGCGTGAACTTCCACGACGACGACCTCGTGCCACCCGGCTCGTCCGCTGCCGAGCGCGAGCAGATCGTCAAGCGGTTCCGGCGCGCCCTCGACGAGACCGGCATGAAGGTCCCGATGGCGACGACCAACCTCTTCTCGAACCCGGTCTTCAAGGACGGCGCGTTCACCGCCAACGACCCGCAGGTGCGCAAGCTCGCGCTGCGCAAGACGTTCGACGCCATCGACCTCGGTGTGGAGCTCGGCGCCGAGGTCTACGTGATGTGGGGCGGGCGCGAGGGCGTCGAGTGCGACGCCGCCAAGGACGTCCCCACCGCGCTCGACTGCTACGCCGAGGCCATCAACCTGTGCTGCGACTACATCGTCGACCGCGGCTACGAGCTCGACATCGCGATCGAGCCCAAGCCCAACGAGCCGCGCGGCAACCTCTTTCTCCCGACCGTCGGGCACGCGCTCGCGTTCATCCACGAGCTCGCGCATCCCGACATGGTCGGGCTCAACCCCGAGCTCGCGCACGAGACGATGTCGGGCCTGTCGTTCCATCACGGCGTCGCCCAGGCGCTGTGGGCCGACAAGCTGTTCCACATCGACCTCAACGGGCAGTCGCCGGGCAAGTACGACCAGGACTTCCGCTTCGGCTCCGAAGCCGTCCGCGACGCCTTCTACCTCGTGAAGCTGCTCGAGGACGCCGAGTGGGAGGGGATGCGCCACTTCGACGCTCACGCCTACCGCACCGAGAGCGTCGACGGCGTCTGGGAGTTCGCCCGCGGCTGCATGCGGACGTACCTCATCCTCAAGGAGAAGGCGGCGCGGTTCGCGGCCGACCCCGACATCGCGGAAGCGCTGCTCGAAGCGCAGGTCGACGGCCTCGCCGAGCGGATCTTCCCCGACGGCTACTCGTCCGAGGCGGTGGCGCGGCTCCGCGGCGAGCAGATCGACGTCGACGCCCTCGCCGCCCGGGGCTGGGGGCACGAGCGCCTCGACCAGCTGGTCACCGAGCTGCTGCTCGGCGTCCGCTGAGCCCGACGCGAACGCCCGCGTAACGCGCGAATCGCCCGCGTCGCGTCGCGCCGATCCGTCTCCGCGCACCAAACGTGCTTCACTGTCTCGGTCGCGAAGCCCGGGCCGACCCAGGAGGCTGGTGGCACTCGTCCTCGGTGTGGATTCGTCCACCCAATCGACGAAAGTCGAGATGCGCGACGCCGACGGCGGCGAGCTCATCGGGTCCGGCCGCGCCGCCCACCCGGCGACGTCGCCGCCCCACAGCGAGCAGGACCCGGAGAAGTGGCGCGAGGCGCTCGTGGACGCCCGCCGCCAGGCCGGCACGCCGGCGGTCGTCGCGATGGCCATCGCCGCCCAGCAACACGGGCTCGTCGCGCTCGACGACCAGGCGCAGGTGATCCGGCCGGCCAAGCTCTGGAACGACACCGAGTCGGCGCCCGACGCCGAGTGGCTCGTCGAGCAGCTCGGCGGCCCCGAGCCGTGGGTGAAGGCGTGCGGCTCGGTACCGGTGGCGTCGTTCACGATCAGCAAGCTCTCGTGGCTCCACCGGTGCGAGCCCGAGAAGTTCGACCGCCTCGCCCGGGTACTGCTTCCGCACGACTGGTTGACGTTCCGGATGAGCGGCCGGTTCACGACCGACCGGGGCGACGCCTCCGGCACGGGTTACTGGTCGCCGGCCGAGGACCGCTGGCGCACCGACCTCCTCGAGGTCGTCGACGAGACGAAGGACTGGGACGCGTGCC
The DNA here is from genome assembly GCA_035938395.1 of Acidimicrobiia bacterium. Lineage (GTDB taxonomy): Bacteria > Actinomycetota > Acidimicrobiia > IMCC26256 > JACDBD01 > JALZAA01. The sequence continues at coordinate 11,013 of DASZGY010000035.1, forward strand.
TGCCCGACGTCCTCGGTCCCACCGAGGTCGTGCGCGAGCGCGAGGGCGCGGTGATCGGGCCGGGTACCGGCGACAACATGGCCGCGGCGCTCGGTGTCGCGCTCGAGCCCGGTCAGGTCGCGATGTCGATCGGCACCTCGGGCACCGTGTACACGGTCAGCGACGAGCCCACCGCCGACCCGAAGGGCTACGTCGCCGGCTTCGCCGACGCCACGGGACGCTTCCTGCCCCTCGCCTGCACCTTGAACGCGATGCGCGTCATCGACACGTTCGCCCGGCTGCTCCAGGTCGACCTCACCGGCTTCGATCAGCTCGCCCTGGCCGGAGAGCCGGGCGCGGGTGGGCTCGTCCTCCTGCCGTACCTCGACGGTGAGCGCACGCCCAACCTGCCCCACGCCACCGGCACCATCGGGGGGCTGCGCGCCGACGTGACGCCCGAGCAGATCGCCCGCGCTGCCGTCGAGGGCGTCGTGTGCGGGCTGCTCGACGCGCTCGAGGCGTTGCGCGTCGCCGGCGTCGCCGTGCGTCCCGCCGAGGGGATCGTGCTTCTCGGCGGCGGCGCGCGCCTGCATGCGGTCCAGAGTGTGCTCGCCGATCTCGCGCGCGCTCCGGTGGTCGTGCCCCGCGGCGAGCCCGTCGCGACCGGCGCGTGCGTGCAGGCGGCTGCGGCCTTGCACCAGACCCCGCCGGACGAGGTGGCAATGGCGTGGGACCTCGGCAAGGGATACCCGGTCGAGCCGGACGACGACGTCGACTCTCGCGCCGTCCGCGCCGCCTACGCGGAGCTTCGCGACCGGTACTACGCCACCTCGTAAGCGTCCCGTAGGCGCGCTGACCCGGAGAGGCGAGCCTGTGACCGACGCGAATCAGCTGACACAATGTCCCCTCGGGGGTGAGAGACGAGTGGCAGGGACACGGGATCAACAGGACGCCGCGACGTTCGAGGCGCTCGCCGACGACGCGTGGTCGGTCGGCAACCTGGACGAGTGCACGACCCTCCGCGAGTTGGCCTACAAGCAGTTCGAAGCGGACGGCGACGCGCGCAGCAGCGCGAGGTCTGCGGTGACTCTGTACGACTACTACTGCTTCAAGGGCCGCCGCGCGGTCGCAAACGGCTGGCTGCAACGGGCGAAGCGCAGCCTCGAGGGGCAATCCGACGCACCGGAGCTCGCCCTGCTCCTCGAACGCGAGGCCGAGGTCGCCAACGGGAGCGGCGCGCTCGAGCTCGCGCTCGAGAAGGCCGGACGCGCGCTGGAGATCGGCCGGCGCCTCCGGAACGCCGACATCGAGGCGGAAGCCCTGCAGTGCAAGGCCCGGATTCTCATCAGCCTCGGGAAGCCGGCGGAAGGCTTCTCGCTCTTCGACGAGGCGATGCTGCTCGCAAGCGAAGGGCGACTCTCGACGTTCGTCCTCGGCAAGGTGTATTGCAGCCTCATCTCCGTGTGCGACCAGCTCGGCGACCTGCAGCGGGCCGCGGAGTGGACCGAGGTGGGGAGCAGCTGGGCGGACGGCCAGCCGTCGGCTTTCTACCCGGGGCTGTGTCGCGTGCATCGTGCGGAGCTGCTGAGGCTGCGGGGCGATTGGGTGAGCGCCGAAGCGGAGGCGCGCCGAGCATGCTCGGAGCTCGAGCACCTGCACGTGGTCAACGCCGGCGCGGCGTTCTACGAGATCGGGGAGATCCGTCGTCGCATCGGTGACCTCGACGGTGCCGAGGGGGAGTTCCGGCGCGCCGATGCCCTCGGGTTCGACCCACAACCGGGTCTCGCGCTGCTCCGCCTGGGCCAGCGAAAGATCGACGTCGCGTGGCGGAGCATCTCCACCGCGCTCGCGGAGGTCACGTGGGATCGCCTGGCGCGCGCAAAGCTTCTCCCCGCGCACATCCAGATCGCAATCGCGGTCGACGCCGCCGACGTCGCCCGCGCTTCGACGGACGAGCTCGCGACCATCGCCGATGAGTACCCGACGCCCTGGCTTCTCGCGGTCACCACGCAGGCGCGGGGACGGGTCGAGCTCGCGACAGGCGATACGGGCGCGGCGTGCGGATCGCTCCGGCGTGCACTGGAGCAGATGCGGGTGCTCGAGCTCCCGTACGAAGTGGCGGAGACGCGTCTTCTCCTTGGTGACGTGCTTCGGGTGATCGGGGACGAGGACGCTGCGGCCGGATCGTTCCGGGCTGCGGTGGAGATCCTCGAGCGGCTGGGCGCCGACACCGAACGAGCCCGCGCCCTCGCGTTGCAGGTGGGGAGAGCGCCGCTTCCGAACCGGCTCACGGACCGAGAAGCCGAGGTCCTCTGCCTCGTCGCGTCCGGCAGCACCAACAAGCAGATGGCGGAGGCTCTCGGGTTGAGCGAGAAGACGATCGAGCGCCACCTCTCGAACATCTTCACCAAGATTGGCGTCTCGACCCGGGCCGCGGCGACCGCGTTCGCCTTCGAGCACCAGATCGTCGGCCGCAGCTCCTGACCGCGTGGGTGGAATCACCCATGCCGTGACATCGGGCGGTGGGGTGTCTTGCCGATGCGGTCGTCCGCCCGATGGCGCATGGTCATCCGACCGGCAGGACACCCAAAGGGAGGGATCATGGGCGTGACCATCGAGAGCCTTCAGGAACGAGTCCGCGGGGAGGTCGTCGAACCCGGCGCTCCGGGATATGACGAAGCCCGCTCGGTCTACAACGGGATGCACGACCGGCGTCCTCGAGCCGTCGTCCGGTGCGCAGACGCCGCCGACGTGATCGCGGCCGTCGAAACCGCCCGCGACGAGGGTCTCGACCTCGCCGTCCGCGGCGGAGGCCACAGCGTCCCCGGCTTCGGCACGGTCGACGACGGCCTCGTCATCGATCTCTCCGGCATGCGCAACGTCCACGTCGACCCGGCCAGCTCCACGGCCCGCGCCGGCGGCGGGGCGCTCTGGGGCGACTTCGACCACGCGACCAACGCGTTCGGGATGTCGACGACGGGCGGTGTGATCTCGACCACCGGCGTCGGCGGTCTGACGTTGGGCGGCGGGATCGGGTACCTGGCCCGCAAGTACGGCCTGTCGTGCGACAACCTCATTGCCGCCGACGTCGTGACGGCCGACGGGCGGCTGCTGCGGGCCAGCGAGGACGAGAACGCCGACCTCTTCTGGGCGCTGCGAGGAGGGGGCGGCAACTTCGGGATCGCCACGTCGCTCGAGTTCCGTCTGCACCCCGTCGGCGACATCGTCGGGGGACCGATCTTCTACGAGCTCGACGCCGCCGCCGACGTCCTGGACTTCTACCGGCAGTACATCGCGCGCGCACCCGAGGAGCTCGGTGCGTTCTTCATGTTCCAGATCGCACCCCCGCTGCCGTTCATCCCGGAGGACCGGCACGGCGACACCCTCTGCGGGATCGTCACGTGCTGGTCGGGCCCGGAGAGCGACGCGGCCGCGGTGCTCAAGCCCCTCCGCGATGCCGGTCCCGTGGTCGCGGAGCACGTCGGGCCGATGCCGTACCCGGCGCTCAACAGCGCGTTCGACGCCTTGCTGCCGCCCGGGCTCCAGCATTACTGGAAGGCGGACTTCGTGAAGGAGCTCACCGACGAGGTGATCCCACTCCACGTCGAGCACGGGTCGCAGGTCCCGGTCGTCAACTCGACCGTGCACGTGTACCCGATCGACGGGGCGGTGCAGCGCGTGCGTGCGGACGAGACGGCATTCGCATACCGCGACGTGAGTTTCGCGTGCGTCATCGCCGGCATGTGGCCCGACCCGGCCGACAACGAAGCGAACACGAAGTGGGTTCGCGACTACTGGTCAGCCATCCACCCGTACTCGGGGACCGATGGCGGTTACGTGAACTTCATGGGGACCGACGACCAAGGGCGCGTCGAGGCGAACTACGGCGCGAACTACGGCCGCCTATCGCAGATCAAGGCGAAGTACGACCCCGAGAACCTGTTCCACCTGAACCAGAACATCGAGCCCGCCCGCTAGGGCTGCTCAGAGCGACCTGCACCCTCGCCGGTTGCCGCGTCGACGCCGGTCGACGCGGCTCCGGCGCGCTTCCGGTGCCACCGGATGCCGCCCTCGATGGCGGCGAGGAGCGTGTCGTTGTCGCGGGACAGCCGGTTGTGCACGTACCGCTCGAGGCCGAGGCGGCGCATCCACGGGTTGAACGTCTCGTACCGCTCCGTGAAGTGGATGCGGGTGCGGCCGTCGCCGAGGTCCTCGAGACGCTGGAAGCCCTCGGCGCGCGACCAGAGCGGCTTGCCGATGGCGTCGTAGCGCCACGACTCGTGCAGCTTCACCTCGGTCAGCCACTCCCACGACTGACCGACGCCGCCCGACAGGAGGAACCGCGGCACAGGAAACGTGCAGTGGCGCACGAGCCCGTTCCCGACCTCGTCGCCGGGGTGGAGGATGTCGATCGTCCCGATCTTGTTCTTCGGCCGGTCGCTCCCGCGGTACCAGAAGACCTCCCAGACCTCCTCCGGCGACGCGTCGACGTCGATCGAGAACGAATGCTCTTGCAAGGCATTGAGCCTACGGCGGGGCGGGCTACCGTCGCGGACGATGGCCGGTGAGATGGACGTGGCGGACTCTGTCCTCGACCTCGTCGGCGACACCCCGCTCGTGCGGCTCTCGCGCATCGGACGCGGGCTCACGTGCGATCTCATCGCCAAGATGGAGACCACGAACCCGGGCGGATCGGTGAAGGACCGCCCCGCGGTGGCGATGGTCGACGCCGCCGAGCGCGACGGACTGCTCAAGCCGGGCGGCACGATCGTCGAGCCGACCTCCGGCAACACCGGTGTCGGGCTCGCGATCGTCGCCGCCCAGCGCGGCTACCGCTGCATCTTCGTGATGAGCGACAAGATGAGCGATGAGAAGGTGGCGTTGCTGCGCGCCTACGGCGCCGAGGTCGTGGTGACTCCGACGGCGGTGGCGCCCGAGCACCCCGACTCCTACTACTCGACGGCCGAGCGGCTGGTGCGCGAGACGCCGGACTCGTTCCGGCCCGATCAGTACTCGAACCCCGCCAACCCGGCCGAGCACGAGCGTTCCACCGGCCCCGAGGTGTGGCGGCAGACCGCCGGGCGCATCACGCACTTCGTCGCCGGCATCGGCACCGGCGGCAGCATCACCGGCGTCGGCCGGTACCTGAAGGCGCAGAACCCCGACGTCCAGGTCGTCGGCGCCGACCCCGAGGGGTCGGTGTACTCCGGCGGCGCCGGCCGTCCGTACCTCGTCGAGGGCGTGGGCGAGGACTTCTGGCCCACGACCTACGACCCGTCGGTCGTCGACCGTGTGATCCGCGTGAGCGACGCCGAGTCGTTCGCGATGGCCCGACGCGTCACCCGCGAGGAAGGGCTGCTCATCGGCGGGTCCTGCGGCACCGCGGTGCACGCCGCGCTCGTGGTCGGAGAGGAGCTCGGACCGGACGCCGTCGTCGTCGTGCTCGTCCCCGACTCCGGCCGCAACTACCTGTCG
>DASZGY010000036.1:0-18861 GCA_035938395.1 Acidimicrobiia bacterium
GACCCGGCCGACCTCCTCCTCGACATCGGGGTGGTCGGAGTCGTACCCGCACTGCGTCGGGAGATCGAGCGCGACCGAGAGGCCCGTGCCCCCCTGGGCGAGCAGGTAGCGGTAGCGCTGGTTCGACTCCTCGGGTGTGCCAAAGCCCGAGTACTGGCGGATCGTCCACAGACGGCCCCGGTACCCGTCGGGGAAGTTGCCGCGCGTGAAGGGGAAGACGCCCGGCGGAGGGATCGACGCGGGCGGCGGGAGGTCGGCGGGCCCGTAGCTCGGGGCGAGTGGGATACCCGCCTCGCTGTGCACCCCCTCGTCCACGAACCGAGCGTAGCGGAAATTGCATATGCAGAAAATGGGGAACGCGACGCCAAGATCGTGAGAGCGCTATTCTCGCCCCGTGCTCGAGACCTCGGACGTGCGACTCGAGATCGACGCCGGCGTCGCCGTCGTGACCATCGACCGCCCCGAGGCCCGCAACGCCATCGGCTTCGCGACCATCGACGCGCTCGGCGCCGCCATCGACGAGGTGGCCGATTCGGGGGCGGCAGTGCTGGTGCTGCGGGGCGGCGGGGACCGCGCGTTCGTCTCGGGTGGGGACATCAAGGAGCTGGGAGCGATCCGTACCCACGAGGCGGCCGTCGCCATGGCGAGGCGGGTCCGTACGCTGCTCGACCGGGTTGCCGCCTTCCCCGTGCCCGTGATCGCGGCGCTCAACGGGCACGCGTTGGGCGGCGGAGCCGAGGTCGCCGTCGCGGCGGACATCCGCATCGCGGCCGACGACATCAGGATCGGCTTCAACCAGGTGACGCTCGGCATCATGCCGGCGTGGGGCGGCGCGGAACGGCTCACCCTGTTGGTGGGGCGAAGTCGCGCGCTCCTTGCCATCGCGACCGGCGAGCTCTACGACGCGGCGTCCGCACAGCGCTTCGGCCTCGTCGACCTCGTCGTCCCGCGCGCCTCGTTCGACGACGAGTGGCGGGCGCTCGCGCACCGGCTGGCGGCGTCCGCGCCGGGGACGACGCGCGCCGTGAAGGGCGTCGTCGGCGCGGCCGTACCTTCCTTCCACCCCGAGCTCGAGGCCGATGCCACCGACGCGTTCGCGCGGTTGTGGACGGGAGACGCGCACTGGGCCGCGGTCGAAGCCTTGGACGCGAAACGGAGAACGGGATGATGTCTCGTGAAGCCCGTGCTCGCGTTCGCGCGCTAGTACCCTCGTTCGAGTGAAGCCGGATTCCGACGTGGCTGCGATCGACGACGAACCCGAAGAAACCGAGCCGGCCTGGCGCCAGCGTGCCGTTTCGCGCAGCCTGAACGCGGCGCGCTCACGCGCCGAGCAGCGCGTCCAGCGGTACCTCGACGCGGCATTCGCGCTGATCGACGAGAAGGGCACGACCGACTTCACGATCCAAGAGGTCATCGACCGGTCGAAGCAGTCCTTGCGTGGCTTCTACCAGTACTTCGACGGCAAGGACGAGCTGCTCCTGGCCTTGTTCGAGGAGACCGTCGGTGAGTCAGCCGACGACCTGCGCAGCGTCATCGATTCCGAATCGGAACCACTTGCGCGGTTGCGCGCCTTCACCATCCGCCTGCACGAGTGGTGCGATCCGGCCGAGGTTCCCCGCAAGCGCGGTTCACACAATCGCCGTCCGATCTCGGAGTTCTCGGTCCAGCTCGCGGTCACCCATCCCGACCAGGTGACCGCGGCGATGGCCCCGGTCTCGGCCATGCTGCTCGACCTGCTCGAGGCAGCCGTCGCCGCGGGGGCGATCAAGTCGTCCGACACCCGCCGCACCGCGTCGCTCATCCAGCAGACCGTGATGTACAGCTGGTTCGGCAACCGCATCGTGCAGGACTCCCGCCGGCGGGTCACCGCCGAGGACACATGGGAGTTCTGTCTCCGAGGCCTCCAGGGCTGACGCCCGTCAGGCGCGGTCGAGATCGAGCATCCGGATGGCGTTCCCCCGCAGGACCTTGTAGCGCTGCTCGTCTGTGAGCGCGGCGGTCATGCGCTCCGCCTCCTCACGCGCGAACGGCCACGTCGTGTCGGTGTGCGGGTAGTCCGTCTCGAAGCAGACGTTGTCCTCCCCGACTTCGGCGATGGACGCCATCCCGTGCACGTCGTTCGTGAAGCACCCGAAGATGCGGCCCTGGTAATAGGACGACGGACGCTCGGGGATCACGTCTTTCGCGCCCGTCCAGTTCGAGTGGAGCTCCCAGACGTTGTCGGCGCGCTCCAACGCGTACGGGATCCAACCGATCTGCCCCTCCGAGTACGCCAGCTTGAGCATCGGGAACCGGACGAGCACTCCGGAGAACATGAAGTCGGCCAGCGACGCCATCGAGTTGTTGAACGACAGCATGATGTCCGTCGAGGGCGGGGCGTCCGGGGACGCCGCCGGCATCTTCGACGAAGAGCCGATGTGCATGCACAGCGTCGTACGCGTCTCCTCTGCCACCGCGAACAACGGGTCCCAGTACCCGGTGTGGATGCTGGGGAGGCCGAGGTGCGGCGGGATCTCGCTGAAGCACACGGCACGCGCACCGCGATCGGCGTTGCGCTTGACCTCGGCCGCCGCGAGCTGGACGTCCCACATCGGGATGAGGCACAGGGGGATGAGGTGGCCGTCCGAGTCGCCGCACCATTCTTCGATCATCCAGTCGTTGTAGGCGCGCACACACTCAAGACCGAGGTCGAGATCTTTGCCTTCCATGAACGTCTGACCGCAGAAGCGCGGAAACGTCGGAAAGGCGAGTGATCCGTCGACGCCGGTGAGCGCGAGGTCCTCGACGCGCGCCTTCGGGTCGTAGCACCCCGGGCGCATCTCGTCGTACGTGAGCGCGGCGATCGCAAGCTTCGTGCGGTCGAAGCGACGGACGTCGCCGTCGGGAGTGGCGTCCAGCGGGAGAGCGACGTGCCGCTTGTGGACGTAGATCAGTCGATCCTCGTAGAGCCAGTAATCACCCCACGTGCCGTCGTCAGTCATCTCCTGCTTGTACGAGGCGCCGCCGGTCAGCGCGAAGTCGCCCCATCTCGCGCGCCCGACCCGCGGTCCCTGTTCGCGCATCTTGGCCGGAAGCCGGTCCTGCCACAGGTGCGGAGGTTCGACGACGTGGTCGTCGACGCTGATCATGTTCGGGAACTGCGTCACGCTTGGCCCTCTCCGTCCGCGTCGGCGAGCGGATCGTGCTGCTCACCGGAGTCGAAGCCGCCGTGCTTGCGCATGAACGTGGTCGAACGGCGCCGGATGCGCCATCCGTCGGACGTGCGTGCGTACTCGTCGCGGTACCAACCGAGACGCATGGCGTGGGTGTGCTGATCGATGAACACGAAGTGCTGCATGCCGGTGGCGGCATCACCGTCGACGTCGACGACCGGCATGTTCCCGATGAACTGCCCTCGCGGCGCCGCGTCGAGGAGAGCCGGAAAGCGCTCGAGCGTGTACGGGGTTCCGAAGGCGGTGTAGACGGCGTCGGGCGTGAACACGTCGAGCCACCGGTCCTCGACGAACTGGCTCGTGTACGCCATGTACCGGGCGCACAGAGCGTGGAGATCCACGAGGTCGGCAATGCGTCGCGCCTCGTCCGTCATCCCGACCCCCGCAGCGGAAGTGGCACATTCGCCCTGTGAGAATTACGTTATCACCGGGCTCTCGGAGGTGGGACATGACCGAGCGCGAGGTGCGGACGGAGCGCAGCTTCTGCCGGATCTGCACCGCCGTCTGCGGGATCCTCGTCGACGTCGAGGGTGACGAGGTCGTCCGGGTGCGCGGCGACAAGGAGCATCCGTTCTCGCACGGCTACACCTGCCCGAAGGGGCGCGCGCTCCCGCAGATGCACCACCACCCGGAGCGCTTGGAGCGACCGCAGATCAGGATCGACGACCGGCTGCAGCCGACCACGTGGGACGCGTGCCTGGACGACCTCGGGTCGCGGCTGCGGGCGATCGTCGGTCGTCACGGACCGGAAGCGATCGGCGTCTTCTTCGGCAGCGGCGTGGGCATGGACGCAGCCGGCTACCGCATGGCCGAGAAGCTGTACGCCGCCATCGGCACGCCGGCGCGCTTCAGCCCGCTCACCATCGACGGTACGGCCAAGGTGCTCGTCTCCGATCTGGTGGGCGGCTTCCCGGGCCTCAACCCCCACATCGATTACGAGCACACGAAGCTGGTCGTCTACGTCGGCGTCAATCCGGTCGTGTCGCACGGCCATACCTCCGCGCTCCCCGATCCGGTGACCGCGCTCCGCGATCTTCGGACGCGAGCGGACGTGTGGGTCATCGACCCGCGGCGCACGGAGACGGCACGGTTGGCGACACAACACGTCGCGCCGCGACCGGGTGCGGACTACGCGGTCTTCGCGTTCTTGGTGCGAGAGATCTTGCGGGAGGGCGCCGATCGCGAAGTGCTCGAGCACGGAACGGCCGGGAGCGACGCCTTGTCCGCGGTGGTCGCCCCGTTCACGCTCGCACACGCGGCGAGAGTCGCCGGCGTGTCCGAGGCTGAGCTGACGCAGCTGCTCGAAGCGGTACGCCGGGCCGGGCGTGTCGCGGTCGTCACGGGGACCGGCCTCACGATGTCGGCGGGCGCCAACGTGACCCAGTGGCTCGCGTGGGTGCTGATGATCCTCACCGGTTCGATGAATCGCCGCGGCGGAGTCTGGTTCCATCCGGGGTTCTCCCATCAGTTCGAGACCTTCGAGCTTCCGATCTCGCCGCCGGAAGGCGGCCTGTTCGGGGCCGGTCCCCCCACGCGTCCCGAGTCGTCGTCCTTTCTCGGCGAATGGCCCTGCGCGGTGCTCGCCGACGAGATCCGCGCCGGCAACATCCGTGCCCTGCTGAATCTCGGCGGCCACCTCGTCACCGCGTTTCCCGACGCCAACTCGCTGGTACCCGCCCTCCGATCGCTCGACGTGTTCGCCACGATCGAGATCATCGGGAACGACACGACCGCGATCTCGACCCATGTGCTCCCGACCAAGGATCAGCTGGAGCGCGCCGACGTGACGCTCTGGGATTTCCTGCTCCCGCGCGTCGCCGCCCAGCACACACCGGCGTTGATCGATCCCATCGGCGACCGGCGTTCGACGTGGTGGGTGCTCGCTGAGCTGGGACGAAGGCTCGGCCACGAGCTGGTGGGCACCGGCGGCGAGGAAGCCACCGACGACGCCAGGCTCGCGATGCTCAGCGCCGGGGCACGGTCCACCTTCGACGAGCTCGTCGCCGCTGGCTGGGTGGAGAAGGGCCACGAGCTCCCGGCGCGATGGGTGGACGAGCACGTCGACCGGCTCGGCGGCTGGCGCCTCGCGCCCCAGCGTCTCGTCGACCAGTTGGCGGCGCTCAACGACGAGTCCGCGCCGCTCGTGCTCGTGCCGCGACGACAGATGCGTCATCTGAACTCGCAACTGGACTTCTTGGACGAGGTCTGCGAGATCATCGTCCACCCCGACGACGCCGCCGCGGCCGGCATCGTCGACGCCCAGCCGGTGATCGTACGCAGCGCGCAGGGCGAGCTCGTCGGGCTCGCGAAGGTGGATCCGTCCACGCGTGCCGGCGCGGTGTCCGTCCCTCACGGTCACCAGCGCGCCAACGTCAACGCGCTCACGTGCGAGAACGACATCGACCCGACGACCGGCATGGCGCACTATTCGGGTGTGCCCGTGAGCCTGCATCCAGCGCCCAACAGCCACTAGTGCCGCGTCGGGCAACGTTCGCGCGTTTCACAAGCTCGCGAAGTGCCTGGTTGTCGGCGTGGCGGTTCCGCCACCCGATGTAGCGGCGGATCATCCGGGCTTTGCTCGAGGTGTGAGGATTCCCGGCGACGATGTCGAGAAGTCGGGGCCTGCTCCGTCCCAGGGTGCATCCGGCCCGCAGGGCCGACGTCACACAAGGAGAACACCATGGCCAAGTACCTGTTGCTGAAGCACTACCGAGGCTCGCCGGCGCCCGTCAACGACGTCCCGATGGACCAGTGGAGCCCCGACGAGGTCGAGGTACACATCCGTTTCATGAACGACTTCGCAGGTCGGCTCGAGAGCAGCGGCGAGTTGATCGACGGACAGGCGCTGTCGCCCGACGGCGTGTGGGTCCGCTACGACGGCGAGGGGCGGCCGCCGGTGACCGACAGCCCGTTCGCCGAAACGAAGGACCTGATCGCGGGATGGTATGTGATCGACGTCGACAGTTACGAGCGAGCGATCGAGCTGGCCGGTGAGCTGTCGGCAGCACCTGGCGCCGGCGGCGAACCGATCCACGAATGGCTGGAGGTCCGACCCTTCCTGACCGCGCCGTCCACCGTCACCCAGTGACCGTGGACGAGGTCGAGCTACGCGAGCTCGTCCCGCGGGTCTTGAGCGTCCTCGTCGGTCGCGGAGCGGACTTCGCGACCGCCGAGGACGCCGTGCAAGAGGCGCTCATCCGGGCGCTCTCCGCGTGGGCCGACGAGTTGCCCGCCGACCCCACGGGGTGGCTCATCACGGTCGCGTGGAGAGCCTTTCTCGACATGACGCGGTCAGAGGCCGCGCGCCGCGACCGAGAGGTCCGGTTCGACACCGAACCGCCGGCCGGTGCGATCCCGAGCGCCGACGACACGCTGCGCCTCTACTTCCTGTGCGCGCACCCCGATCTGACGTCGTCGTCGGCGGTTGCGTTGACCCTCCGAGCCATGGGCGGCCTCACCACACGCCAGATCGCTCGGGCATACCTCGTCCCCGAGCGCACCATGGCGCAGCGCATCAGCCGCGCCAAGCGCATGGTCAGTCGGGCCGGTGTCGATCGTCCCGGTGACGTGCGCACCGTGATGCGGGTGCTGTACCTCGTCTTCAACGAGGGCTATTCCGGCGACGTCGATCTCGCGGCCGAGGCGATCCGACTGACCCGGCAGCTGGCTGCCTTGGTGGACGACCCCGAGGTCCGCGGGTTGCTCGCCCTGATGCTCCTACACCACGCGCGCCGCCGCAGCCGCACCCGACCGGACGGAAGCATCGTGCCTCTCGCCGATCAGGACCGCAGCCAGTGGGACACAGAGCTCATCGCCGAGGGAATCGACATCGCACAAGCCGCGCTCGCGCGCGATCAGCTCGGCGAATACCAGGCGCAAGCGGCGATCGCCGCGCTCCATGCCGACGCGTCGCGGGTCGAGGAGACCGACTGGGTCCAGATCGTGGAGTGGTACGACGAGCTACTCCGGTTCGCCGACACTCCGATCGTCCGGCTCAACCGTGCGGTCGCGGTCGGCGAGGCCGACGGCGCGCCTGCAGGACTGACGGCGCTGGCCGAGGTCGATGAAGACGTCCCGCGGCGCGAAGCGGTCGCCGCGTACCTCCACGAGAAGAACGGCGATCTCGAAGTCGCTGCCCACCTGTATGCCAGCGCAGCTCGCAACGCACCCAACGTCGCGGAACGCGACCATCAGACGTGGCAAGCAGCGCGACTCAACCAGCACCTGCACGACCACAGCTGACAAACGCTGCCCGACGGGGCACTAGGTCACGAAGTCGGCCGCACGACGGTGGAATCGCCACGTGCCGTCGTCGAGGTGGAGGGTGTCCTGGTATCGGCCCACGAGCTGGATCGCCCAGCCCGAGTCGCCCCGTAAGAGGAAGAGCACGTCACTGATCGCATAGGCCTCGTGGTCGTCCCAGTCCGTGACGAGGGTGTTGACGACGACGTGGCGCTGGGGTCGCTGCGGCTTCCATTTGGAGTAAGCGTCCCGCAGGGCGTCATGGCCTTCGTGGGTGCCCATGCCCGGGATGTCGCAGACGCCGTCGGGACAGAAGGTGGCGACCACGTCGTCGGTCCGGCCGTCGTCCAGGGCCTGGGTGTACGCGGCGATCGTGGCGCGGACGCCTTCGACGACCTCCGCATACGTCGTCTTCGTGCTCATCAGAAGCCGATATCGAGAATGGGCTTGTCGAAGGGGTACACGTTCAGCGACTGCACCGCCGGGAGCAGCTGCTCGTAGGGAAGGCCGGCGAGGAACCCGTCGATCGTGCGTTCGAGGTTCGAGATGTGTCCCTCGAGCCCGCTGGACAGGCGCATGTACTCGAAGCCCCTCGCGTGCAGGCCCTTCTGCTGCCGCGGCAGGTTCGAGAAGTCCTGCGTGGGGATCGGCGGCCACCGCGGATCGTCGCACTCCCACACCTCGGGCGGCGTGGGTCTTTCCGGCTCGTGGCCCTCCGGGAAGCGCGTGAGCGACCAGATCTCCATCAGCGTCTCCTCCGGCGCCAACGGACGGAAGCGATAGGAGGACGCGCTGCTGTACATGGGCAACACGAAGTAATGCGGAAAGCACTGGTAGAACTCCTGGTTGAGCCCGTGCGCATCGAGCTCGTTCAGGTCGGGGACGTCGGAGCCCCGGGCCCGGTGCCAGCTCGTGACCGCGTCGTTGAGCGTGCGGTTCCAGGTCGCCGTGGCCAGCGCCGGGTCGTCGGGCAGCTCGATGCCCCGCAGACCCTCGGCGATGCGCACGTCGTTGGCGTGGACCATGCCGGCCATGCCATCGCTCATTGTCCGCAGGTACTGGATATCTGCATCGATGAAGGCACGAGGATCGAACGGTCCACCGTCGCGCAACCCGTATCTCGTGGGGATGATGAGCTCGGGATGTGTCTGCGGCACGTGGTACATCTCGACGAACGCCTCTTCGGCGAGCTTCCAGTTCACGGGAAGACGGCACGCGAACCACCGCTCGGTCCGCAGCGACTCCACCCTCCACGCGTCGAGCGCGCTCGCGGCGGGCTCGATGCACGGCCGCAACGGCGGCGCGTCGTCGTCGAGGTTGATCCACGCGCACCCGCCCCACACCTCGGACCGCACCGGGACGAGGTTGATGTCGTCGGGCTGGAGGTTGTGCTCGGAGAACGTCTTCCTCCGAGGGACGGCGGCGTTCGTACCGTCGAGGCCGTAGCACCAGCCGTGGAACGGGCAGGTGAACCCGTTCTCGCACGTCCCGCTTCCCTCGACGACCTTGACGCCACGGTGGCGGCAGGCGTTCTGGAACGCGCGCACTCCCATGTCGTCGGTGCGCAGCACGATGATCGACTGATCGAGGAACTCGTATTCGACGAAGTCGTTCGGCGCGGGGATCTCCTCGAGCCTGCAGGCCATCTGCCAGACGCGCGGCCACAGCAGCTCGACTTCCATCTCGTAGAAGTCCGGGTCGAAGTAGCGCTCCTTGGGTACCCGGTCCGGGTACTCCATCGCGTGAGGCACCGGAAGCGCCGACCTCTTCCGATCCGCGATCGCCACGCAGCGCCCCTTTCCCGCTCCGGAGTGCGCTGTCGGGACCGACCGTATACTAACCGGTCGGTACAATGAACCCTTCCGGACCCGCACCCGACGAGCGCGCGCGTCGCGACGCGGCCGACGTCGACGTCTTGGTCGTCGGCGCCGGCATCACGGGCATCTACCAGCTGTATCGCGCGCGTGAAGCAGGTTTCTCCGTGCAGCTGCTCGAGGCCGGCGGCGGCGTGGGCGGCACCTGGTACTGGAACCGCTACCCCGAGGCACGGTTCGACTCGGAGAGCTACACGTACGGCTACCTGTTCTCGAAGGAGCTGTTCGAAGAGTGGGAGTGGGAAGAGCACTTCGCGCAGCAACCGGAGACCGAGCGCTACCTCAACCACGTGGTCGACCGGTTCGACCTTCGGCGCCACATACGACTGGGCGCCAAGGTGACGTCGGCCGTGTACGACGAGTCGTCCGGGAAATGGACCGTGAAGGTCGGCGACGGCACCGAGTTCAGGACGCAATTCCTCATCGCCGCGACGGGCGTGCTCTCGGTGCCGTACTTCCCGGACGTGCCGGGGCGCGACGACTTTCGAGGTGAGTCGTACCACACCGGGTTGTGGCCGGCGACGCCGGTCGATTTCGCCGACAAGCGCGTCGCCGTCGTCGGGACCGGATCGAGCGGCGTCCAGCTGATCCCGGCCATCGCGAGCGAGGTTGCCTCCCTGACTGTGTACCAACGCACCGCCAACTGGTGTACGCCGCTCAACAACTCGCCGATCACGCCGGACGAGCAGGCGTTGCTCAGGGCGGAATTCGAAGCGATGTGCGAGGCGCTGAACACATCGCCGAGTGGGTTCCTCCATTCCGCGCACGACCGCGCCACGTTCGACGACTCGAGAGAGGAACGGTGGGCGTTCTTCGAGAAGCTGTGGAACAGCCCCGGCTTCACGAAGCTCACCGGCAACTACACCGACTTGTTGTTCGACGAAGCCGCGAACGCGGAATGGTGCGAGTTCATCGCCGAGAAGATTCGAAGCGTCGTCAAGGACCCCGAGACCGCAGAGCAGCTGATCCCGAAGGACCAGCTGTTCGGCGAGAACCGGCCTCCGTACGTGACCGGCTACTACGAGGTGTTCAACGAGCCCAATGTCTCGCTCGTCGATCTCAAGCGGACGCCGATGGTGCGCATGACCGAGAGGGGTATCGAGACGACCGACGGTGTGCGGGAGCTCGACATCGTCGTGTGGGCGACCGGCTTCGACTTCGGTACCGGAGCACTCAGGCGCATGGGGGTCCGCGGCCGGCGGGGTCTCGCGCTCGAGGACTCCTGGGCCGATGGTCCGAGCACGTTTCTCGGGGTCCAGACCACCGGGTTCCCGAACTTCTTCTTCCCCGGAGGGCCGCACGCCGCCGCCGGCAACAACCCGCGGTACAACGGCGACCAGGTCGACTTCATCACCGACACACTCGCGTACGTGCGCGACCACGGCTACGACACGATCGAAGTGGACCCCGCCGCGGAAGAGGAGTGGACCAACATGGTCGACGCCGGCGCGTCGAAGACCCTCTTCGGTGGGGAAAGGAGCTACTTCTTCGGAGCCAACATCCCGGGGAAGCCTCGCCGGTACCTCCTGAACTCGGGCGGCCGCCCGAAGCTCTTCGCGGTGATCAAGGACGTGCGCGAGAACGACTACAAGGCGTTCAGGCTGTCGCACTCGTCCCGTCGCCCGCGCGCCACGGTGCAGAGGAGCTGAGCGATGGCGATCGATCGTCGGGAGTCCCCGTATCGGCGCGGGAACCGCTATGACCGGCTGCCGATCCCGATGGTCACGGAGCACTGCATCGCCGTCGACGTAGGGGCCGTCCAGCTCGTCGTGGAGTCCCGCCGGTTGACGAACGAGATCATCACGGCCGCATCCCGCGAGAGCGCCGAGCCAGAGATCCCGTTCGACGATTTTGGTCCGACGCTCCACGTCTGCGGTACGGCCGACGGTCTCGAGCACCTGCGCTTCGACTGCTTCGAGAAGGAGCCGCACTACCACTACATCGAGCAGGGGAACGGCGCGAACACCGTGGTGCGCATCGACGAGTTGGCCGTCGGCGATCCCGTCGAGTTCTCGCTCGCCTGCGTCGAGCACCACCTCCCCGACATGCTCCGTCACTGCGGTGTCGCCGACCTGGCCGGCGAGGTTGCGCGCCAGTCCGACAGGATCGGCGCCGCGATTGTCGAGGTCCGCGACCTGATGCGGAAGGCCCGCCAGCCGGTGACGTGACGGCCCGCAGGGTCGCCTACATTGCGATCGTGCGTTTCGGCCTCGATGTGGCGCAGCAGCGGATGCCGTGGGACGAGCTGGTCGGCCGCGTGCAGTTCGCCGAGGACCTCGGCTTCGACGGCGCCTGGGGCTTCGACCACTTCCAGCCCATGTACGGCGAAGGACCGGGCGAGACGTTCGATGGCATGACGACCCTCGCCGCGCTGACGGGCGTGACATCGCGCATCCGGCTGGGGCTGCTCGTGGCCGGGGTGACGTACCGGCACCCCTCGGTGTTCGCGGCCCAGGCCCTCACCATCGACCACGCGTCCCACGGCCGGCTCGAGCTCTCGCTCGGCGCGGCGTGGTTCGACAAGGAGCACATCGAGCTCGGCATCCCGTTCCCATCGACGCCGGTGCGGTTCGACGTGCTCGAGGACGCGCTCGAGATCGTGAACCGGCTGTTCACGGGCGAGGTCGTGTCGTACGACGGACGGGTCGTGTCGCTGCGGGACGCGCAGCTCCGTCCGTTGCCCGTGCAGAAGCCGCACCCGCCGATCTGGATCGGCGGCAGCGGTCCGCGGCGGACGCTGCCACTCGTCGCTCGCTACGCGGATGTGTGGCACACGTGGGGGACGCCCAATTCCTTGCGCGAGACAAACGAGCGGCTCGACGAGCTCGCGACCGAAGCCGGGCGCGACCCGTCGTCGATCATGCGGGCGGGCTCCCTGTCGCTCGACGACCTCGATACCGCGCGCAAGCACGCGGCGAAATGGCGGGACGCGGGCTACGGCTACCTCGTGTGCGGCTGGCCCGGGAGCGGCCGCGCCCAGGTCGAAGCGTTCGCCCGGGACGTCCTGCCCGAGTTCGCCGACTGAGTCTCGCCGTCTGCGCGCCGGCTCAGACAGTGGCGACCGGCGTCGCCGGTGAGCTCACCGCTCCGGGAAGCCGCAGCGGGGGCGCCGTGAGGAGGAATCGACTCCGGTTGTGCTCACGCAGCCAGGTCGCGAGCTCGTGGAGGTACCACAGCTCCCCGAGGGGGACGCCGAGCCGGAAGAGGCAGAGGTGGTGGATCGGGAGGAACGAGTGCCGGGTCTCGTCGGGATCCCGGCCGAGCAACCCCTCGACCGCATAGTTGTCCGCCACGAGCGCCGAGATCTGCGACTCGGTGATCCACTCCAGCAACGACTCGTCCCGCGCGTCGAGGTAGGTGCACATCGTGTGGATCTGCACGGGATCCGGGTCGCGGTTCCATTCGAGGACCTTCGTGGCGAAACCGGTGTGCAGCAGGAGCATGTCGCCAGGCTCCACGACGACGCCGTCCGCCGCCATGATCTCCTCGAGTGTCGCCCGGTCGACCCCGCGCCAGTCATGGCCCAGGTGGTGGGCCAGGTCGACGAGGACACCTCGCCCCTGCACCCCCGCGAAGGCCATGTGCTCCATGCCGAGGTGGTGCGCGAAGGAGAGGTGTTTCCCGCCGTCCCCCGCCGCGTCGGGCTGCGGTCCGACGAGGTCCACCCCGGCGCGGTACCCGTTGTAATAGACAGGCTCCTCGATCCCGTCGCCGTCGGCGTCGAACTCGGCACCGACGTGGGCGAGAGAATCCCACTGCGTGGAGTACTGCAGCGCGAGGGTCACGACGTCGTCGGCCCACACGTCGACGTAACGGCGGTCCCCGTAGTCCCCCATCTCGCTCATGTGGATGTTGTAGAAGGTGCCGGGATTGCCCTGCATGTCCTCGGTCGGCGCGAGCACCGGCGGGTGGCGCCGCTGGTTCAAAGCGGTGCCGCCCGGGTAGTCGAGCGGGAGGCTCAGACAGAAGCTGATGCCGGACTCGACCTCGCGCGCGCCCTGGAGGACCTTCTCGGGTGTGAGCAAGTTGATGCGGCCGAGCTCGTCGTCCTCGCCCCAATCGCCCCACGTCGAGCCGCTCGGGCGTCGCGTCCACCGCTTCGTCACTCCTTCTCTCCTTCCGGCCGCGGCCATCCGGGAACGTCGGTCAGCATGCCATCGACGGGCGTTGCCTGTACCGACCGGTTGGTTTAGCGTGGAAAACGATGACCCAGAAGGACTTTGTCGTCTCGGGCGACGGGCACCTCCTCGAGCCGACAGATCTCTTTCGCACTCGGCTGCCGACGCACCTGCGGGATCGCGCGGTCTGGGAGGAAGACTTCGAGATCGAGCCGCTCGTCGAGGGCGGCGCCCGGATCTTCCGGCGCCTGCACACTCCGGGATACGAGGGCTGGACGATCTCCCGGTATCGCCAGACGGGCGGGCGAATGCCGGAGGGTGACCCCGATCGGATCCTCGAGGACATGGACCTCGACGGGATCGACGTCCAGGTCATGCACCCGAACCTGTCGCTGTTCGGCCTCTACTCCGACGACCACGAGCTGTCGATGGCGCACGCCCGCGTGTACAACGACTACGTCGTCGAACGGTTCTCGCCGTACTTCTCGCGGCTCGTGCCCACCGCTCCCGTGCCGATCACCGATGTCGACGACGCGGTCGCCGAGATCGAGCGCGTGGCCGCGGCCGGGTTCCGGGCGATCCTCCTGCCGGCGACTCCGCCGAAGCCGTACTACTCGCGCGCCTTCGACCCGATCTGGGCCGCGGCGCGGGCGAGCGGCGTGCACGTGTTCTTCCACACCCAGACCGGAGGGGTGAAGGTCGACGATCCCGCGTCGACGACGCTCAAGGTCGTCATGGAGTCCGCCGCGCAGGTCAACCAACCGATGACCGAGAGGTCGGCATCGAAGCGGATGGTCACCCAGTCGATCTACGGCACGATCGTCCCCCAGCAGCTCATGTGCGAGCTCATCGGTGGCGGCGTTCCCGACCGGTACCCCGAGCTCCACTTCGCGCTCATCGAGTTCAACGCCCATTGGCTGGCGTCGCTGATGGGTGCGATGGACAAGTGCTGGGTGACGGGCATCGGCCAGGACGCCGACTGGTGGCTGGGCTACTGGGACGACGCCCGGCCCCCGACCGACCAGCCCAGCATGGCGCAGCTGTTCCGATTGAACGAGAAGTGGCCGTACCCGCTGACGCCGAGCGAGTACGTCCGTCGCCAGTTCCACGTGCAGTTCCAGGACGATCCCGTGGCCGTCGCCTGCCGGCACCTCACCGGCGTGTCGACCATCGTGTGGGGCTCCGACTACCCGCACGCCGAAGGGACGTTCCGCGGCAGCCAGGAGCTGATCGCGAAGCTGTTCGCCGACGTTGCCGCCGACGAGCGGGCAGCCATGCTCGGCGGCACGCTGGGATCGCTCCTAGGGCTCGAGGCCTCGGTCGCCGCCTGAGCTCCCGGACGATCTAGGCGCGTTCTCCCACCGGCACGACGCCGCGCGGCCGCGTCAGCGGCAGGTCGTTGTACGTCGCGATGCCAGGCGGCGCGGCTACGACGGCCGGGATCGCGTGGATGGGCGGCATCGCCGTCATGATGTGCCCGAGCTCCATGAAGTCGGCCATCGTCTCGGCTTCGAAGTCGGGCGGCGGGAGGAAGCCGATCGTGGCCGTCACCGTCGGCCGCCCCTCGATCTGGATCACCCAGCCGTCCTGGTCGATCTTCCAGTCGGGGTCGAGCGACTGACCCTTGCGCCACCGGAAGTTCAGCTCGACGACGGTTCTGTCGCCGACCAGCCCCTTCCAACTCGCGGCGACGCCCGCGACGCACCCCGCCCCGATGGTCCACGACCCGAGATCGAGGTCGGCGGTGGTCTGCGCGAACTCGGCGTCGCAGCGCACCTCGTCGAGCTCGACGTCGAGCGCGTCGGCGACGAGCCGCACGGCCTCGCCGAAGATCGCGGTGCCGTGTGTCGTCATCGCCAGCAGGTCGGGGTGGTCGATCGGCTTGCCGAAGCCCACCGGGAGCTCGGTCGCGGGCGAGTCGTAGTACGTGGTGTCCGCCGTCTCGTTGACCGTGACCTTGTCGACCCGATCGCAGACCATCGTCGACACGATGGCCAACAGCTCGGCGAAGCCGGGACTGACGCCCGATCCGAACATGGTGGCACCGCCGCGCCGACACGCCTCGACGATCCGCTCGCGATCGGGGCCGAGGTTGCGCCCGGTGATGAACGACGCCGTCGCGACGACGTTTACGCCGGCCGAAAGGATGCGCACCAACTCGTCGGCGTCCACCCACATCGGGTTGTAGACGACGCAGTCGGGTTGCAGCGCGAGCAGCGCGTCGACGTCCTCCGTAGCGGCAACACCAAGCGGGTCGATGCCGCACAGCTCACCGACATCCCGGCCCACCTTCTCGGCAGACCAGGCGAAGCACCCGACCAGCTCCAGCATGGGGTTCGCGACGATCGCCCGCACCGAGCTCTTCCCGACATTCCCCGTCGTCCACTGCACGATCCGAAAGCGATCTGTGTTCGGCACGGGTCAAGACTCCGAGCCGGCGATCCCGCGGATGAAGATGTCGGCGAACGGCTTCGCCACGTCGCGAGCCGACACGGTGCCGCCCGGCTTCAGCCACAGGTAGGTGTAGTTGTGCATACCGAGCCACGCCCGGGCCGTCAGCCAGGGATCGACCTCGCGGAACTCCCCCGCGTCAACGCCGGCCTGCAGGACGGCCTCGACCCTGCGCTCGTACTCCCGCCGGCGCCCGCGGAACTGCTCGGCGCGTTCGGCCGTGAGCGCCGGGAACTCGTGGAGGAAGACCCAGACGTGATCGGGATAGCGCTGGATGACGGCGAGCAGCTCGTCGCCCAGCATGGCCAGCTGCGTGGACGGCGACCCGCCCGCCTCGGCGACACGATCGGCGCCGACCATCACCTCGTCCATCACACGGTCGTGGATGGCGGCGAGGAGCTCCTCCTTCGAGCCGATGTAGTGATAGAACGCGCCCTTCCCGAGACCGTTGACCTCGCACAGCTCCGCGATGCCCGTGGCGTGGTAGCCGCGACGCGCGAAGACCGGCGCCGAGGTGTCGATGATCACATCGCGACGCGCCTTCCACTTCGCGCTGCGTCGAGGCTCGTCCCTCGCTCCGGTTCGCGGCATCGGTTCCGTCAAAGACAAGGCTCCCGCGTCGAGGCGCTGGCCAAGAAAGGATAATGACTGGTCGGTACACCCGTCAGGGGTGTGAGGAGGGGTCACGGATGAGCGAGCACAGCTTCGAGGGGCGCGTCGCGGTCGTGACGGGCGCGGGCCGCGGGATCGGCCGGGCGTATGTACTCCTGCTCGCCCAACGGGGCGCCCGTGTGGTCGTCAACGACCTCGGCGGATCGATCGAGGGCGTCGGAGCGGACCCCGAGCCGGCATCCGCCGTCGCCGCCGAGATCGTCAACGCGGGAGGCATTGCGATCGCCGACAGCAACGACGTGGCCAGCGCCGGAGGCGCACAGGGGCTCGTCGATGCGGCGGTCGACCGGTTCGGACGCCTCGACATCCTGATCAACAACGCCGGCATCATCAGGTGGGCGGGCTTTCCGGACGCCGACGCGGCCAACCTCGCGGCGCATCTCGCCGTCCATGTCGGCGGCTCGTTCAACACCGCCCGCGCCGCATGGCCGCACATGGTCGAGCAGGGCTACGGCCGTATCGTCGTGACGACATCCTCCGGGTTGTTCGGGCTGCCCGACAACCTTTCGTACGCCACCGCGAAGGCCGCCGTCATCGGGCTCACGCGCAGCCTCACGACCGCGGGCGCCGCGCACGGCATCAAGGTCAACCTCATCGCGCCCGCGGCGATGACGCGCATGGCCGGTCAGCCGGGAAACGAGGAGAACGCGCAGATGTCGCCGGAACTCGTCGCGCCGATGGTCGCCTACCTCGCCCACGAGGGCTGTCCGGTCAGCGGCGAGATCTACGCAGCAGGCGCCGGTCGATTCGCGCGCATCTTCATTGCCTCGACCGAGGGGTATGTCCACCCAGGTCCGGAGCCGACGATCGAGGACATCGCTCAGAACTGGGCCGCGATCAATGACGAGAACGGCTATTACGTTCCTGTAGACCTCGCCACCTGGTCGGCCGCCTTCATGAACCACCTGCGCCCGTAGCAACGCGCGCGGTTGAGAGTGCGCGACCCGGCGCAGATCGGTAGATATGGAGCGGTCTTCAGCTGTGTCGCGCGTTGACGGTCGTGATTGATCGGTCATACCGTCGAAACAGTCACGCGGCTCCGTCGCCGCGGTCCGCGCCGATGAGTGTCGGGCCCCGACACCTCGGCAGAGTGAAAGGCAGGACGATGGTCAGCATCGCTCTCGTTCACGGCGGGTTCGTCGACGGCTCCGGCTGGGAGGGCGTCTACCAGATCCTGCGGAAGGCCGGCCATCCGGTGACCGTCGTGCAGAACCCGACGATCTCGCACGCCGACGATGTTGTCGTCACAAAGCGCGCGCTCGACCAGCTCCCCGACCAAGCGGTGCTCGTCGGGCATTCCTATGGCGGCGCAGTCATCACCGAGGCGGGCAACCATCCGAAGGTGGCAGCGCTGGTTTACATCGCAGCATTCGCCCCCGACGCCGGGGAGTCCGTGAACACGCTCATCGCCGACCCGCCTCCCGGCGCACCGGTCCCACCCATCCTGCCGCCGCAGGACGGCTTCCTCTTCCTCGACAAAGACAAGTTCGCGGCGTCGTTCGCGGCGGACGTCGACCC
Organism: Acidimicrobiia bacterium; assembly: GCA_035938395.1. GTDB lineage: Bacteria > Actinomycetota > Acidimicrobiia > IMCC26256 > JACDBD01 > JALZAA01. The sequence continues at coordinate 18,088 of DASZGY010000036.1, forward strand.
GGATCTGGCGGCGTTCATGGCCGACTCCCAAGTGCCTTGGGGCCTCGACGCGCTGGGTGGCGCGATCACCGAGCCGGCGTGGCGGAACAAGCCCACCTGGTATCTCGTCACGACCGAGGACCGGATGATCCCACCGGATGCACAGCGCTTCATGTCGGGCCGCGCCAATGCGACGGTGGTCGAGACCGCCGCCAGTCATTCCGTCTACGTGTCGCGTCCAGAACCGGTGGCAGCGCTCATCGAGACGGCCGCCAAGGCGATCAGCTGACGCAAGCGCTCACGCGCGCGCACAGAATGCCCGTCACAACTTCACCCGACGTCCGACCTTCAGGACGCGCGGGTCCGCGGCTCTCGCTGCGAGCTGGCGGGGACAGTGCTCGATGAGCTCCTCGGGAGTCGTCGTCGCGGCCGAGCTCGAGACGACGTAGACGACCGGGACCCTTCCGTCTCAACCGCTCGGACCGGCTCCGCAGATCTTTGCGAGCGTCGGGTACGGGTCGACGGCCGGTCCGCCCCCGGGATGGATCTCGAAATGCAGGTGCGGCCCGGTGGCGTCGCCGGTCGCGCCCACCTTGCCGATGACCTCGCCCGGACTCACGTGGCGCGGGGGGCCGATGTACTGGGACAGGTGGTAGTAGACGTAGCGATTCCCGTCGTCGCCGGCGATGTACGCGCCCAAGCCACCGCCGCCGCCGTCGCCGTAGGTGACGTTGCCGCTCACCACCGCGAGCTCGGGGATGCCACTCGGGGCGTGCATGTCGACGCCCTGGTGGA
>DASZGY010000037.1:0-11276 GCA_035938395.1 Acidimicrobiia bacterium
GGCCCGTCGAACTCGTACTTCTTCTGTACTGCCACCCATGGCATCCGCCGGCGCTCGGCGGCCAGCGCGTCACGGGCGTGGGTCAACTCCTTCTCCTTCACCAGCATCTGCTGGCGCGCAGCCTCCCACTCCTCCGGCGACACAATCGGGGGTGTGTTCATTGCGACTCCTATTCGCTGGGTGGTCGAGCTTTGCGACGTACGAACACGGTGCGCATGCCGACGAACGCGGCGCCCGCGGAGAGGATGAGCGGCATCAACAATTCCTCGACGGGTATGCCTGCGATATGCGCCACTATCACGACGGTTCGCCTGCGGTCGCGGTGTACTCATCGTGCCGATGGAACCACGACAGGTCGCCTTCGTTGCGGCCCAGAGGCGCGCGATCCAGCCACTGCCACATCGTCCACAATCCGTCGAGGCCGCGGGCATACGCGGAGTACGTGTGGAACACGTCGTCGCCGTCACGCGCGAACGCGCTCATGCCGGGTTGCTCGCCGGACCAGTCGCGCCAGGCAACGTTCTCGGACTCGAGCTGCGCCTGGTCCTTGTAGTTGTACTCAACCGGCGCTACAGCGGGATCGATCGTCGCGTGGAAGTCGTAGTTGAAGCTGCTATCGAACGACGAGACCCAACGGAAGTCCCATCCCATGCGGCGCTTGTACGCGAGGATCTGGTCCAGCGGCGCGCGCGACACCACAACGAACGCGACGTCGTGATGCTCGAGATGCGGGATGCTGCCGGCGAAGCCGTCGGCGACCGCCGAGCAGCTCGGACAACCTTCGTCCCAGTCGGGCCCGAGCATGAAGTGATAGACGAGCATCTGCGAGCGACCGCCGAACAGATCGCCCAGTGACGCATCGCCGTCCTCGGTCGCGAACCGATAGTCCTCCTCAACCGGAACCCACGGCAGGTCACGCCGTTGTCGCGCAAGCTCGTCGCTTCGGCGCGTCAATTCTTTCTCGGCTTGGAGTAGCTCGAGGCGCGCTGCGAGCCACTGCTCACGGGTTCCGGTGGCGTGCTCGGTCATTGCTCGATCCTCCCGTCGCCGGCACCGATGATGCGGCCGAGCTCACGCAGGGCGTCCGACCATCCCGCGTCATGACCCGCCCGCGCTTCCTCGTCCGGGAGCCCGACCTGATGGATCTCGACCACCGTTGCGCTGTGCGACGCCGGTTGGAAGGTCACGGTCACGATCGAGTCCCGGAACCGGGTCGCGGGCGAAGACCAGGTGAAGACGAGACGACGGGGGCGGTCGATCTCCCGATAGGTGCCGGTGTGCTCGATCGAGGATTCGTCGTCGACCATGACGATGCGGAACGTCCCGCCGACACGCGGATCCGTTTCGGCACGAGTCTCCCGAATACCGGACGGCCTGAGCCACGATCCCAGGCTCTGCGCGTCCAACCATGCGTCGAAGAGATCGCCGGCGGGAGCGGCGATCTCCCGCCGGACGGTGACCGCGAATTCGCCCGTCACGACGATCTCTCGACGTTGTCGCCGCCCGTGACGAAGGCGTCGAGCGAGGCGAGCTGATCAGTCCAGAACCCGCGGTAGTGCTCGATCCATTCGGACGCTTCGGCAAGTGGTGCCGCATCCAGGCTCAAGATGTGCTCGCGCCCCTGCACCTTCCGTCGCACCAGGCCTGCGCCCTCGAGCACCCGAATGTGTTTCGACGTCGAGTTGAGCGAGATCGGAAACGCGCCGGCGACATCCGTGACCCGAGCGTCCGACACGGCGAGACGGGCCAGGATGGCGCGCCGCGTGCTGTCCGAGACGGCCGAGAAGACCCGATCGAGCGCCCCGGCAGGATATTCACCCATGGGGGTGAATATAGCGCCGGTCGCTCCGGACCACAAACCCGCAGCGGGGGTTCCCCGATATCTGACCTCTCGAGGAGCGGAATCCCCGCGCCTACTTCGCTCGCCTTGGCCTTGCCGTTCCGCCGGAAGTATTGAGGGCGACCGCGGCGCGGATGAGCGTCTTGAACGCGCCCGCGTCGACCTTCTCCCCCTCATGGATGTCTATTGCGCGCCGTGTATTCCCCGCGAGGCTCGAGTTGAAGAGCTTGGCCGGGTCCTTCAACGAAGCCCCTTTGGCGAACGTGAGCTTCACGACGGACTTGTACGTCTCGCCAGTGCAGATGATCCCGTCGTGCGACCAGGTGGGAGTGCCCGAGCTCGTCGGCTTCACCCACTTCACTTCCTCGGCGACGTCCGGGTCTGCCTGCTTGATGAGCTTGCGCATCCGGCTCAAGGTCTGCCCGCGCCAGTCCCCGAGCTCGGCGATCCTCTTGTCAATGCGCTGAGATGCCGATTGGCCCTGGTTGGAATCCGACTCCTTCATGTTCATGGGGCGGCACGCTACTTGTTCGGAGCGCAGGGTTGGACAACGCAGACCGCTGTCGACACACGGGAAGCGACCGGCTTGGTCGGAGCGGTCCGTATCTGGGATCATTCGGGGCGGCGCGCCGGATGAAAGGGGGCAGGGAATGAGCGACGTAGCTGATGTCGTCGTGGTCGGGGGCGGAATCGGCGGTGCATCCCTCGGTTGTGCGCTCGCACGTGAAGGTCTTGGTGTCACCGTGCTCGAGGCAACCACCGAGTTCGAGGATCGTGTGCGCGGCGAGAGCATGCACGCGTGGGGAGTAAAGGAAGCCCGCGACCTCGGCGTCGAAGACGTCATGCTCGCGGCCGGGGCACACGTGGCCCCGTTGTGGAAGCAGTACAGCGAGGCTGGCGACGAACCCGGCGAGATCCCGGTCGGGATGATGGTCCCCGACATCTCCGGGACGCTCAATCTCCGCCACCCGGTGGCGTGCCAGGCGCTCGCCGACGCGGCCACAGACGCCGGTGCGACCGTCGTGCGTGGCGCGCGAGACGTGAAGCTCGCGAATGGCGGTTCGCCGACGGTGAAGTACGCCAGTAACGGCATCTCCCATGAGATCCGCACGTCGCTCGTGGTGGGCGCCGACGGGCGCGCCTCGACGGTCCGCAGGCAGGTCGGGATCACACTTGAGCGCCAACCGCCGATCAGCTACATCGCCGGTCTCCTCATCGACGGACTCGACGACGTGCCCAACGATCACGACGTCCTCGCCGACGCCGGTGACCTCTTCTTCGTGCTGTTCCACCAGGGCGGCGGCCGGGCCCGCGTGTACGTAGTGCCTGGGGTGTCGGGACGACATCGCTTCTCGGGTCGCGAGGGAACCGAGCGGTTCCTCACCGCCTGCAGGCAGGCGGCCTACCCCTGGAGCGATCAGGTGGCGGCAGGGACGCCCGCCGGTCCCTGCGCGACGTATCCGGGCGACGACACCTGGACGGAGGCGCCCTTCGCGGACGGCGTGGTGTTGATCGGCGATGCCGCCGGCCACAACGACCCCATCATCGGCCAAGGGCTCTCGATCGCGATGCGTGACGCTCGCATAGTGCGCGACCTCGTGCTCGACCGCGCCCGCGACGCCGCGGGGTTCACGCCCTACGGTACGGAACGACTGACGCGCATGGAGCGCCTCCGCTTCATCGCCGACGTCCTCGCGGTCACACAGGCCGAAGACGCCGACAACCGATCCGCACGCCGGGCGTACGTTGGCGAGAAGATGGCAGCGATGGACCCCGAGATCTTCGGGTTGCTCGTCGGCGCCTTCGCCGCCCCTGAGAACGTTCCCCCAGAGCTTTTCGACCCGGGGCTGCTCGATCGGATCCGCGCCGCCTGAGGCGGCGGAGCGACCCAAGGCGGCAAGTGCCGTTTGAGGTTGATCGAGTCATCGACAAATCTGACGAGCATGAGGAGTTGGACGAACCCGTTTAGCTATCGAGATCGGCGGGTCGTGGTGACGGGCGCCGCGCGTGGCGTCGGTGCGGCGTTGCTGGACGTGCTCGGAGAACTCGACGTCGGCCATGTCACCGTTCTCGATCTCGAGCCGCCGACCGGATCGCACGACGTGTTTCTCGCCGCCGACCTCGCGGACGAGGCTTCCGTCCTCGATGCGATCGAGCACATCGAAGGGCCGGTGCACGCGGTGTTCAACAACGCCGGCGTCGCCGACACTCAGCCGGCGGCGACGGTGCTCGCCGTCAACTACCTGGCGCTGCGCACGCTGTCGGAGCGGTTGCTCGTCCGCATGCCGGAGGGCGGAGCCATCGTCAACACCGCGTCGATCGCCGGGAACATCTGGCGCAAGCGCGCGCAGCAGATCAACGAGCTGCTCGATTTCGACGTCACGGTGGGCTGGGCGCCGTCGCTCCAATGGTTCGAAGCCAACCTGCCGACGCTCGGCCAGACGCCCTACAACTTCTCGAAGGAGGTTGTGGAGGTCCACACCTTGCGCTCGTCTCGCCCCACGATGCGACGAGGCGTGCGTACCACCAGCGTCTGTCCCGGGCCGATCGACACACCACTGCTCCCCGACTTCCGCAAGGCGACAAGCGACAAGATCATCGACTGGAACATCAGGGAGATGGACGGGCGCGCCATCTCGCCGCGTGAGGTCGCGACGACACTCGCGTTCCTCGGCTCTCCAGCGGCCGCGTCCGTCAACGGCGTGAATCTCGACGTCGACGCGGGCTTCGGCGCCGCGCTCGCGACTGGTCAGGTCGACTTCCGCGGGCGCACCTGAGCCCACTGTCTCACCTCGCTCACCATTGGGAGCTCTGATCATGCGGAAGCTGATTGCGTGGGTGTTCATGTACTCGCTAGACGGCCTTCTTGCCGACGAGGGCACCGAGTACTGGGAGTTCTGCTTCGGCTTGCCCCAGGACCCGGCCGAGCAGAAGCAGAAGATCGACCTCTTCGAGAGCGCGTACGCGCACATCATGGGCCGTGTCACCTACGAGGCCATGGCCGAAGCCTTGCCGACGGCCGACCACCCGTTCACCGCGATCATGAACGCGGGACGCAAGGTCGTCTTCTCCCGGACGCTGAGGACGGCCGAGTGGGCCAACACCACCATCGCCGGTGGTGACACGACCGAGGAGATCGCCAAGCTCACGCGAGGCGGCGACGGCCACATCGTCGTGTGGGGCGGCGTCGGCTTGTGGCGGTCGCTCATGCGACTCGATCTGATCGACGAGTTCCGCGTGGACTTGCATCCCTACGTTGCGGGCGAGGGCACGCGGCTGTTCGACGACGTCCCCAAGTCCTACCGGCTCGATCTGGTCTCAAGCACCGACTTCAGGAACGGGATCGTCGGGTTGCAGTTCCGCCGCCACCGTTAGACCGGCGGGCGAGACGCAAGACGAGTGCACGGGTCAGACGGCAGAATGGCCGTCGCGGAGGAAGCAGTGGCCTGGCACCGCGCCCATCTAGCGGCCGGAAGGCACGCTCGGTGGGACGCCGTTTGCTGTGTACGCGAGTACGCCATCGGGGCTGCCCTGGTGCGAAGCGCCGGTCCCGAAAAGGATCGCGTTGCCGACGGTTGCGATTCCCGACCAACAAGGCGCCGGCAGCGGAAGTTCGGCGAGTAGCTCACCATTGGTGGCGGCGCGCACCTGCACGATATTGCGGAGCGCGAGGCCGTGGAAGGTGAGCCCGTCGGCGACGGTCGTCGGCCCGAACGCCGATGACTGGTCGGCCTGCCAGGCGATTCTCCCGGTTCCGGCGTCGAAGGCGTGTGCGCTCGGCTCTTGCATCTCTTGGTCGCGGGGGTTCCCGGGGGCGCAATGCACCATTCCTGCGCCTTCGAACCGCCCGAAGTCTCCGATCGCGGTGGAGCCGTAGACGCGACGGCCGTCGTACCCCGCCGTGGCGATGAAGCCACCCGAGAAGCCGCCGAACACGACGTTGGTGTCCCACTTGCGACGGCCGGTGTCCGGGTCGAGCGAGTAGTACGTGCCGTCCTTGGCTCCGACGCCGAGGAAGACGGCAGTGCCGTCACGCTCGACACCGGCGTTTGCCGTGGCGCCGAAGTCGAAGTCGCACTGCTGGTCGCGCCGCGGGGGCCGGAACACCCAAGCCACATGACCGTCCGCGACGTGGAACGCCAGCACGGTCTCCGACAGCGGTGGCGGGTTCGCGAAGTGGCAGTCGGACACGTCGAAGACGACCAACCCGGCCTCGGGGAGCACGGTGCCCGACGACCACACGTTCCCACACCCGTCGTTCAGCACGCGACCGCGTGCATCGACGTCTGTCTCGCGGACCCACGCCGGGTGTCCGTCCCGCAACTGTGCAGCGACCACGTAGCCGCGTCGGCCGCGGTCACCGTCGACGGACACGCCGATGATCACTTTGCCGTCGACCACTACCGGCGACGAAAAGATCCGGGCGCCGTCGTCGGCGGGGTCGGGTGGCAGGTCAGGCCGCCCCGTGTAGGCGTGTTTCCAGTAGAGCCGCCCGTCCCGGGCGCCGAGGGCGTACAAGGTGTAGCCGCCGCCGAACAGCACGAGATCCGGGCGCTTGCCCCGGCCGGGCTCGAACCACGCCGACGAGGTAACCATTCCCCCGTCGGACGTGAAGTCACGTGGAACCTGGCCGGGCTGCGGAGTGATCTTGGGTTGCGGATCGAGCTGAAACCTCCAGCGCAGTTGTCCGGTGCGCGCGTCGATTGCGTAGAAGAAGGCGTCCCAAGAGCCGACGTACGCAGTGCCGGCTACGACCGTCGGCGTCGCCGTCACCGCGTCGCCGGTCGGAAAGAACCAGGCTTGTTGCAACGTGGGGACGGTTGCGGGCGTGAGGGTGGTGCGACCGTGGAACGTGTGTTGGGCGTCGTGCCCGTAGGTCGGCCAGTCCCACGGTCCGGGCGTGGCAGCGACTTGACGCGTTCTGGCGGCACCGTCGGCAACGGCGGAACCCCCCGCCACCGTGACAACAGCGAGCACGACCGCCGCCGCAGAGGCTCGGCGCACGCGCTAACTCCTGGTGGCGCGGGGAACCGGGCAGGTTTGCTTGCGGGGGAGACAGACAGTGACGCTCGTCGGGAAGTCCAGCCCGGTTGCGATTGTGGTGGGCGTCTGCGGTTGGCCATTGGCGAATGTCACTTTCAGGACCCGCCCGGCCTTGGTGGCCGGACCGCAGTTGGTGAGGCCCGGATCACAGTGGAGGTGGATGTCGACGAAGTACAGGGTGCCGTCGGGCGCGAAGGCCAGGCCGAAGGGATTCCAACCGTTCGGATCCATGCCGATGTCGGCGATCGATTCCCCGTTGATCACGCCGCGGTCGCTGCGTTGAGCTCCCTGATCGTCGAACCAGGCGACGGCCGGGTCCCCGATCGTGCTGCCGATCGCCCAGCAGCTGCAGCTCGGATCGCGGGCGATGCCCAACGGGAACGGCAGGAGCGTCAAGCTGCCCTGAAAGAACACGGACATCCGCAGCTTTCCCGCCGGATAGATCTCGCCCGGACAGTCGGCGGCGCCATTCGGCAACGACGTGTGGTCGATGCGATCCACCCGTCCTGCGGGCACGCCCCCGTTCGCGACGCCCGCCTCGGGCATCAAGATGTCGCCGTTGGTGTCCAACGCCATGTCGCCCGGCTGCTGGAGCCCTCCCTGACCGTCGACATGGTGCGGCCCGTCGCCGCCCGTCGTCGGGCCGGCGACGACGCACGCGCGGCTGTACGCGGGCGCGAACCATTCGATGAGCCTGCCGTTGTCGGGCGAGGGGAAGTCACCCTGGGCAGTGCCCAGATCAGTCGCGAAGAGGTTGCCGGACTTGTCGAACACGCAACCCGTGTAGGTGCCGTTGCTGTTGAACACGGGCGGCTGTTTGCCCGCATCGGGTGGGATGTCGCCACCCACCTTCTGACCCGCCAGCTTGTAGCGGCCCGGCACGTACAGGGTCTTGCCCGTGAACTTGCCGTTCCGGTCGTACAATGCCTCGCCCACCGGCGGCGCCTTCACCGGCTTCTTGCTCCCGGGGTTGTGCTGGCTCGCGAGAGTCGGGTTGTACCCGACCGCGAAGCGGCCGCTGTGATCGGGCACCACACACATCTGGCCATTGGGATCCCAGGGCGGGATCAGCTGTCCGTGCTGGCCGCCCGGCTCGCGCAGCGAGTCCTGTTCCTCGTTCTGATCCCAATACACGTAGTAGCCGCGCGTACGCGGCGCCGCCAAGGAGCGAGAGCTTGCCGACAAGCGTGGTGCCGCCCCGGCGACCAACGCGAGGGCCAGCACGGCGACCGGACCGACCCGGCGATGCAACACCTCGTAACCCCCTATGACCCCGCGGCGAGGAGGCTAACGGCGGGATCTTGATCGCGGCAACAGGGTGCGCATCCGCAGAGCGGTGTATGGCGACACCCTCTCTGCTCCTTCAGGCGCGGGCCGCACTCCCCAGCGTCTCAGCGATCTCTGTGTCGCTGATACCAGCTTTGCGCGCGAGCAGCTTGATCAGCAGCGTGTTCGTGTGTGTCTGGCGCGTGAGATCCGTGTTCTCCTTGAGTTTGAGTTCTTGGTTCATGTAATCGTGCGACGCCTTCCTCGCGGCGAGCTCAGCTTGGCGGTTCTGACCGATCATGACGAACGTCGAGAGAAAGATGGCCTCGAGCGACACGATCAGCGTCAGCAGTTGGAACGGGAACGGGTCGACGCCGAGTCCGCCGGTCGCACACCAGACAGCAAAGATGACCGCATGGATGTAGACGAACGGCATCGAACCCGCGAACGCGGTGATCCAGTCAGCGACGCGCAGCTGCGGGTCGTCGTGGCGCTCGATGCGCTGCGCCTTGACGGAGGGATGCTGCACTCGCTCCTTAGTAGTGCTCATGGCTCTCCTCGGTCTCGTGCTTCTAGCTCGCAGGTCGGCCGGAGCGGCCGGATTGCATCAGCAAATCGGCGCGGTCATGGTCCACTCGTTCGGCGGCGACGCGGAGTTCGCCTCGTCGTCCGATCCCTGGACGAGGGTGCTGGTGAACCAGTCGTGCGTGCGGCCGCGCGCGGTGGCCGTGCGGCCGATGCCGGCGGCGAGCGCCGCGACAGCTCGGGGCACGGTCGGCTGGGCACCGTCGAGGAGGTCGTTCCAGAAGATCGACCAACCGGGAGCGAGGAGTGGTCCGAGTGCGGGAGCCGTGAGCGCGCGGCCGACAGCCGAGACGACGCGCGGCCGCGGCAAGAGCGCTCGGTGCGCGGGTGCGGTCGTCGAGTGATATGGCGCGTAGGTGTTCGCGAGGTACGCGCGGTAGCGCCGGGTCGCCTCGGCGGGGCCGGTCAGGACGGCTTGGGCGGCGGCGCGGCCACTGCTCATGGCCTGGGAGATGCCTTCACCCTGGAGTGGATTCACCAGTCCCGCCGCATCGCCGGTGAGGAGCACGCGCCCTCGCGCTGGGTTCGTTCCGATCATGCCGAGCTTGAGCCAGCCGCCGAGCGTCGTAGCCGGCGCTGAGCTCGCGAGCAGGCCGTGATCGCGGAGCGTGCGCATGAACGCCGGTAGCTCGCGCGCCGCAGTCGCTGCGCCGGCGCGGGTCGACAGTGTCCCGAGGCCCAGCCCGACATTGCCGGTGCCGTCCGGCCCGGGGAACAGCCAGCCGTACCCGGGAAACGCCCGCCATCGGGCGTGTTCCCACAGGACGATGTACGGAACGTCCACGGCTTCTTCGACATACCCGCGCACAGCGAAACCCCACAGCACCCGGCTGGGGTCGACGAGGTTGGCGGCGGTCGCGACCCGGCTCGATGCGCCGTCGGCTCCGATGACGATGTCGGCGCGAACCTCGGCTCCGCTCGAGAGCGCGAAGCCCTCGAGCCCTCCGTCGCCCCAGAGGGGATCGGCGGCCCGGTCGATGAACGCTTCGGCGCCCGCATCGACCGCGGCGTTGCGCAGCGCGGCGTCAAAGTCGACGCGGCGCAGTGCGAAACCGTGCCCCGGATACGTGCGGCCCGGGTAGCAAGGGAGTCGGACCCGACGTGCGGTGGGCCCGACGACGATCATGTCGTCGACCTTCAGTGCCCCGGGAACGGCGATGCCGAGGTCGCTGAGCAGCTGGACGCCTCGCGGACCGACGAGGTCGCCGCAGGCCTTGTCGCGGGGGAACTTGGCCTTGTCGACGAGCGCGACCCGGGCGCCGCCCCGTGCCAGGACGGTCGCCGCGATGCTGCCGGCCGGTCCCGATCCGACGACGAGCGCATCGAAGCGTCCAGCGTTCATCGGCCTCCTCGAGGAACAACGGTAGGGTCTGGGCGCACGCCGGGCGAGAGGCGGGGCCCATGCAACTCCGGGCAGCTACGGATCCCAACCGCTTTGCACGGGGCCTCTTCGACGGCCTCCCGAACCGGTACGACCTGCTGGCCGAGGTGCTCTCGCTCGGGCAGAACCGCCGGTGGCGGCAAGCGATGGTCGACCGGATCGCGCCCGCCGCACCGACCCGCGTCCTCGACGTCGCCACCGGTACCGCCGGCGTTGCGCTCCGGCTCACCGAGAAGACCGACGCCTTCGTCACCGGCCTCGACCTCACCGAAGCCATGCTGCGACGAGGTCAGGCCAACGTCGCGGCGAGCGCGGCGAACGGTCGCGTGGAGCTGCTTGCCGGGCGCGCCGAGGAGCTGCCGTTCCCCGACGCGGCGTTCGATGCCGTCACGTTCACCTATCTCTTGCGCTACGTCGCCGACCCGGCCGCCACTCTGGGGGAGCTCACCCGCGTCCTCAAGCCGGGGTCGCCGATGGCCAGCGTCGACTTCTTGGTCCCCCGTCATTCGTTCTGGCGGTGGTCGTGGTGGCTGTACACGCGGCTGGTGCTCCCGGTGGCGGGCAGCGTCGGGGGGCGCGACTGGGTCGCGGTGGGCCGCTTCCTCGGACCGAACATCTCGGAGCACTACCGGCGGTATCCGCTGGGATGGACGGTCCAGGCCTGGCGCGATGCCGGCATGACCGACGTCGGAGTCCGCGAGATGAGCCTGGGCGGTGGACTGGTGATGTGGGGGACGAAGTCCCGTGGCTGATTCCGATCGTCGGCCCGCGTACTACAGCGCCCGGCCTGGTGGCTGGCGAGACTGGTGGTCGATCCTGCACCCGCCGTACACGGCATGGCATCTGTCGTACGTGGTCATCGGAGCGTCGCTCGCACCCCATTTGGACAGCGTCCGGCTGTTCGCAACGGTCCTGGCATTCTTCGCCGCGGTCGGCATCGCCGCCCACGCGCTCGACGAGCGCCACGGCCACCCGCTGCGGACTCACATCCCCGACGTGACACTGCTGGCGGCGGCCGTCGCCGGGCTGGTCGCGGCCGTCTCGCTGGGCGTCGCCGGCCTCTCACGGGTCGGATGGGTGCTCCTGCCATTCATCGTCGTCGGACCGATCCTCGTCATCGCCTACAACCTCGAGCTCTTCGGGGGACGCGTGCACACCGAC
>DASZGY010000038.1:0-25546 GCA_035938395.1 Acidimicrobiia bacterium
CGCACCTGCGCCACCTCGGCGTCCCCGAGATCGTGGACGGCCGCATCTGCAGCATCGCCGAGAAGCCGCAGGATCCCCCGAGCCCGTATGCGGTGACGGGCGTGTACTTCTACGACGGCACGGTGTTCTCGGTGCTCCCGACGCTCGCGCCGTCGGCGCGGGGCGAGCTCGAGATCACGGACGTGAACAACCACTTCGTCCGGGCCGGGACGATCGAGTACGACGTCATCGAGGGCTTCTGGGGAGACGCCGGTGAGTCGATCGACGCCTACTACTCGGTCAACGACTTCGTCCGGCGCTTCGGCGCCAACAAGTAACCGGATGGCAACCGTCGCCGAGTCCGACGTCATCGCCGGCGTGTACATCGCCGACCCCACGGTGCATCGCGACGAGCGGGGCATCTTCGTCGAGACGTACCGGCGCGAGTGGTTCCCCAACGGCCGCGAGATGATCCAGGGCAACCGGGGCGATCGCCAGGCGGGCGCGGTCGTCGGCCTCCACTACCACTTGCACCAGGCCGACTACTGGTACGTCGCCGGCGGACGGGTCCGGGTTGTGCTGCACGACCTGCGCGAGGGCTCCCCGACCGACGGCGCCACCCTGACCCTCGACCTCGGGCAGACCGCCGACGGCAGCTACGACCACCGCGGCGTGTTCATCCCTCCCGGGGTTGCACACGGGTTCGCGTCCCTGACCGACATGACGATCACGTATCTCGTCGACTGCTACTACAACCCGGCCGACGAGCTCGGCGTCGCGTGGGACGACCCCGAGATCGGCGCCGACTGGGGCGTCGCCGACCCGATCCTGTCGAAGCGCGACCAGTCGAACCCGCTCCGCAAGGAGATCGAGCCGCAGTGGCGCCCGCACATGGGCCTGCGAACATAGAGCGACCGTGAACATCCTCGTGACCGGCGGCGCCGGCTTCATCGGATCGAACTTCACGCGGTTCTGGGTCGAGCACCATCCGGGCGATCACGTCGTCGTGCTCGACCTGCTGACGTACGCCGGGAACCGCCCCAACCTCGACGACGTCGAGGACCGCATCTCGTTCGTGCAGGGCGACATCGCCGACTACGACCTCGCCGAGCAGCTGCTGCGGGGCCAGGGGATCGACGTCGTCGTGAACTTCGCCGCCGAATCGCACAACAGCCTGGCCGTCCTCGACCCGGGGCTGTTCTTTCGCACCAACGTCATCGGGACGCAGACGCTGCTCGAGGCGGCGCGCACGGTCGGAGTCGGACGCTTCCATCACATCTCGACGTGCGAGGTGTACGGCGACCTCGCGCTGGACAGCGAGGACCTGTTCACGGAGACGTCGTCGTACCGGCCGCGGACGCCGTACAACGCATCCAAGGCGGGCGCCGACCACGCGGTGCGGGCGTACCACGAGACCTACGGCCTGCCCGTGACGATCACGAACTGCGCCAACAACTACGGGCCCTATCAGTTCCCCGAGAAGGTCATCCCGGTCTTCGTGACGAGCGCCCTCGACGACCAGCCGCTGCAGATGTACGCATCCACGGAGAACCGGCGCGAATGGATCCATGCCCTCGATCACTGCGCCGCCATCGAGGCGGTGCTCGAGCGCGGCGGCGTGGGCGAGACGTACCACGTCGGCACGGGCGTCGAGAAGAGCATCGAGGAGATCGCGGACACGGTGCTCGCCGAGCTCGGGAAGCCCGCCGACCTGAAGACGATCATCCCCGACCGGCCCGGCCACGACCGCCGGTACATCCTCGACTGGACGAAGATCCGGCGCGAGCTCGGCTGGGAGCCGCGGATCCCGTTCGATCGCGGCCTGAGCGAAACGGTCGCCTGGTATGCCGAGCATCGCGACTGGTGGGAGCCGCTGCGGGAGCGGGCGCCCGTCGTCGAGGGGTCCGCCTGGTCGAGGTCATGACGACCGGCTCGGCGACATGACACGGGTCCTCGTCACCGGCGCGGCCGGTCAGATCGGGAGCGAGGTCGTCGAGGCCTGCGCCCGCGACGAGGTGATCGCGGCCGACCATGCCACCCTCGACGTCGGCGACCGCGACGCAGTCCTCCAGACGATCACCTCGACCGTGCCCGATGTCGTCGTGCACGCGGGTGCGTGGACGGCCGTCGACGCCTGCGAGGGTGATCCCGATCGCGCGTTCCGCGTGAACGCGCTCGGGACCCGGTACGTCGCCGAGGGCGCCGGCCGCGTCGGCGCGTGGGTGTGCTACTTGTCGACGGACTACGTGTTCGACGGCACGAAGCCGGAGCCGTACGTCGAATGGGACGCACCGAGCCCGGTCTCGGTGTACGGGCGATCCAAGCTCGGCGGCGAGTGGGAGGTCGACGGCGCGAGCGCCACGATCGTGCGCACGTCCTGGGTGTGCGGCCTGCACGGCAACAACATGGTGAAGACGATCCTCCGCCTCGCCGGTGAGCACGAGAAGCTCGCGTTCGTCGACGACCAGCGCGGCCAACCGAGCTTCGCCGACGACTTGGCGCCGATGATCCGACGACTGGCCGTCGAACGTCGGCCGGGCGTCTTCCACGTCACGAACCAGGGCGCGGTGTCGTGGTTCGAGTTCGCGCGCGCCGTGCTCGAGGTCGCCGGCCTCGATCCGGGTCGGGTGCGGCCCATCGCGACCGCCGACCTCGACCCGCCCCGTCCTGCGCCCCGCCCCGCCAACTCGGTCCTCGACAACGCCGCTCTTCGCCTCGGTGGGCTGCCGCTCCTCCCCCACTACCGGGAGCCGTTGGAGCGCCTCGTGCGCCACCTGCGGTCGTGACCGAGCCGGGGCGCGTGCGCGCCGTCGTCGTCAACTACAACGGCGGCGACCTCACCTTGGAGTGTCTGCGACGACTGCGGGCCACGGAGTGGCCGGCCGGTCGCTTCGAGGTCGTGCTCGTCGACAACGCGTCGTCGGACGACGTCGTCGACAAGACACGCGATCAGTGGCCCGACATCGAGATCATCACGAGTGACCGGAACCTGGGGTTCGCGGGCGGCTGCAACCTCGCGCTGCACGACCTCGACGGCGTCGACGCGGTGGCTCTCGTGAACAGCGACGTGCTCGTCGAACCGGGCTGGCTCGCTCCGCTGGCGCGCGCACTCGGCCACAACCCGAAGGTCGGCGCGGTATGTCCGAAGATCCTGTTCGAGTCGCGCTTCCGCGAGGTGGAGCTGCGGTCCGCCACCCGCCGCCCGGGTCGCGGGGACCAGCGGCGGCTCGGCGTTCGGGTGAGCGGCGCCCGCGCCGGCGGATCGGATGTCTGGCGCGACACCCAGCTCGTCGAGGGGTTCTGGGGGCCCGAGCACGGCCCCGAGCCCGAGTCCGGCTTCCAGTGGACCTCGGGGCGCGCCGTCCTGCGCATCCCGGTGGCCGACACGGCGCCGGCGGAGGCATGCGAGCTCCGGCTGGCCGCCGACGGCGTGACGACGGTGACCGCCCGCTCGGGTCGGAGCGAGGTCGAGCTCGAGGTCGGGCGCGAGCCCGGGTGGCACACCGTCCCGCTCGGGGGCAGGCCGTTCGACGTGATCAACAACGTCGGGACCGTGCTCGCCGGAGACGGGTACGGCGCCGACCGCGGCTACCTCGAACGCGATCACGGGCAGTACGGCACGCCGGAGTCCGTGTTCGCGTGGAGCGGCGGGGCGGTGCTGCTCAATGCGTCCTATCTGGCCGACGTCGGTCTCTTCGACGAGCAGCTGTTCCTCTACTACGAGGACGTCGACCTCTCCTGGCGCGGGCGCGAGCGCGGGTGGCGATACCGGTACGTGCCCGACTCGGTCGTGCGTCACGTGCACTCGGCGGCGACGGTCGAGGGCTCGCCGCTCTTCGACTACTACAACGAGCGCAACCGACTCCTCACGCTCACCCGCCACTCCGACCGGCGCACGGTCGCCAAGGCGCTCGCCCGCTACCTGCTCGTCACCGGCTCGTACGCGCGGCGGGACCTAGTGAGCCCCGTGCTGCGAGGCCGGGCGCCGCGCCCCGAGGCGCCGCTCCGTCGCCTGCGCGCCCTCGGCGGGTACGCCGCCGCGATGGCGTCACGGCGCTAGTGTTCTCGGGGTTCCGCCGGAGGTAGGGCGGAATTGCAGCGGCAAGAGGCAGGGCAGCAATGGGCAGGAAAACGATCGAGCGGCGCTCTCGCCGCGCGTTCCCCTTGCTCCTCGTCGGCTTGCTCGTGCTGGCGGCCGGGTGCTTCTCTCCACCTCCGCCGCCGAGCGCACCGCAGTTCCCGGGATACCCGAGCATCCCGCACTACAGCGGCACCCAGTGCAAGACGGTCCTGCTGATCGGGGACTCCCTCATGACACCGGTCACCAACGTGCAGGACGTGCTCCAGCAGAGCGGCCGCTGCTCGAACGTCGTCAACGCCGCCGTCATCGGAACGGCTCCTGCCGGAAACCTGCAAGGCGTGGACTGGTCGACTCGACTCCAGGGGCTGGTCGACCAGCTTCATCCTGAGATCGTCGTGATCCAGTTCGTCGGGAACGGATTCGACGGCACCAACGACGCAGCTTGGTTGGCGCAGCAGCAAGCCGGAATCATCAACCTGGTCGACATCGCGAAAACAAGCGGGGTTCCGTACGTCGCGATCGCGCCCGTCGCACAGAACGCAGCCCCCAACCTCGTCGGGATGAACGAGTTCATCTCCTGGGAGTTGAATGCGAACATTCCCGGCGCGACGAAGATCGACCTCAATCCGTACCTCGCCCCCGGGTACCAGTACACGGAGTCCCTCACCTTCCCCGAAGGGGTGATGAAGGTGCGCAACGACCTGGTGCACCTCAGCGACCTGGGTGCTTCGATCTCGGGCTACGTCATCGCCGCCGCGATCGCGCCCGAGTGGACCTAGCGATCGCTGCTTAGTCGGCGCGCCGTGTCCCGACGAGGATGCAGCCGCAGGCGAGCTCGATGTTGGTCGACGCCCGCAGCTTCGTGACGAAGTCGCGCTCGAGGTACGCCTCTGCCGGCGCCATGAGGTCCTCCACCGTGAGCTTCCGGAACTGCTCGCCGACATCGGCGGGGAGACCGGCGACGTAGGAATTGAGGAACCAGCTGAGGGCCCAGATCGGCACCGCCGACGCCGGCGCGCCCAGCTGCTCGACCGTGAACGCGCCGGCGAAGAGGTTCTCGAGCCCCGACGCGGTCATGTTGTAGTAGTGGTGCGGGTACCCGTGGTACGGCTGAAGGAACGGCGCCGACGCGTACAACTTTCCGCCCGGGCGCACGACGCGAGCGAGCTCGGTCGCACAGCGGAACGGATCGCGGACGTGCTCGAGGACGTTCAACGACAAGGCGGCGTCGAACGACCCGCTCGCGAACGGAAGGTGCTCGCCGACGCCGAGAATGTCGGTCGACGGGTAGCCGACGATCTCGAGGTTCACGACGTTGTCGTACACCGTCGACTTGAATCCGCTTCCCGCGTCGAGGACGAGGCCATCGGCGTGGTCCTGGATGATCTTTGCTGCGATCGGGTCGTGGCCCCACGAGGAGATGTTGTCGGTGTGGACGATGCCGGAGCTGGCGGCGAGGTCGCCCGGCAGGAAGTCGTAGTTCTGCGCGTCGTGTGAGTACCGGGTGCCGCAACGGGTGCACTCGAGCGTGGTGGCATCCACCCGCGTGAGCTCGCCCCGGCAGTCGTCGGCGCCGATGCGGCCCTCGACGGGACGCGGGCAGCGCAGGATCCGCTCGAGGCGCTCGAGCTTCGTGCGCTTGATGTCCCTGAACTCGTCGAGGGCGGCCGCCGACGGGTCGACGTCGAGAACCTCGCGGTACTCCCGACCGTCGACGCGGAGCACGAGGCTCCAGCGACCGTTGGCGGTCTCGGGAGTGATCGGAACGATCGTCTGGTAGCCCGTCACGTGCCAGTCGTCGCCGAAGGCGGCCTCCACCTCGCCCCGCTGCACGAGCTCGAGGGGGCGCAGCTCTCCCACGTCGACGAACGGTCCATCCCACGCTTTGGCGCGCGGGACGGCGACCCATCCCTGCACGAGGACCGAGTGCGTCGGTGGGTCCTGCCATCGGGGCGAGTCCACGTGCGAGAGGTAGGGCACGGCGTCTGGTGCTCGCCGGAACCGGTTCCGGAGCCCTCGGAGCGTCGGCCTGGGCACGGCGCGCGACGCTACAGCCCGCTCTCGCAGCGACCTGCACCGCTACGATCGGTGCCCGATGCAGCAGTCGCCCGACGACCTCGCCCGGACGGCGCGCCGGCTCGTCACCGATCTCCAACTCGAGTCCGTGCTCGACGCCGGCTCCGGATCGGGTGTGCTCCTCGAGCGGCTCCGCGACCTCGACGTCGACGCCAGTGGCCTCGACGCCACCGAATCCCTCGGCGAGCCGCTCGAGCGCAAGTACGACCTCGTCGTGTGCATCGAGGTGCTCGAGCAACTCGCGCCGGCCGACGCGGAGGCCGCGCTCGAGAACCTGTGCGCAGCGACTGACCGCGTGCTGTTCTCGTCGACGCCGTTCGAGTATTCAGCGCCGGCGAACGTGAACGTCCACGCCCCCGAGGACTGGTCGGCGCAGTTCGCCCGCCAGGGCTTCGTGCGCAACCTCGACTACGACGCCTCGTTCCTCACTCCATGGGCCGCGCTGTACGAGCGTTCGCACACGTTGCTGCCGGAGGTCGTGCGGACGTACGACCGGGCGTGGTGGCAGCTCCGCCTCGAGGTCCGCCAGGTGCGCGAGAAGGTGCTCGAGCTCCACGCCCAGCTCGAGGAGGGCAGCGGGCCGGTCGCCGAGGACAACCTGCGCCTGCGCGAAGAGCTCCTGCTCGCCCGCGACGACATCGTCGGGCACGAAGCCCGGCTGGGCGAGGCGCTCGGACGGATCGAGGTGCTCGAGGCCGAGCTGCGCCGCCACCAGGACGCGCTGGCCGGCGCCGAACGGATCCTCGGCTCGCGCTCGGGCCGGCTCCTGCGCGCCTGGCATCGCGTCCGCGCGCTGCTCCGGTGACCGAAGATCGTTCTCACGCGCCGCCTCGCATCTCGATCGTCGTCGTAGCCGTCGGCGCGCCGGTCGACCGCGTGTCGGAGTCGGTCGACTCGCTACGTCAGCAGACCGCCGGGGGCTGGGGCGCCTGCGTGGTCGCGAGTCCCGACGAGATCGCGCCGCTGCGCGCCGCGCTCGAGCGCGCCGGCTCCGACGGTCGCGTGACGCTCCGAGCGACGAGCGGCGCCGTGGCGCCGGCCGCTGCGCTCGCCGACGCGGTCGCGAGCACCAGCGGAGAGCTCGTCACGTGGCTCGACGCCGGTGACTGCGTCGAACCCGTCGCCGTCGAGCGCGTGCTCGCCGTCGCCGACGACGACGTCGACTTCGTCTACACGGACGAGGACGAGCTCGACGACCCGCTCGATCGCGAAGGCGACGGCTCGCCATCCGGCCCGCGTCTCAAGCCGGACTGGTCGCCCGAGCGGCTCTCCGTGTACCCGTACACGGGCCGCCTCGCCGTGTTCCGGCGCGCGACGCTCGACGATGCGGGCGGCATCCGGCCCGAGCTCGTCCTCGCCCTCGACCACGACGTCGCGTTGCGGGTGGGCGAGCGCGCCCGGCGCGTCGTCCACGTCGCCGAAGTGCTGTACCGCCGCCGTCGCCCCGACCTCGGCACGACGCCCGCCCGAGCGCCGGCGGCGGCGATGCGCGTCGTTGCCGAGCACCTCGACCGCATCGGCTTCCCGGCGACCGTCGACCACGATCCCGAGCGCCCGCGTCTCCTGCGGCTCCGCCCCGCCCGCACGGCGCGCCCGCCGGTCTCGATCGTGATCCCCACCGGCGGCCACCGGCGGGTCGTCCACGGCCGATCGATGAATCTGGTGGCGAACTGTGTCGGCAGCATCGTGCGGCGCTCGACGTACCCCGACTACGAGGTCGTGTGCGTGGTCGACGAGTCCACCGACGACCAAGCCCGCGCCGAGCTCGTCGCCGCCGGTCGCGACCGGCTGCGGATCATCCCCTACCGGGAGCCGTTCAACTTCGCCCGCAAGATCAACCTCGGCGTGCTACGAGCGCGCAGCGATTTCCTCGTCATCTTGAACGACGACACCGAGGTGATCACCCCCGAGTGGATCGAGTCGTTGCTCATGTTCGCCCGGGACCCCGAGGTCGGAGCGGTCGGCGCCAAGCTGCGCTTCGCCGACGGGCGGCTCCAGCACGTGGGTGTCGTCGCCGTCGACGGCAACCCCGGCCACCCGTATTACGGCTTCCCGGCCGATTTCGACGGCCACATGGACAACGCGCGCACGCCGACCAACTGCATCGCCGTCACCGCCGCCTGCATGATGACGCGGCGCGACTCGTTCGAGAGCGTCGGCGGGCTGTCACTCGAGTTCCCGCTCAACTACAACGACGTGGACTACTGCCTGAAGCTGTACCACTCCGGGCGCCGGATGGTGTTCGACCCGTACGCCGAGCTGTTCCACTTCGAGACGTCGAGCCGGGCGACGGGGAGTGTCAGCGAAGCCGAGCTCGAGGCGCTCCGGGCGCGCTGGGGCCGGATCCTGCGACGCGACCCCTATTACAACCCGGGCTTCGGCGGCCGGCCCGACTTCGTGCTGCCGCTCGCCGTCAACGCGGCCGCGGGCTGAAGCGCTGCTCGAGCTTCGCCCGCAGCGCCCGCCACTCGCGCCGGCGAACGAACCGCACCGCCTTGCGCAGGTCCGCCCGCCATCCGAGCTGGTCCTGCATTCCGGTATGGAGGCTGCCGACCATCGCCGCCGTCTCGGGATCGACGAGGTCGGGGGCGCGGCTCGGAGCGCGACAGAACTCGAGCAACGGCTCGAGGACGGTCGACCACTGGTACCGGGGCACGACGCGCTCGATCGCGGTACGGCAGGAGCGGTTGAGCTCCTCGTCGTCCAGGAGCCGGAAGAGCGCGTCCTCCAACGCGTCGACGTCGCCGGGCGGGACCGTGAGCCCGATGGCGCTCGTCTCGATGAGCGCAGCGAGCGAGTCGCCGCTGGTGGCCACGATCGGCAATGACGCCCAGAGATAGTCGAGGAGACGGGTCCGGAACGAGAACTCGGTCTCGACGTGGTCGAGGTGCGTGCTGACGCCGATGTCCGCCTCGAGCAGGTAGTTCTGGCGATCGCCGTACTCGACCCAGTCCTCGTTGAAGAACACGTTCGTGCCGGCGAGCCCCAGCTCGTCGGCGAGGGCGACCGCGTCGTCGGCCATCTTCATCTCGCCGACCTGCGGGTTCGGGTGCTTGAGGCCGAGGAAGTACAGGCGCACCTCCGGCATGCGCCTCCGCAGCTTGTCGACGGCGCGCAGCAACGTGAGCGGGTCGAACCAGTTGTAGATCCCTCCGCCCCACAAGACGACCTTGTCGCGCTCGCCGATGCCGGGCACGACGCCCCGGAGCACCGGCCGGGTGTGGCGCGGGGGCTCGTCGGTCACGCCGAACGGCGCCACCGCGAGCAGGCCTTCGAGGTTCTCGCCCCGGTCGTACGTCGCCGGGTTGATGCGGCCGACGGACGCGAGCTGCCCGAGCCAGAAGTCGCGCTGCTTCTCGCTCGCGCAGAGGAAGAAGTCGCCCCTCCGCAGCTGCTCGTTGAGCACGTCGGTGGAGGACTGCACGGCAAGGAGGCGCGCCGGCGGAGCGAGATTGCGGGCCTGCTCCAGGACCTCGAGGTGGAACGGGTCGTAGATGTCGGTGACGACGATCTTCTTCGTGTCGCGCAGCACCGCGTGCTGGCGCATCAGGTTGCCCTGGAAGACCATCACGTCGCACCAGGCCTCGACGTCCTCGAGCTCGCGTTCGTCGACGACGCGGACCGAGAAGTCGGGATGCGAGAGGCTGCTCTCCTGGGTGCTCACGAGCTGGACGTCGTGCTCGCGCGCCAGCGTGCACGCCATGTGCCACGCTCGGATCGCCGGTCCCGCCATCTTCGGCTCCAGCACGTCGCCCGTGAGCACGGCGATGCGCCGGCGCTGCGAGACGATCCGGTCGACACCCAGGGCGTCGACGACGGCCGAGAACGACGCCACGAACTCGGGATCGCCGACGTTCGAGAACATCGGGAGCCGGAAGAGGCGCGTGATCTCGTGGTCGGCGCGCCGGCGCACCGCCTGGAGCGCGCGCCGGTCGGCGGTGAGCCCGGGGAGCGCCTCGACGAACGAGTCGATGGCGTAGAACGGCGCGAGAGTCCTCGCGTCGACGTCGACGCGGTCGTCCGCGTCCGGCGCGGGCGGGTGGCGCTGGGGATCGAGCACACCGGTGTCGTCGCCGCCGCGGACGGTCCCCCGGCGAGCGGCGAGCATCAACGCCGCCGGGAGCGACAGCCGCAGGTTGTCGTCGTCGTAGTTCTTGAAGATCGTGAACAGCGCGTTCCGCTCGAGAAGGAACTCCTCCTGGGCCGGGCCGAGGGCGCCCATCGACCGGTGGTGGCGGTGGAACGTGAGCGACGCCGGCACGTACCGCACGCGGTGGCCGAGCAGCCACAGCCGCCAGCCGAGGTCGACGTCCTCGAAGAAGAGGAAGTAGCGCTCGTCGAACCCGCCGACCTCGCGGAACGTCGACGCCCGGGCCACCATCGCCGCCCCCGACGCGAACAGCACGTCGGCCTCGCGGTCGTACGCGGGACTGTCGGGCTCGCCGGCGTGCACCTTGAAGCCGTGGCCGTAGAACCCGAGGCCGGCGTCGACGAAGTCGACCAGCTCTCCGTCCCAGTCGAGCACCTTGCTGGCGACGCACGCGACCGAGCCGTCCCGGTCGAGCACCGCCGTCGCCGCCGATAACCATTCGGGATCCGGCCGAGCGTCGTTGTTGAGGAAGGCGAGGTACTGGCCGGTGGCGGCCTGCGCGCCGGCGTTGCACCCGGCGGCGAATCCGACGTTCTGGTCGAGGGCGAGCACCTCGACCTCGGGGTGCTCTTTCGCGATGCGCTCGACGCTCCCGTCGCCCGACGCGTTGTCGACGACGATCACCTCGAGCCGCTCGCGGGGCCACCGGAGCTCGCGCAAGGCGGCGAGCGCGGCGCACGTGTCGTCGGCGCCGCGATAGTTCACGATCACGACCGTCGCGACACCCGGCGTCTCGGGTTGGGTTTGGAGCCGGCTCACGGAGCGCCGTCCAGGATGTCGCCCTCCCACGTGCCGCCGAGGGACGTGAAGCCGTACTCCTCGTGGGGATCGCCGAACTCCACGTCGAAGCGGAGCACGCGGTGGCGCATGTCCCAAACATGCGTCCCGGCGCTGTTGTGGAGAGATGCGCTGACGTCATACGTGCCGGGCAGGAGCAGGAGCCGATCGACGTGAAGGTCGACGTACCCTTCGGTACCGGGGTCGAGTTGGTCCGGCACGAGACCGGAGTCGCGCGTACTCGGCCCCGTGACGCGCACACCATCCAGTGTGTAGATGGCCAACCCGAATACTGGCTTCGGGATTGGCGCGTCGGCCTCGTAATGAAAACGCAGCACAACAGTGTCACCGGTGCGGACGCGCTTCACCGGTTCATTCGACGCGTCCAGGAGCTCGATCTTCTCGAGTCGGGCCTCCCCCGATCCCCACCGCGTGCCATGCGCACCGTCGGCGGCGCGATCGGTATGCGATTCGGTGAGGTACTCGTCGATCACCTCGCTCGCGGGGCCGAGGCGGCGGAGCACGCCGTGCTCGAGCCATCCCGCGGTGTCGCACAGGTTGCGGACGGATTCGAGGGCGTGCGAGACGATCACGATCGTCTTGCCGGCGGCGCGAAAGTCGTCGAACTTCTCCAGGCACTTCCGCTGGAACTCGGCGTCGCCGACGGCAAGCACCTCGTCGATGAGCAGGATGTCGGGGTCCACGTTGATCGCCACGGAGAAGCCGAGCCGCACGTACATGCCCGACGAGTAGTTCTTCACTGGCGTGTCGATGAAGTGCTCGAGCCCGGCGAAGTCGACGATCTCGTCGAAGCGCTGATTGAGCTGCTTTTTGCTCATGCCGAGGATCGATCCGTTGAGGAAGATGTTCTCCCGTCCTGTCAGCTCAGGATGGAAGCCGGCGCCGAGCTCGAGGAGGGCGGAGATCTTGCCGTGCGTCTCGATGCGCCCCTTCTCGGGCCGGAGGATGTGGGCCATGCACTTGAGCAAGGTGCTCTTGCCCGAGCCGTTCTCGCCGATGAGGGCGTACGTCTTCCCCTCGGGCACGTCGAGCGACACGTCCCGCAGCGCCCAGAACTCCTCGTACTTCACCCGGGCGCGGCGCATGATCGCCGCCTTCAGCGACTGGTTGCGCTCGTGATATAGGCGATATTGCTTCGAGACGTCGTCGACGAGGATGGCGGCGCTCACACTTCCTCCGCGAGCCGTCGATCCAGGCGATGGAACACGTACAGCCCGAGCGCCAGCAGCCCGATCGCCCACACGGTGACGTACGCGACGTCCGAGAAGGCCGGGAACCGCAGGTCGTACAGCACGGCGCGGTAGGCGTCGACGAAGCGGACGAGCGGGTTCAGCGTGTACACCCGCAGCAGCGGGAACGACGTGCGCGCGGCGGCGTCCTCGACGAACTTGATCGGGTACACGATGGGCGCTGAGTAGAAGAGGGCCTGGAGCGAGATGCCGATGAAGTGCTTGACGTCACGGAAGTACACGTTGAAGACGCTCAGCATGAGACCGATGCCCAGCACGAACACGGTCTGGATTGCGACGAGCACGAGGAGCATCGGGATCCACGGCAGGACCATGTTGCCGAACAGCAGCAGGATGATGCAGAGGACGCCGAGCTCTACGAAGAACGTCATGAGCAACGCGCCGATCGTGGAGACGACGAGCACCTCGCGGGGGAAGTACACCTTGCGGATGAGGTTGCTGTTGGACAGTAGCGAGTCGAGCGCGCCGCTCATCCCGCTCGACAGGTAGTTGAACGGCAGCAGGCCGCAGAGCAGGAATAAAGCGAAGTTGTGGAGCCCGCTCGGATGTCCGACCGGTGGGTTGATCTTGAGGAAGAACGCGAAGACGATCGAGAAGGTGATGACGGTCGACAGCGGGTTCAGCAGCGACCACGTCCAGCCCAGCGCCGACCGCTTGTAGCGGCCCCGGAGCTCCCGGAGCACGAGATTTACCGTGAGCTCACGCGCCTCGGCGTACTCGGCCAATCGGGTCATCGGGCGTCAGCTCCAAACCGGTGGGGGGCCCTGGGGTACGTCACGACCCCGGAAACTCGCGGGCGAGGAGCCGCTACGGTACAAAAGCGTCCCATCACTGTGCCATGCGCGCCCGCCGAGGGGCGCTCATCGGCATCTGCCCTATGGCGCCAGAACGGCTCGTGCGATCAGATCGGTGCCGAAGCCGGTGAGGATGGCGAGGTACAGCAGCCCGGTCGCCGCCATCACCGCCGAGTAGTAGCGCTCGCGGAGGGCCAGCCACGTGACGACGAGCAGGGCGATCGTGGTGGCCGCGCAGACCAGCCACGTCCATCCGAGCAACCCGCTGAACCCGTCGTCGATGGTGCCGTCGAGCACCTGCGCCATCCCGACCGGCCAGAGGTACGCCGCGATCTCGAACGGCCAGACGACCGCCGCCAGCACGACCATCTCCTTGATCGGGCCACGCGCGAGACCGGGCTGCACCAGGTACCAGTGGCCGAGCAACATCGCGTCCGTCAGCGCGCCGAAGAACAGCGACCCGACGACGAGCCGGAACGCGCTCAGTCCGTAGGGACCGCCGACGGCCGCGGCCGCGCCCAGCAGCCCGACGAGCCCGGCGCCGGCCGCAACCAGATCCAGGGCGGGTGGGAACTCGGGCTTGTCCTCACCGGGCGTGGGCTCGGCCGCGGGCGCGGCGCGCCCGGCCATCGCCGCGACCTGCTCGGCGCGCTCGGCGCGGCGGCTGCGCCTCGCGCTGACGCCTGCCCGACGCCGCGCGATCGAGATGGCGAGCGCGACTGCGGCCGCGAGAACTGCGCCGATGGCACCGGCCGTGCTCACCGCGACGCCGGCCCCGCCGCGGTTGCCGGCGGCGAGCACAGCGGCTGCGCCCGCCGCCATCACGAGGAACACGCCGCGCACCAGCCAGCCGTAGCCGAGGCCGACCTCGCGGCGGCGCGTCGTGACCCAGAGGAAGAACAGGCCGCCCGTCGCCCACTGGAGCAGGACCGTCGCCGCGTCGAGCCGCATGGCCGCGGCTACTCGACGACGGCGAGGTCGCGCGGGGCCTGGTTCAGGCGCTCGGGCCCGTCGGGGGTCGCGACCACGATGTCCTCGAGCCGGAGGCCGTAGCGACCGGGCAGGTAGATGCCGGGCTCGATGCTGAACGCGTTCCCGGCCGAGAGAGGCGTCGAGTTGCCGGCCACGATGTACGGCTCTTCGTGCGTCTCGACCCCGATGCCGTGCCCGGTGCGGTGGATGAACCGGTCGCCGAAGCCGGCCTCGGAGATGACGCGCCGCGCCGTCGCGTCCACGGCCTCACCGGCCGTGCCGACGCGCGCCGCCTGCACCGCCTCCTCTTGTGCCGCCGCGAGCACGGCGTAGGTGTCGCGGACTTCCGGAGACGGCTCACCCACGGCGAACAACCGCGTGATGTCGGAGCAGTAGTGGTGCATGCTGCCGCCGAAGTCGCATACGACGACGTCACCGGGCTCGATCACGCGGAGTCCCGCCTCGTGGTGCGGGCTCGCGCCGTTGGGGCCGGACCCCACGATGGCGAAGTTGGCCCGCTCGTGACCGGCGTCGAGCATCCGTTGCACGAGCTCACGATGCACGTCGGTTTCCCTGCGCCCGGCGAATGGACGCGCGCGCATATCCCTCACGATGCCGTCGACCGCGCGCGCTGCGGCACGCAGAGCGTCAACCTCCGCCGCGTCCTTCACCATGCGCAACGCCGCCGTGACCTCACTCGCCTTCCGGAACGAGGTGCGCGGCAGAGCGCGCTTGAGATCGAGCAGGAAGCGCGCCCACGTGTGATCGCCAATGGCAGCTGTTGCCGGCGCGCCGGCCAGCTTGGCCACGACGGCGATGGGGTCGTCGGTCTCGTCCCACGCCGCGATCGAGAACCCGTCGGGCTGCTCGTCGACGCGCGCCGCTTCGAGGCGCGGCACGACCAGCGTGGCGTCGCCGTCGCGTGGCAGCACGAGCATCGTGAGGCGCTCCGTCTCGAGCGCCTCGTAGCCGGTGAGCCACGGCAGATCGGCACCGATCGAGAGCAGCAGCACGTCGACGCCGAGCTCACCCATACGACCGCGAACGCGATCCATTCGTTTGGTGAGCAATGCCTCTCCTTGGTCGCGAGACGAGCCTAAGGGGCCTGGAATGGCCTGATCAGTTCGCGCGGCTGAAGATCGTGTTGACCTCGTCCACGTAGTGCTCGCGGTACCCCGCCTGCTGTATTCGGGTGCGGAGCCTGCTCGACCTCCGGATCACGTGATCGAACGACTGGAAGCTCGGATGGCCGTCGATGAGCTCGACAATCATCACCCGCGGCTTCCAGGCGTCGAGCGAGAAAGACTCGAATACGGCATCCTCCGAGCCCTCGACGTCGACGACCAACAGCTCGAAACCGGGTTCGATCCCAGCCTTGAGCAGGAGATGCTCGAGTGGGAATTGCGGGACCCGCATTCGTTGCCCCTTGTGGAACCCTTTCGTCCACTCCACCTGCTCGTACACCTCGACCTGGTCCTTCAGCGCGGTGGTCAGTCCCTCTCCGTAGTGGAGATCGATCTCCGCCATCTCCGTGCCGACCGCGCACCTTGCAACCGAGATCCCCTTGTTTGCCGCGTGCCGGCGGGCACAAGCGCGGGCGTAGCGTGGGACCGGCTCGACGTACAACCCTTCCCACCCGAGGTCCGCGAGCCCGGACGTGTTCGAGAACGTGTCCCCGTCGTACGCACCGACCTCCACGAACGTGCCATCGGTTTTTCGCTCTCCGAACAACTCGCGGTACCGGTCGGCAAGATCGGGGATCTGACACGTCCAGGGAAACCGATACTCGGTAGGGCGGCGGAACCGTGGGCGGTGAAGTCTGGGCCGCCGCAAAAAGGGGCTTCCTTCGGAGGCATCTGACGAGGCCATTCGCCCTCAGGTTCTACGAGTCGGTCAAGCCGGGGAGGCCGTCAATGCTGACGGCGTTCATCTCTTCCCGGTACTCGACGAGGCCGTCGGGGCCGCGCCGCTCCGCAAACTGGAGCAGCTGGTCGCGCTTGCCCTCGTAGCTGAGGAGCGGGACGCCGTAGCCGCATGACGTGGAGACGCGGTCCACCTGGACGCTTATCACCGACCGCGCGCCGGGGTACTCACCGAAGCGCGGGAGCAGCGCGTCCGCCTCGGGGTCGCCGGTCGGGAGCACCTCGCCGCGCCCGTAGAGGCGCACGATGTTCGGCTTGCCGTCGAAAGCGCAGAACATGATTGTGATGCGCCCGTTCTCGCGCAGGTGAGCAATCGTCTCGACGCCGCTTCCGGTGAGGTCGAGGTACGCGACCGTGTTCGGATCGATGACGGCAAAGGTGTCCAAGCCCTTGGGCGACAGGTTCACGTGGCCGCCGTCGGCGGGAGCGGTTGCGACGAAGAACACGCGCTGGGCGGCGATGAACGCGGCCAGCTCGTCGGTGATCGCGTCGAGGACCCGGCCCATTACGAGAATCCGGCGGCGGCGGGGACGAGCCCGGCAGACGCCGCCGCGCTGCGGGCGTGGTAGCTGGAGCGCACGAGGGGCCCCGACTCGACGTGCGCGAAGCCCAGGCCGCGCGCGTACTCACCCAGCGTGTCGAACTCGGCGGGCGTCCACCACCGGACGACGGGGAGGTGGCGAGCCGTCGGGCGCAGGTACTGACCCAGCGTGAGGATGTCGACGCCGACGTTCCGGAGGTCGGCGATCGCGCCGCGCAGCTCGTCCTCGGTCTCGCCCATGCCGAGGATGATCCCCGACTTGGTCGTGAGCCCCACGTCCTTGGCGCGCGCCAGTAACGCGAGCGATCGGAAGTACGCCGCCGACGGTCGCGCCGCCCGCTGCAACCGCGCGACCGTCTCGAGGTTGTGGTTCAGGACGTCGGGCCGGGCGTCGAAGACGACCGCCAACGCCTCGGGATCGCCCTTGCAGTCGGGGATGAGCACCTCGACCGCGGTGCGCGGCGTGCGGGTGCGCACTGCGCGGATCGTCGCCGCGAACACACTCGCGCCGCCGTCGAGCGTGTCGTCGCGTGCCACGCTGGTGATGACAGCGTGGGCGAGACCGAGCTGGGCGACGGCGTCAGCGACGTGCTCGGGCTCCTCGCCGTCGAGCGGGAGCGGATGGCGGGTATCGACGAGGCAGAACCCGCACGCACGCGTGCACCGATCGCCGAGGATCATGAACGTGGCGGTCTTGTCGGCCCAGCAGTCGTAGATGTTGGGACAGCCCGCCTCCTCGCACACCGTGTGCAGCGACAGGCCCCGCATGATCCGCTTCGTCTCGCGGTAGTTCGGGCCGAGGTCGGCCTTGACCTTCATCCACTCCGGCCGCCGGAACGCAGGATCCTCCGCCGGCGCCTCGACGCCCGCTTCCGCGAGCCGGCCCAACAGGCGGACGGGCGCGTGCGTCCCGGTCGCCGACGGAGCCGGAGCTGACGGGCGTGACCTGACGTCAGCTCCCTCACGCGTGAACGCCGACAGGTCGGATGCGCGCTCGCGCCAGACGACGTCCTGGCGCTCGACGTCCGCGTAGGGGAAGTGCTCGGTGAAGCGGGCGGTGACGGCGTCGACGACGTCGTGCATGTCGGGCGCGGAGTTGAGTTGTGCGGCGAGGGAGGTGACGCCGCGGTCGGCGATGCCGCACGGGACGATGTGGCCGAACATCGACAGGTCGGGATCGACGTTCAGGGCGAAGCCGTGGCGGGTGCGTCCGCGCGACACCCGGACTCCGATGGCGGCGATCTTCTCGCCGCCGACCCATACGCCCGTGTACCCGTCGTCGCGCTCCGCTTCGACGCCGAGGTCGCCGAGCGCCGAGATCAGCACGGCCTCGAGGCGCCGCACGTAGGCGACGACGTCACGCTGGCCGGCGCGCCACTCGGGCAGCGTCACGATCGGGTAGCCGACGAGCTGGCCGGGCCCGTGGTACGTGACGTCGCCGCCGCGGTCGGCGCGCACGAGGTCGGCGCCGACCGACGCCGGCGGGACGAGAACGTGAGCAGGGTCGGCGGACTTGCCGAGTGTGTACACGTGCGGGTGCTCGAGCAGAAGTAGGTAGTCGTCGGCGGCGCGCTCGAGCAGGGCCCGCTGGAGCTCGTCGGCCTCCGCGTACGGGACCCGCCCGAGCCAGCGGATGCGCAACGCGCTCACGCGAGCTCGGCCCCCCAGTCGCGTCCCTGGATCTCGTCCTTCATTGCCTGGAGGAACGCGGCGGCATACGCGCCGTCGAAGGCGCGGTGGTCCCACGTGAGCGCCAGCATGCCGACGTGGCGGATGGCGAGCGAGTCTTCGCCGTCCGGGCCGGTCACGACCCAGGGCCGCTTGCGGATGCCGTCGGTGGAGAGGATCGCGACCTGCGGCTGGTTGATGATCGGCAGGGTCATGTACGTGCCCCACGGGCCCGGGTTCGTGATCGTGAACGTCCCGCCCGCGATCTCGTCCGGCATGAGCTGCTTGCTGCGGGCGCGGGTCGCGAGATCGTGGATCTCGCGGGCGATGAGCCGCAGGCGCTTGCCGTCGGCGTTGCGGATCACGGGCGCGATGAGGCCCTTGAAGTCGAGATCGACGGCGATGCCGACGTGGATGTCGTGGTGGACGACGAGGTTCTCGCCGTCGACGCTGGCGTTGATGTTCGGGTACTCCTCGACCGTGTCGCAGAACGCACGCACGATGAACGGGAGGTACGTGAGGGGGAATCCTTCGCGGATCCTCCAGTCGTCCTGCTCGGCCCGCCGGGCGCGGTCGACGCGCTCGTAATCGACTTCGATCGACGTGTACACGTGCGGGCTGGTCGCCTTCGAGCTGACCATGTGCTCGGCCGTACGGCGGCGAATGTTGTCGAACGGGACGGTCTCGTCGCCGGTGCGGGCCGCCGCCGGGGGGGCGGCTTCGCTCCGCGCGATCGGAGCGGTCTCGTCCGGCGCCGGGCGCGCCGGCAGCACCGGCGCGGTCCTGGTGGCGGGCGGCGGAGCTGCCGCCGGCGCCGGGCGCGCGGCGGGCGGGGGCACGCTCGGCGCGGGTTGCGGCGGAGCCGCCGAGGTGGTCGTGGCGCCCTGCCGGCGGGAGGCGGCGTCGAGGACGTCGTTGCGCGTGATGCGGCCGCCTTCGCCGCTCCCCTGCACCTCGCCGGCATCGAGGCCGTATTCGTTGAGCAACCTGCGCACGACCGGCGACATGAGCTGTCCGCCCGTCGCCCCTTGGGGCGGAGCCCCCGAGGTGGTCGGCGGAGCCCCCGAGGTGCTCGGCGGCCCGGAGGTGGTCGCCGAGGCGGTCGCGGCCGGCGCGACCGGCTCGCGCCGGGGCGGCGGGGTGGGCGTCGCGGGCGCGGGCCGGGGCGGCTGCGGGGGAGCCGCCGGCGGTGGAGAGGCCGGCGGTGCCGTGGCCGCCGCCCGGGGCGGAGCCCCCGAGGTGGTCGCCGGAGCCCCCGATGCGCCCGCGCCGGCGCCGTCCGAGATCACCGCGAGGCGGGTGCCGACCTCGGCCGTCTCGCCCTCCTGGACGAGGATCTCGCTCAGCGTCCCGGCCGCAGGCGCGGGGACCTCCGAGTCGACCTTGTCGGTGGAGACTTCGAAGAGCGGTTCGTCGGCATCGACGTGGTCGCCGACGTTCTTGAGCCAGCGCGTGATCGTCCCCTCGGTCACGGTCTCACCGAGCTGCGGCATCTGGATGTCCACCGGGGGTCCTCCGTCGTTCAGGCGTGCAGGCTGCGACCGGTGAGCGCGAGCGCGGACTCGCCGAACAGCTCGCTCAAGGTCGGGTGGGGATGGATGAACGCCCCGACCTCCGCCGGGCTGGCCTCCCAGTTCACGGCCAGGTAGCCCTCTTGCAGCAGCTCGGTCGCCCAGGGGCCGGCGATGTGCACGCCGAGGATCGCCCCTTCACGTTCGGCGACGATCTTCACGAGCCCGTCGGTCTCGCCGATGATGAGCGCCCGGCTGTTCCCGCCGAAGCGCTGCACCTGCGTCACGACGTCGTAGCCGAGCTCGCGTGCGTGCTCCTCGGTGTACCCGGCGAACGCGACCTCGGGATGGCAATAGATCCCCCACGGGACCTTCTCGTAGTCGACCGGGGTCGCCTCCTCTCCGAGGATCGTCTTGATGGCGACGACCGCCTCCGCGAACCCGACGTGTGCCAGCTGCGGGGCGTCGACCACGTCGCCCACGGCGTACACCCCCGGCACCGTCGTCCGCATGAGGCTGTCGACCCGGATGAACCCGCGTTCGTCGACCTCGACCCCCGAGCCTTCGAGGTTGATCCCTTCGGAGCGCGGCCGCCGGCCGATGCTCACCACGACCTTGTCGACGACGACTTGCTGCGAGCCTTCGGACGTGTCGTAGCTCACGGTCAGCTCGCGCGCGCCGTCGATGCCGGTGACACGCACGCCAGTGTGCAGGCTCACCCCGCGCTTTCGGAACGAGCGGCCGACGACGTCGGCCGCCTCGACGTCGACGCCGGGCAGGATGCGCGGCAACGCCTCGACGAGCGTCACGTCGCTGCCGACGTCGCTCAGCAGCGACGCGAACTCGCAGCCGATCGCGCCTGCGCCGATGATCAGCACGCGGCCCGGCACCTCGTCGAGCATGAGCACGTGGTCGGAGTTGAGGATGCGGTCGCCGTCGAACTCGAGCCCGGGCAGCGGCCGCGGGAGCGAGCCGGTCGCCAGGATCAGACCGGTGCCCTGGAGCTCCGAGCCGTCCGACACGCGCACGTGACGAGCGCCGGCGTCGATCAGTGAGCCGGTCCCCGGCACGACGGTCACGCTCCGGTTCGACAGGAGGCCTTCCAGCCCGCGGGTGAGCCGGTCCACCACCTGCTGCTTGCGCGTCTGGCTGGTGCGCAGGTCGAGCGTCGGCTGTTGCCCGGCGTCGACGCCGAACTCCTTGGCGCCCGACACGGTGCGGAGCACCTCGGCCGTCTGCAGGAGCTCTTTGGCCGGGATGCAGCCCCGGTGGAGGCACGTGCCCCCGACTCGTTGGTCCTCGATCAGCGCGACGCGCAGACCAGCCGACGCGCCGTAGAGCGCGGCGCCGTATCCGCCCGGTCCTCCTCCGAGGATCACGACGTCGAACTGCTCGGCCAGGGTGGCCACCCCCTTCGCTCACCGATTTCGGGTGTAGAGGTCATTCTTTCAGGTCCGCCACGCCGGACGGCGGGCGCTCTCAGCGGGCCAGGAGGATCTGGATCGCGCCGGCGGCGAGGATCGCCAGGCCGGTAATCGCGGCCAGCAGGATGAGCGTACGGGTACTCACGTGCCTCGCCCCATTCGGTGCGATCCTCGCGCCGGATCGTCGACGCCGCCGAACCCGCTCACCTGCGGGTAACGGGATACCCTGTCACGTCGGTCCCGGGAACCGCGCAAGCCCGGGGTATCGATCCACCCAGCAAGGAACCGATGGCACAACGCGCACAGCGGTCGCTCGAAGCGGCCAAGAAGGCCGTCCCCGAGGGCACGTTCGCGGTCGGGATCGGCCTCGCCGTCACCGGCATCGCGACGTACGGCTTCTTCATCGCCTGCGCCCGCGGCCTCAGCGAGAAGGACTACGCCGCCGTCATCGGCGGGCTCTGGCCGTTGGTGTTCGTGGTCGCGCCCGGCTGCTTCCTTCCCCTCGAGCAGGAGGTCGGTCGCGCGCTGGCCC
This sequence comes from Acidimicrobiia bacterium, assembly GCA_035938395.1. GTDB lineage: Bacteria > Actinomycetota > Acidimicrobiia > IMCC26256 > JACDBD01 > JALZAA01. Next base: position 21,699 of record DASZGY010000038.1, read on the forward strand.
ACCGCCGCGCCCTCCACATCGGGGGCGGGCCCGTCGTGCGACGCGCCGCGATCGCGGCGTTGTGGGGCACCGCGGGGCTCCTGTTGCTCACGCTGCTGTTCAGTGGCGTGCTGCGCGAGAACCTGTTCAAGGGCGTCGGCGGCCTCGTCATCTGCTTCGCGATCGCGCTCGTCACGTACGCCGCGCAGCACCTGACGCGCGGCACGCTCTCGGGGAACGGGCGCTTCGGCCCCTACGGCGTCATCCTCGGCGCCGAGGGGTGCATCCGCCTCCTGCCCGCGGTCATCTTGTGGTTCGCCGGTGTCACCAACCCGGTCGCGTACGGCCTGTGCCTCGCCATCCCGCCGGTGCTCGCGAGCTTGCTCGCGCTGCGCAAGCAGCACGGGCTCGTCGAGCCGGGCCCGCAGGCGCCGTGGTCGGAGCTCTCGTCCAATCTCGGGTACCTGCTGAGCGGGTCCGTCCTCGCCCAGGGGTTGAGCTACGCGCCGATCCTGATCGCGACCGTTCTCGCCACCAGCGCGCAGCACGCCGAGGTCGCCGCGTTCGTCTCCGGGTTCTTCCTCGCTCGCGTCCCGATCATCCTGTTCCAGGCGGTGCAGGCGGCACTGCTCCCGAAGCTGGCGCGCCTCGCGGGTGCGGGCGAGCACGAGGACTTCAAGAACGGCCTGCGCAAGCTGGTGCTGATCGTGATCGCCGTCGGCGTGATCGGTGTGGTCGGCGCGCTCGTGCTCGGGCCCTGGGCCGTGAAGCTTTTCTTCGACAAGACCATCAGCGGCAGCGAGCTCGCGATGCTCGCGGCGGGGAGCGGCGCGTTCATCCTGGCGCTCACGCTCGCCCAGGCACTGATCGCGTTGATGGGCCACGCCAAGGCGACGGTGTCGTGGGTGATCGGCATCGTGGTCGGAGCGATCGCGCTGGTCGCGATGTCCGCGGCCGGCGTCGAGCTGTTCCTCCGGGTGGAGCTCGCCTTCCTCTTCGCCTGCCTCGGGTGCGCGGCGGTGATGGCGGTGCTGCTCGCTCGCCAGATGCGCGCCGGTGTGCCCGCCGAGAGCGTCGAGCGGCTCCTGGAGGGCATCGAGCACGAGCCGCTCGAGATCTGACTCCATTGGCGCCGTCGCAAGCTCCGGCTCTGCAGCGATTGTCGGCAAAGCCGCCGTCGCCGCGACCGGTCGGATGAGCGCGCCGCTGCGGCTCGCCGTCGACGGCACGCCGCTGCTGGGGGATGCGACCGGGGTCGGCGAAGTCGCCCACGGGCTCCTCGACACGCTCGCCGGACGCACCGACCTCGACCTGGTCGCCTACGCGCTCACGTTCCGCGGCCGGCAGAAGCTCGCCGACCGGATCCCGCCCGGTGTCCGCCCCGCCGTCCGCGCGATCCCCGCTCGCCTCATCCGCGCCTTGTGGCTGCACAGCGACATGCCGCGCGTCGAGTTCTGGACCGGCCGGGTCGACGTCGTGCACGCCACGTTCATCGGCCCGCCGGCGCGCAGCCCCGTCGTGGTGACGATCCACGACCTGACCTTCGTGCGCTTCCCCGAGCTGTGCACACCCGACACGCTGCAGTACGGCCGGCTCGTGAAGCGGGCCCTCGACCGGGGCGCGGTGGTGCATGCGACGAGCGAGTTCGTCGCCGGCGAGGTGCGCGAGCACTTCGGGATCGACGACACGCGGATCGTGCAGATCCCGCTCGGCGTCCGTCCCAGCGCCGGTGGCGACCCGGCGCGCGGCCGTGCCATCGCCGGGAGCGAGCGGTACGTGCTCGCGCTCGGGACGGTCGAGCCGCGCAAGAACCTGCCCGTGCTCGTGCGCGCCTTCGACCAGATGGCGCCGCGCGACCCGGCGTTGCGTCTCGTCGTCGCCGGGGCCGACGGCTGGGGTGCATCGGAGTTCCAGAACGCCCTGACGGCGGCGAAGCACGCCGACCGCGTCGTGCGACTCGGGTACGTGAGCGACGCGGAGCGGCGGGACCTGCTCAACGGAGCCCGCGTGCTCGCGTACCCCTCGATCTACGAGGGCTTCGGGCTCCCGCCGCTGGAGGCCATGGGCGCCGGAGTGCCCGTGGTCGCGGCGCGCGCCGGCGCGCTGCCCGAGACGCTCGGCGACGCCGCCGTGCTCGTCGATCCCTCCGACGTCGAGGGCCTGGCCGGCGCGCTCGATCGGGTGGTGCACGACGACGAGCTGCGCCGCGACCTCGTCGCCCGCGGTTGCCGGCTCGTCGAGCGGTACAGCTGGCCGCAGATCGCACCCCGTTTCGTCGACTTGTACCGGTCGCTGGCGTGAGGGCTGCGGTCACCGGGAGCAGCGGCTTCGTCGGGAGCTACCTGGTCCCGTTCCTCCGGAGCCAGGGCGACCACGTGGTGACGATCGACCGCACCGGCACTCCCTCGGTCGACGTCACCGATGCGGCCGAGGTGCGCGACGTGCTGGGCGCGGCACGGCCGGACGCCGTGTACCACCTGGCCGCCTTGAGCCACATCGGTCGGTCGTGGGACGCGCCCGAGACCGTCTTCCGCGTCAATGCCGTGGGCGCGCTCAACGTGTTGCGGGCGTGCGCCGAAGCGGGCGTCGACCGTGTGCTCGTCGCGGGCAGCGCCGACCTGTACGGCGTCGTGGGCCCCGACGAGCTCCCGTTGACGGAGGAGTCGCCGATCCGCCCCGTCACGCCGTATGGCGCGAGCAAAGCCGCCGCCGACGTCCTCGCGTTGCAGGCGTTCCTCGGGGACGGGTTGGGGACGCTGCGCGTCCGCGCGTTCAACCACACGGGTCCGGGGCAGAGCGCGTCGATGCTCGTCCCTGCGCTCGCGCAGCGCATCGCGGACGCCGAACGCGACGAGGGCAACAAGGTCAGTGTCGGCCGCGTCGACGTCGTCCGTGACATCAGCGACGTGCGGGACATCGTGCGCGCGTACCGACTTCTCGTCGAGCACGGAACGCCGGGCGAGGCGTACAACGTGTGCTCCGGGCACGGTGTGAGCGTGCGGGAGATCGCCGACACGATGCTCGCGACGAGTGACGCGCCGCTCGAGCTCGTCGTCGATCCCGAGCTCGTCCGCCCGGTCGACGTCCCCCGCCTCGTCGGCGACCCGGCGCGGCTCCGGGCGGCGACCGGATGGGAGCCCGAGATCCTCCTCGACGAGACGCTGCGCGACGTGCTGACGGCCGCCCGCGCGCCCCGCTAATGGTTCGGTGGAGTTACGTAACGCTCGACCAGTAGGTGTCGAGCGCGCGCGACGACACGGTGACGATCTCGGTGATCGCGTCGTCCTCGACGCGCAGGATCGTCGCGACGTCACTCTCGAGCGGACCCGCATCACCACCCGCACGGCGCACGAGGTGCGCAAGCACGAGTTCGGGGCCGGCCGCTTGGACATCGGCGAGCCGCAGCGTCGTCCCGGCGCCTCCGGCCTGCGCGAGCGCCCCCATCGCGCCGAGCGCCGCCTGCTTGCCGTCGAAGGTGCCGGCGAGCGGGTGACCGCCGTGCAGCCTGTACACGAGCGAGGGCGCGAACGCCGCCGACGCCGTGGCCATGTCGCCCGCTTCCATCGCAGCGAACGCCTGCCGGACCACGTCGATCGCTGCCGTCACACATACCTCCCGTCGTACATCGTGCGCGCTCGAACCACTTCCACGGGTCGATGTTTCCGAGGGTCGCGCCAGAAGATTTCGCCAGCGTAACGGCGGCTACTTCGGCGGCGCCCCGCTAGCGCCGGTTCACGAGCCCGGCCGCCCGCTGCCCGGCCGACCGCACAACTCGGGTCAACCGGTCGCGCCGTGCCTGTCGCTCCTGGTACCGGGTGAGGGCACGCAGGTCGTCGCGGGTGGGCAGCAGCCGGTACGGGACGTCGGTG
>DASZGY010000039.1:0-18646 GCA_035938395.1 Acidimicrobiia bacterium
CACGGGCGCGTCGTCGCCTGCGACGTCCATCCGGGGCGGATCCGCCTCGTCGCTTCGGCGCGAGACCGGCTCCGGCTCGATCGGGTCCTTCCGGTGGTCGCCGACGGTCGGGCGCTCCCGGTCCGGACGGCGTGCGCCGACCGGGCCCTGGTCGACGCGCCGTGCAGCGGCCTGGGCGTGCTCCGCCGCCGGGCCGAGCTCCGGTGGCGCATCCGGCCCGGTGACCTTCCCGGGCTCGTGGCGCTCCAGCGCGATCTCCTGCGCGACGCCGCCCGCGTCGTCAGGCCGGGCGGGGTCGTCGTGTACTCGGTGTGCACGCTGACCGCGGAAGAGACGACCGGGGTCGACGCCTGGGCGGAACGCGAGCTTCCGCAGCTCGTCGCCGAGCCGCCGCCGGGCGCGCCATGGCGAGCGCGCGGAAGAGGCGCGGTCCTGCTCCCGCACGACGCCGGCACGGACGGGATGTATGTCCTTCGCCTTCGCCGCACCTAGGGTGATGCCATGACCGGGGCCAAGATCGCGCCGTCGATCCTGTCGGCCGACTTCGCCCAGCTCGCCGACGACGTCGAACGCGTCGCCGCCGAGGCCGACCTCCTCCACGTCGACGTGATGGACGGGCACTTCGTGCCCAACCTCACGATCGGGCCACCGGTCGTGAAGTCGCTGCGCAAGCGCACCGACCTCCACCTCGACTGTCACCTCATGGTCGACAACCCGGGCGAGCTCCTCGAGGACTTCGCCGACGCGGGCGCCGACGGGTGCACCGTGCACATCGAGCTCGGCGACCCGCGGCCGCTCTTCGCGGCGATGCGCGAGCTCGGCCTGCGCGTCGGGCTCACCCACAACCCCGAGACGCCGGTCGAGGCCGTGCTCCCGTACGTCGAGGAGATCGACGTTCTCCTCTTCATGAGCGTGCATCCCGGTTTCGGGGGGCAGGCCTTCATCCCGTCGGTGCTCGACAAGCTCACCGCCGCCCGGCGCGTAGTCGACGCGGGCGGCCTGCCGGTCGAGCTCGAGATCGACGGCGGCATCAACCGGGAGACCGCGCCGCGGGCCGCCGCCGCCGGCGCCGACATCCTCGTGGCCGGGAGCGCCATCTTCCACGCCGACGACCCGGCCGCGGCTGCGCGGCAGATCCGCGAGGCGGCGTGGCCCGCGACGTCGTGATCGGGTGACGCTCACGGCGAAGGTGCTGACCGTGTCGGACGGTGTCGCGGACGGGTCGCGCGAGGACAAGTCAGGCGTCGCGCTCGTCGCCCGTCTGGAGGACGCCGGGTACGAGATCGCCGCCCACGAGGTCACCCGGGACGGCCGCGACGCCGTCGCCGGGGCCCTGCGGACCATGACGACGGACTTCGCCGGGCTCGTGGTCACGACCGGTGGGACCGGGTTCGGGCCGCGCGACCTCACGCCCGAGGGGACACGTGCCGTAGTCGAGCGCGAGGCGCCCGGCCTGGCCGAGGCGATGCGGCGCGTCAGCGATCGAGGCGACCGGGCGTTCGGGATGCTCTCGCGGGGCGTGTGCGGCGCGGTGGGGCAGGCGCTCGTCTGCAACCTCCCCGGGTCGTCGGGCGGAGCCGTCGAGTGCCTCGAGGCCGTGCTCCCCGCGCTTCCGCACGCCCTCGAGCTGCTGGCGGGCGAGCATCCCCATTGATCACGAAATTGAAACGCGTTACACTTTCACTCGATTACAGTTGACCCGCTAGTCAAGTAGAAGCCGAAAACAGAGCAGAGCCCTCGGGGTTTGGGTGCAAGTCCCGACCGGCGGTAATCGCAGGCAGCACGGCACGGCCTGCGGGAGCCCGCGAGCCCACGGTCGCCAGCCGTGCGGTTGACCCGGTGAGAAGCCGGGGCCGACGGTGAGAGTCCGGATGGGAGAGGGCGTCCGGCGGCGCGCCGCGCAAGGCGTGCCGGCCGCGCCGTCCCCGCGCCCGAGGTCTCGGCAGCGATCGAGAGATCCCTGAGTTCGAGGTGCGCCGGTGAAGGCCACGGACAGCGACCTGATCGCCCGGGCGGTGGCGCTGGGCGAGCACGGCCGTCGCTCCGCGTCGCCGAATCCCTGGGTCGGGTGCGTCATCGTCGACGAGCAGGGTGCGATCGCCGGCGAGGGATGGCACCGAAGCCCGGGGACACCTCACGCCGAGGCCCACGCGCTCGAGGCGGCGGGGAAGCGGGCCCGCAACGGCACCGCCTACGTCACGCTCGAGCCCTGCGCCTTCCAGGGGCGTACGCCACCGTGCGCGGACGCGCTCATCGCAGCCGGCGTCCGGCGCGTCGTGGTGGCGCTCGAGGATCCGGATCCGAGGGTCGCAGGGCGCGGGTTCGACCGGCTCCGCGCGGCCGGGCTCGCCGTCGAGGTCGGGCCGGGCGCCACGAGCGCGCGCCGGTCGCTGGCGCCGTACCTGCACCACCGCCGTACCAACCGGGCGTGGTGCCTGATGAAGACGGCGATGAGCCTCGACGCCAGGACGGCGGCGGCCGACGGGTCGTCGCGCTGGATCACCGGCGTCGCCGCACGCGCCGACGCCCATCGCCTCCGGGCCGAGTCGCAGGCGGTCGTGATCGGCGCGGGCACGGCACTCGCCGATCGCCCCTCCCTCACCGCTCGCGACGTCGAGCCTCCCGCCGATCGTCAGCCGCTACGCGTGCTCCTCGACGCCCGCGGCCGCGTCAAGGCCGCGGGGCCGCTCTTCGACGCCGCGCTCGCGCCCACGCTTGTCGTCACCACGGAAGCCGCTCCGTCTGAGGCGGTGGACGACTGGCGGGCGTCCGGCGCGAAGGTCGAGACGGTCCCGGCCGTCCCGGGAGGCGTCGACCTGGTTGCGACGCTCGAGCTGCTCGGACGGAACGGCGTCGTGACGGCCCTGTTCGAAGGGGGCGCAACGCTGCACGGCGCGCTGCTCGCCGCCGGGCTCGTCGATCGCCTCGTCGCGTACGTCTCGCCCAAGATTCTCGGCCCGGGCGGGCTCCCCGCGTTCCGTGCGCGCGATGTCGACTCGATCGCCGACGCCGAAGCGTGGCGGCTCGTGTCTGCGACGCCCATCGACGACGACGTCCGCCTCGAATACGAGCCCGAGGACGGCTGACGTGTTCACGGGCATCATCGAGGAGCTCGGAAGCGTCCGCGCGATCGACCGCCGCGAAGGCGGAGCGCGCCTCGAGATCGCAGCGTCGAAGGTGCTGGCCGACGCCCGCGCCGGCGATTCGATCGCGGTGAACGGTTGTTGCCTCACCGTCGTCGACCGCGGCGACGACTCGTGGGCAGCCGACGCCGTCATCGAGACCCTCGAGCGCACCGCGCTCGGCTCGCTCGAACGGGACGACCCGGTGAACCTCGAACGACCCCTGCGCCTGTCCGACCATCTCGGCGGCCATCTTGTGCAGGGGCACGTCGACGCCGTCGGGCGCGTCGCCGTCCGCACGCCGCTCGCCGACGGGTCGACGCGCTTCACGTTCTCGGCACCGCCGGAGGCGCTCCGCTACGTGGTGGAGAAGGGGTCGGTCGCGGTCGACGGGATCAGCCTGACCGTGGCCGCGCTGGGCGACGACTCCTTCGACGTGGCCGTCATCCCGCACACGCTCGCCGTCACGACCCTCGGGTACAAGGACCCGGGCGCGGCCGTGAACCTCGAAGCCGACCTGATCGCCAAGTACGTCGAGCGTCTGCTCGTCCCGACCTCCCGCGAAGGGAACTGACGATGCCGTTCACAGAGATCGAGAACGCGATCGACGCGATCGCCCGCGGCGAGGCCGTCGTCGTCGTCGACGACGCCAATCGCGAGAACGAGGGCGACTTGATCATCGCGGCGGAGAAGACGACACCCGAGACGATGGGCTTCATGGTCCGCCACACCAGCGGCGTGGTCTGCATGCCCCTCGAGGGCACGCGTCTCGACGAGCTGCAGCTGCCGATGATGGTCGCCGACAACACGACGGCGTACCGGACCGCGTTCACGGTCTCGGTCGATGCCAAGCGGGGCACGACCACGGGCATCTCCGCCGCCGACCGGGCGACGACCGTGCATGCACTGATCGATCCGGAGACCCGGCCCGACGACCTCGCTCGGCCCGGGCACATCTTCCCGTTGCGGTACCGGGAGGGCGGCGTGCTCAAGCGCGCCGGGCATACGGAAGCGGCCGTCGACCTCGCCCGCCTCGCCGGCCTTTCGCCCGCCGGCGTGCTGGCGGAGGTGGTGAACGACGACGGGACCATGGCCCGGCTGCCCGAGCTCGAGCGCTTCGCTGCCGAGCACGACCTCGCGATGATCTCGATCGCCGACCTCATCCGCTATCGCCGGCATCGCGAGAAGCTCGTGCGCCGCATCTCCGAGGCACGCATCCCGACCAAGTACGGCGAGTTCACGGCCTACGTGTTCGAGTCGCTGCTCGACGGCACCGAGCACATGGCGTTCGTGCGCGGGGAGGTCGCCGGGAAATCGAACGTGCTCGTGCGCGTGCACTCCGAGTGCCTGACGGGCGACGTGTTCGGCTCGATTCGTTGCGACTGCGGCCTGCAGCTCGATCTGGCGCTCGAACGCGTCGCGGACGAGAACGAAGGAGTGATCGTCTACCTGCGGGGGCACGAGGGGCGGGGGATCGGACTCGGCCACAAGCTGCGTGCGTACACGCTCCAGGACCAAGGCCGCGACACCGTCGAGGCCAACGTCGAGCTCGGCTTCCCGATCGACTCCCGCGAATACGGCATCGGTTCGCAGATCCTCGTCGACCTCGGCATCACCACGATGCGTGTCATGACGAACAACCCGGCCAAGTACGGAGGGCTCGAGGGCTACGGCCTCGAGATCGTCGAACGCGTCCCGCTCCGGTCGCGACCGACCGACGAGAACATCGCGTATTTGCGCGCCAAGCAGGAGAAGATGGGCCACCTGCTGGAAATCGAGGACGAAGGCCTCGGTCGTAGTTAGCCTCGTACACACATGGGCAAGTACACGGAGTACGAAGGCAAGCCCGACGCCGCCGGGATGCGCCTCGCGATCGTCGCCGGCCGGTTCAACGACGACGTGACCAAGCCGCTGCTCGAAGGCGCGCAACACGAGCTCGCCGAGCACGGGCTCGACCCCGACTCGGTCCCGGTGGCCTGGGTCCCCGGCGCGTTCGAGATTCCGCTCGTGGCGAAGCAGCTCGCCGAGTCGGGGGAGCTCGACGCCGTGATCTGTCTCGGCGCCGTCATCCGCGGCGACACACCCCACTTCGACTTCGTCGCCGGCGAGTGCGCGTCCGGCGTCAGCCGCGTCGCTCTCGACACCGGCGTGCCGATCGCGTTCGGCGTGCTCACCACCGACGACGTGGACCAGGCGCTCGCCCGCGCCGGCGGGACCGAGGGCAACAAGGGCGCCGAGGCGGCCGCCACCGCCGTCGAGATGGTCGACCTCCTCCGGCAGGTCGGGAAGCAGGCCTGAGCATGCTGCGCCTGGTGCTTCCCAAGGGCTCGCTCGAGCAGGCGACGATGCAGCTGTTCGAGGACGCCGACCTGGCAGTGAGCCGGAGCTCGGGTGTCGACTACCGGGCGTCGATCGACGACCCTCGTGTCGCCGACGTCCGCATCCTGCGGCCGCAGGAGATCCCGCGCTACGTCGCCGACGGCTTGTTCGACGTGGGCGTCACGGGCCGCGACTGGGTGGAGGAGACCGGCGCCGACGTCGTGACGCTGACCGAGCTGCACTACTCGAAGGCGACCGCACGGCCCATCAACGTGGTGCTCGCGGTGGCGGCGGACGCGCCCTATCGGAGCGTCACCGACTTGCCGGCGGGGGTGCGCATCCACACCGAGTATCCCGAGCTGACCCGCCGCTACTTCGAGAAGCACGGCGTCGAGGCCGAGATCTCGTTGTCCTACGGCGCGACCGAGGCCAAGGTGCCGGAGATCGCGGACGCGGTCGTCGAGATCACGGAGACGGGCCGGGCTCTACGCGCCGCCGGGCTGAAGGTGCTCGACACGATCCTCGTGTCGCACACCGAGCTGATCGCCAATGCGGTGGCCTACGAGAACCCGCAGCGCCGGAAGGCGATGGAACAGATCCAGACGCTCCTCAGCGGTGCGCTCGAAGCGCGTGGACGGGTGCTGGTGAAGCTCAACGTCGAGGAGGATCGCCTCGACGACGTGATCGCGTTGCTCCCGGCGCTGCGGTCACCGACGGTGTCGAAGCTCGCCGGCAGCGGGGCCTACGCGGTCGAGACCGTGGTCGCCAAAGCCGAGATCAACACGCTGATCCCGGCGCTCAAGGACCACGGCGCCACCGGCAGCATCGAGCTGCCCATCGCCAAGATCGTCCATTGACCGCCCGCCGCCGCGGAAAGGTCCGCGCGTTCGACGAACGCCGCGGCCTGGGTGAGATCGAATCGGACGATGGGAAGACGTTCCCGTTCCACTCCACCGCGATCGCGAACGGGAGCCGACGGATCGCACCGGGCACGCCGGTCGAGTTCGACGTCGTCGCCGGGCTCCCCGGTCGCTGGGAGGCAGCCCGGATCGAGAAATGCGATTAGCGCTTGCTCCGGTGGTGGGCGGGGCCGGCGAGATGTGAGAGGTTGCAGCCGCTGTTGACCAGCGCGACGTGGGTGAACGCCTGCGGGAAGTTTCCGAGGTGCCGTCCCGACTCCGGGTCGTACTCCTCGGCGAGGAGGCCCACGTCGTTCGCGAGCCCGATTAGCCGTTCGAACAGCGCGCGTGCCTCGTCGACGCGCCCCATCAGCGCGAGGTTGTCCGCCATCCAGAACGTGCACGGCAGGAACACGCCCTCGCCCGGCGGGAGTCCGTCGACGGCAGTATCGGTCGAGTACCGCCTCACGAAGCCGTCGGTGGTCAGCTCGCGCTGGATCGCTGCGACGGTGCCTTGCATCCGCTCGTCGGTCGCCGGGAGAAAGCCCACGAGCGGCATCATCAGCAGGGCGGCGTCGAGGTTGGACGAGCCGTAGGCCTGGACGAACGTCTTCCGGTCGGCGTCGTACGCCTTGGCGCACACCTCGGCGTGGATCTCGTCTCGGATTGCCGCAAAGCGAGCGGGAGCGTAGGCGTCGCCCTCGGTGCCGAACTCGTGCAACCCGCGGACGATGCGGTCGAACGCGACCCACGCCATGACCTTCGAATGGGTGAAGTGCTGTCGGGGGCCTCGCACTTCCCAGATCCCCTCGTCGGGCCGCTTCCAAGCGTCCTCGAGGAAATCGACGAGGGCCAGGATCAAGTCGAAGGCGTGGAAGTCGCGCTCGACGATGGCGCCGCGACGGCTCTCGTACAGCGCGTCGATGACCTCGCCGTACACGTCGAGCTGGAACTGCTCGGAAGCCGCGTTGCCGACGCGCACCGGCTTCGACCCCTGGTACCCGGGCAGCCAGGGAACCTCCCACTCCGTGAGCCGGCGCTCGCCGGCCGGGCCGTACATGATCTGCAGGTCGTCGGGCTCGCCGGCGGTGGCGCGCAGGAGCCATGCGCGCCACGCCTTCGCCTCCTCCTCGTACCCGGCGTGGATCAGGGCGAGCAGCGAGAAAGTCGCGTCGCGAAGCCAGCAGTAGCGGTAATCCCAGTTGCGGACGCCGCCGATCCACTCGGGCAGCGAGGTCGTGGGCGCGGCCACGATCCCGCCCGTCGGTGCGTACGTGAGCGCCTTCAGCGTGATGACGGACCGCTGTACCGCTTCGGGATAGTCGCCGTCGTAGGTCCACTTCTTCGACCAGTTGTGCCACCACGATTCGGTCCGACTCAGAGACCATGCCGCGTTTCGCGCCCGTGGCACGTCTTGGTGCGACGGGTACCACGCGAGGCTGAAGGGCACGCGCTGGCCGGCGCGGACTGTGAACTCGGCGACCGTCGAGTGCCCGACGCCTTTCGTTTCAACCGGTGCGTGCAGCACGAGGGCGTCCGGCCCCGCCACGGCCACCAGTGCGCCCCCGATGTCGCGCACCCAGGGGATGGTCTGCCCGTAGTCGAACCGAATCGTCAGGTGCATCTGCATCGGCACATGACCGCGTAGCCCCTCGACGATCCTGACCACGTCGACCGTCTGGTCGCGGATCGGCATGAAGTCGATGATCCGCACTGCGCCTTCCGGCGACTCGAACTCGGTCTCGAGCACCAGTGTGTGATCGCGGTAGCGACGGCGCGTGGCGCGGCCGCCCGCCGCGGGCGCAATGAGCCACCGCCCGTGGTTCTCGTCGCCGAGGAGCGCCGCGAAGCACGCGCCGCTGTCGAAGCGTGGCGCGCACATCCAGTCGACCGAGCCGTCGTCGCCGATGAGCGCGGCGGTCTGGGTGTCGCCGATCATGGCGTACTGCTCGATCCGCGATGACACGCCGGCTGACGCTATCCGCTCACGTCGCCTGTTTCGCCGTCACGGGACTCGGCGCGCCGGCTGATCTCGACGAATGCGAGACGTAGTTGCGCCAACGCTTCGCGCAGCGGCTCCTGGTGGCGGCCGAGTCGACCCTCCAAGCCTTCGACGAGCGCGGCGACGCCGTCGATGGCAAGGCGCGCCTCCTCGAGGTCGGGCGCGGTTCCCTCCTCGGCCGACAGGTGCAGGAGCGCGAGCTCCCACAACCCGATGGCGTGGTTGGCGACGATGTCCGCCACCGGCGTCTGCGAGAGTTGCTCGCGCAGCGCTCGGAGCTGCTCCCGGGCCGCCTCGTCGTCGGGTCCGCCGGCATCGCCGGGCGGCGCACCGTCTTGGGGCTCTTCCGGGTCGTTCTCTCCGCCAGGCGTCCAAAGTGTGCTCACGCTGATATCCTGACCTCTTCACATCAGAGCTGGGAAGTGGGACCGGCGTTTGCCGCTTTCCCCACCCGGCCGACCTTCCCGCAGCAACGGGTGGGGCCGAGCCCGGGTTCGTTGTCACGGCCGCCCCAGGTCGAGCGATGGCGGACTTCCCGAGTCCGTCATCTTCGCGTTTCGCCCCGGAGTACCAGGCCGGATGGATGCGAGGCAACGGACCCAGTTCAGCAGCGCTATCAGCGAGGTGATCACATAGCCACAGACGACGCCAGGATCAACGACCGGATTCGAGCACGCGAGGTTCTGCTCATCGGAGCCGGGGGCGAGCAACTCGGGGTCAAGCCTCTGCCGGAGGCGCTCACGATCGCCCGTGAGGAAGAGCTCGATCTCGTCGAGGTTGCGCCGAACGCCAATCCACCCGTGTGCCGGATCATGAACTACGGCCGGTACAAGTACGAGCAGGAGCAACGGCGCAAGGAATCGCGAAAGAAGGCCACGAACGTCGTCGTCAAGGAGATGAAGTTCCGGCCCAAGATCGACGAGCACGACTACGTGACGAAGATGAAGCACGTCGAGCGCTTCCTGGCGGAAGGCTCGAAGGTCAAGCTGACGATCATGTTTCGTGGTCGGGAGGTGTTCCATCCGGAGTTGGGGTTGCGGATCCTGGAGCGCGTCGCCGAGCAGGTGAGCGAGATCGCGATCGTCGAATCCGCACCACGTCAGGACGGTCGCAACATGACGATGGTTCTGCACCCGATCAAGCGCCCGGCGAAGGCTCGAGCAGCCGCGGCGCCGCCGCCACCGACGGGGAACGGCAGCGAAGGAGAGCAGTGATGCCGAAGATGAAGACACACCGGGGAGCGGCCAAGCGCTACCGGGTCACGGGGTCGGGCAAGATCCGGCGCCGCAAGGCGTTTCGCTCGCACCTGCTCGAGAAGAAGTCGAGCCGCCGCACACGTCGTCTCGGCCGGGGCGCCGAGGTCACCGGCGGCGACAAGAAGCACGTCGAGCGCCTGCTCGGGCGGTCCTAGGTACCGCGGCGCCACACCGCCGCGACGCAGGAGGCATGCACGATGGCGAGGGTCAAGCGTTCCGTTCAAGGCAAGAAGCACCGTCACGCCGTGCTCGAGAAGGCCTCGGGCTACTCCGGCGCGAAGAGCCGCGGGTTCCGGAAGGCCAACGAGCAGGTCATGCGCTCGCTCCGGTACGCCTACCGCGACCGGCGAGCACGCAAGGGTGAGTTCCGGCGGCTCTGGATCGTCCGGATCAATGCCGGGTGCCGGCAGCACGACATTTCGTACTCGCGGTTCGTGGCGGGGCTGAAGGCCGCCGGCATCGACGTCGACCGCAAGATCCTCGCCGACCTCGCGGTGCACGACCCGGCTGCGTTCGGCGCGCTGGTCGCAGTCGCTCGCGAGGCGCTGCAAGCGGCCTGAGGAGCCCGTGCCGGCGCTCGGTCCGCGGCACCATCGAGTCCGACGTCTCCGCGATCTCATTCGCGACCCACGTGCCCGCCGCGCGGAACACGCCTTCGTCGTCGAGGGACCGCGCGTGTTGGCCGCGGCGCTCGATCGCGGCGCCGAGCTCGAGAGCGCGTACGTGGGGCCCGGGGCCGACCGGGCCTTCGCGCCGCTGATCGAGCGGCTGCGCGACCTCGACGTCCCGATCGAGGAGCTGAAGGACGGCGTGCTCGAGCGGATCGGCGACACCGTGACGCCGCAACCGGTGCTCGCCGTGGCGGCGATGCCCGGAACCGACCTCGACGACGTGCGCACGGACGGGCTCGTGCTCGTGGCGGTGACGGTGCGTGATCCGGGCAACGCGGGCACGTTGCTGCGCAGCGGGGAGGCCGCCGGGGCGGCGGGAGTACTGTTCTGCGGCAATTCGGTGGACCCGCACGCCCCGAAAGTGGTGCGATCGTCCGGCGGAGCGGTGTTCGGAATCCCCGTAGTGGAGGCGGACGACCCGGTGAAGGTGCTCGACGCGCTCGGGCGGCACGGCCGGCGCCGCCTCGCGGCCGTCGCCGCCGGCGGCGAGCACCTCGAGGACGCCGATCTCACCGGATCGATCGCCATCGTGCTCGGGAACGAGGCGTCCGGCCTCCCCGACGAGCTGGCGACGAGTCTCGACGGGCGGATCAGCATCCCGGTCGAACCGCCCGCCGAGTCGCTCAACGTGGGGATGGCCGGCACCGTGATCGCCTTCGAGGCGGCCCGCCAGCGGCGAGCGGCACGGTGAACCTGGCCGAAGCGCAGCAGCTGCTCGAGCGAGCCGAGTCGGAAGGGGCGGCGGCGGCAGAGGCCGCGGCCGATCGGGACGAGCTCGCCGAGCTGGAGCGGCGCTACGTCGGGCGCAGGTCACCGGCGGCGCAGGTGACCGAAGCGATCAAGTCACTCGCACCCGAGGACCGGCGCCCGGCGGGCAAGGCCGTCTCCGACTACAAGGGGGCGATCGCCGGGGCGCTCGAGCGCCGGCGTGAAGCAATTGCCGCGAGCGAAGCCGTCGGCGGTCCTCGGGGCGAGCGTCTCGACCTCACCGCCGGCGGCCACGGCCGCACGCGCGGGCATCTGCATCTCGTCACGCAGGTCCAGCGCGAGCTGGAGGACATCTTCGCCGGGCTCGGATACCGCGTCGCCGAAGGTCCGGAGGTCGAGGACGATTGGCACAACTTCGAGGCGCTCAACATCCCGCCCGCGCACCCGGCACGCTCGATGCAGGACACCCTGTATGTGCGGCTCGGCCGCGACGAGCAGGTGATGCTGCGAACCCACACCTCGCCCGTGCAGATCCGCACGATGGAAGCGAACGAGCCGCCCATCTACGTCGTCGCCCCCGGCCGCACCTACCGTAACGAGACGCCCGGGCCGCGCAACTCGCCCGTGTTCCACCAGATGGAGTGTCTCGCCGTCGACCGCGGCATCACGCTGGCCGACCTGTTCGGCACGATCGAGGTGTTCGTGAAGCGCTTGTTCGACGACGAGTCCGTCCGCACCCGCTTCCGCTCCGACTACTTCCCCTACACCGAGCCGTCGGCGGAGCTGGCGGTGAGCTGCATCTTCTGCCACGGCGAGGGATGTCGTGTCTGCTCCTTCACCGGCTGGATCGAGCTCGGCGGCTGCGGGATGGTGGATCCGAACGTGTTCGAGGCCGTCGGCTACGACCCGGAGCAGTGGCAGGGGTTCGCCTTCGGCTTCGGGCTCGAGCGGATCGCCATGATCCGTTACGGCATCGACGAGATCCGTACGTTCTTCGAGGGCGACGTGCGCTTCTTGGCGCAGTACTGAGGCACTGATGCGCGCGCCGTTGTCCTGGATCCGGGAGTTCACGCCTGTCGAGGCCTCCACCGACGAGTTGGTCGCGGCGCTCAAGCAAGTCGGCCTGGAAGTCGAGGGCGTCGAGGAGCCGGGCCGCGAGGTGCGCGGCGTGATCGCGGCGCGTGTGCTCGACGTCGTGAAACATCCGAACGCCGACAAGCTGACCCTCGTCGACGTCGACTTCGGGAGCGACTCCACTCGGGTCGTGTGCGGCGCCGAGAACGTGGCCGCGGGCGACGTCGTGCCGTACGCGCCGGCCGGTGCGCATCTTCCGGAGCCGTTCGGGGTGCTCGAGCGCCGGAAGATCCGGGGCGTCACCTCCGACGGGATGCTCCTCGCTCCCGACGAGCTCGGCCTCGGCGACGATCACGAGGGCATCGTCCACCTCGACGAGTCCACGAAGCCCGGCTCGGACGTACGCGAGCTCCTCGGGCTCGACGACGTGATCTTCGACTTGTCGATCACCCCGAACCGGCCGGACGCCATGTGCGTCGTCGGCGTCGCGCGCGAGCTCGCCGCCCACTTCGGGCTCCCGCTCCAGGTCCCCACCGCGCACGCGCCCACGGACCCCGCCGTCCGCTCCGACATCACGGTCCGCGTCGACGCGCCCGACAGATGTCCCCGCTATCTGGGCCGGGTCGCCCAGGTGACGATGGGCACGTCGCCGTCGTGGATGGCGCAACGGCTCGTCAAGGCGGGCATGCGACCGATCAGCAACGTCGTCGACGTCACCAACTACGTGCTTCTCGAGCGGAACCAGCCTCTCCACGCCTTCGATCTCGGGCGACTGGCAGGCCGGGGGATCCTCGTTCGGCTCGCCGAACGCGGCGAGCACATCACGACCCTCGACGGCGTGGACCGCGCGCTCGACCGGGAGGACCTCCTGATCTGTGACGCCGACGGCGCGCCGCAGGCCATCGCAGGGGTCATGGGCGGCGGCACGTCGGAGGTCTCCGACGCCACGTCGGAGGTCCTGCTCGAGTCGGCGTA
Source organism: Acidimicrobiia bacterium (assembly GCA_035938395.1). Lineage (GTDB taxonomy): Bacteria > Actinomycetota > Acidimicrobiia > IMCC26256 > JACDBD01 > JALZAA01. Next base: position 13,027 of record DASZGY010000039.1, read on the forward strand.
CTTCGAGCGGATGGGCATCGCCCGCACGTCGAAGCGCCTCAAGCTGCGCTCGGAGTCGAGCGCCCGGTTCGAACGCGGCATCGATCCCAACGGCGTCGCGGATCACGCCGAACGGGCCATGGAGCTCTTCGCCGAGGTCGCCGGGGCACGGGTCGCGGCCGAGTCGGTCGACCAATATCCGGCGCCGGTCGAGCGCGTACGCATCCACGTCCGGACGAGCAAGGTGAACGGCATCCTCGGTACCGACCTCCGGGACACCGAGATCCTCGATGCGCTCCGTCCCTTGGGCATCGACGTGGACGGCGGCGGCGACGACATCACCGCCGTCGCGCCGACGTTCCGTCCCGACCTCGACCGCGAGATCGACATCGTCGAAGAGGTCGCCCGCCGGGTCGGGTTCGATTCCATCGGCCGTACCGTGGCGCGGCCCCGCGACCAGGTCGGCGGGCTCACCCAGCGCCAGCGCGAGCGCCGCATCGTCGCCGACGCGCTCGTCGGCGCCGGCCTGTCCGAGGCCGTCACCATCCCGCTCGTGGCGCCGGCCGACCTCGAACGCGCCGGCGCGCCGCTGGACCGGCTCGTCGAAGCCGCCAACCCGCTACGCGCCGAGGAATCCGTCCTGCGGACCCGGATCCTGCCCGGGCTGCTCCGCGCCATTGCGCACAACCACGCTCACGGTCTGACCGACGTCGGGCTCTTCGAAGCCGGCCGCGTGTTTCTCGCGCCGCGCGAACAGGGAGCGCTGCTGCCGGACGAGCCGACTCACCTCGCGGTCGCGCTGGCGGGCACGGTTCGACGGCGGCCGGTCGAGGACGACCGCCCCGTCGATTCCTTCGATGCGCTCGACGTGTTACACGAGGTCTTCGATGCGCTCGAGATCGCCGACGGCGACGCCGAAGCCGCGACGCGACCGGGTTTCGATCCCAACCGCGCCGCCGCCGTCCTCGTCGACGGAGACGAGGTCGGAGTCGTCGGAGAGCTCGACCCGGCGCTGCTCCGCGTGCTCGAGCTCACGCCGCCGGTTGTCGGGTTCGAGCTGGATCTCGATCGCGTGCTCGACGCCCGTCGCCGGGACCGCACGTTCCTGGCGCCCTCCCCGTACCCGCCGTCGACGATCGACCTCGCGTTCGTCGTCGGCGAGGACGTGGCCGCCGGATCGGTGGCCGCGACGCTGCGCGCCGCCGCGGGCGACGTCCTGGAGGAGGTGCGGCTCTTCGACGTCTTCCGGTCGGGTGCGCTCGGCGCGGCGCGGAAGAGCCTCGCCTTCGCGCTGCGGTTTCGGGCTCCGGACCGGACCCTCACCGACGACGAGGTGGGGGAGATCCGCCGTCGCTGCGTCGACGCCGTCGCCCGCGAGTTCCACGCCGAGCTGCGAGGTTGACGTCCGTGGCGTTCGTCCACCGCGTCCGGCCGCGCTATGCCGAGGTCGACGCCCAGGGCGTGGTGTTCAACGCCCACTGGCTCACGTACTTCGACGAGGCCTGTACCCGGTGGTTCGAGACCATGGGGTTCGAGCCGAAGGAGGCGTTCTTCCGGGACTTCGACATGATGCTCGTGAAGGCCGTCGTCGAGTGGCAGGGCCCGGCCGGTTTCGACGACGTCGTCGACATCGCCGTCGGCACCGCCCGGCTCGGCAACGCCTCCTTCGACGTGCGATACACGGCGACCGTCGAACAGCGGCCGGTGTGCGTGGGGACGGTCACGTACGTGAGCGTGAAGCCGGGCACGCACGAGTCGACGCCGATTCCCGACGAGCTGGGGGACCGCCTCCAGGAGGCACAGGTCGAGTCGTAGCCTGGGGAACGCGGCAGCGGCGGCTTTGCCGACCGCAGCCGCAAAGCCGGAGCTTGCGACGGCGATTGGAGAGTGTTGTTCGAGAAGTTCACCGACCGGGCGCGCAGGGTCGTCGTCCTCGCCCAGGAGGAGGCGCGCCTCCTGAACCACAACGCGATCGGCACCGAGCACCTGCTGCTCGGGATCGTCCACGAGGGCCAGGGCGTCGCGGCTCAGACGCTCCAGGCGCTCGGCATCCGGCTCGCGGCGGTGCGCAATGCGATCGAACGAGAGGTGCCGCGTGGCGCGTCACCGAGCGTCGGCACCCTCTCGTTCAGTCCCCGGGCCAAGAAGTCGCTCGAGAACGCCCTGCGCGAGTCGCTCCAACTCGGTCACAACTACATCGGCACCGAGCACATGCTCCTCGGGTTGATCCGCACCGACGACAGCCGTGCCGCGAGAGTCCTCACAGATCTCGGCGCCACCTTCGACCGCGTCCGCGCGCAGGTGCTGACGGTGCTCGCCGACCGCCCCATGCCACCCGAAGAGAGCGACATCCACCATCTCCCCGACGAGTCGTAGCCTGAGCGGCGAACGACCGACGCGAGAGGGTTGGTCCGCGTGCTTGGAGGTGCGCCATGGGTGTGATCCAGCGCTTCATCGAACGCAACAAGGCGTTCGTCGACAAGTTCCGCCACGGGGACAAGGCGATGCCTCCCGCGCAGCATCTCGCCGTGCTCACCTGTATGGACGCGCGCATCCACCCGGAAGCGGCGCTCGGACTCGACATCGGCGACGCGCACATGATCCGCAACGCCGGCGGCCGGGCGTCTGACGACGCCATCCGCTCGCTGGTGATCTCCACCACGCTGCTCGGCACGGAGGAGTTCGCCGTCATCCACCACACCGACTGCGGCATGTTGACCTTCACGAACGACGACCTGCGCAAGAAACTCGCCGACGAGCGCGGTGTCGACGCGTCCGCCGTCGACTTCCTCCCCTTCCCGGACCTCGAGCAGAGCGTGCGCGATGACGTCGCCACCATCCAGGCGTCGCCCCTGCTGCCCGACGGCATCGAGGTGACGGGCTGGGTCTACGACGTGAAGACCGGCAAGATCTCGCCGGTGACCTAGGGCCGGGGCTCCCCGGCTCGCGCGCCTCCCGCAGGACGAAGAACCGGCGGTCGGGATCGTCCTGTGGTTCGGGCCGGCCGGGACCGACATCCTGCGTTCCGCGGGTGGCGCTCGAGGCTCATGCCGGTTCGGCCCGACGCGAGGCCCGACCGACGGCCACGGTGCGTTGGCGGTCCCGGTTGACTACCTCGACCTCGGCGCCGCCGCCCTGGATCGTGACCTCCGCGTCGACCGTCTCGCCGTCCATGACCATGCCGACGAACTTGAGCTCGATCTCGCCGTGGTCGAGGAACTCCTCGCCCCATTCGTCGAGCAGCTCGCCGTACGCGGGCCCGGCCACCTGCATGCCCTGCGCGACGAGCCCGGCGAGGCCGAGCTTGCTCGCCTCGTCGGCGTCCGAATGGAAGTTGCCACGGCGGGAGTACGCCCGCAGCAGCTCGGGTGTCAGCAGCAGGTCGCGCCGGCGGGTGGTCATTGCTCGCAGAACGTCGCGGTCGACGTCCACAGTGGCTCGCCGTCCGGCAGGGTGACCACCGCGTCGACGACCGCGTACTCGCGGCCGCGCTTCTCGTACCGGTCCACCACCGTGCCCGTGACGGTCAGCTCGGTGCCCGCCTCTCCCCGTCGGTGGGAGACCAGCCGCTGCGAGGTGTGGAGCAGGGGCCGGGTAGCCACCGTCTGGAACAGCAGGATGGCCAGATTGGCGGCCACGGGCGGGTACAGGGCGCCCCGGCGGAGGGTCGGGTGGTCGACCCCGGCCGACGCCCAGTAGCGCTCGTTGGCGGCCGCGGAGACGGTGATCCGCAGCGGCCCCAGCTCGGTTCCGGGGACGGCGCCGCCGAACGGGGAGGCAGTCCTATGCAAGGGCATGTATAGTATGCAGCATGGCGTATCGCGCCGCCGTGGTCGGTGGCTCAGGGTACACAGGGGCCGAGCTGCTCCGGCTGCTCGCGGCCCACCCGGAGATCGAGGTGGTGCACGTCACCGCCGACTCGAACGCGGGCGCAGCCGTGGGGGACTTGTATCCGTCGCTGATGGGTGCGTACGCGGCGCTCGAGTACGCGTCCTACGCGCCCGCGGACCTCGCGGGTGTCGACGTCGCGTTCGTTGCGCTCCCGCACGGCGAGTCGCAGGGGATCGCCCGTGCTCTTGTCGAGCGCGTCGCGCACGTCGTCGACCTCGGCGCCGACTTCCGGCTGCCGGCGAGCGTGTACGAGGGCTGGTACGGCCAGCCACACAAGGCTCCTGACCTGCTCGACGGGTTCGCGTTCGGCCTGCCCGAGCTGTTCGCCGACGCCATCGGACGCGGACCGCACGTGGCCGCACCCGGTTGCTACCCGACCGCGGCCGTGCTGGCGCTGGCCCCGCTCGTCACCGACGCGCTCGTCGAGCCGACCGGCCTCGTCGTCGATGCGATGTCGGGCGTGTCGGGGCGCGGGCGTGGCCTCTCGGCGGCGAGCCTCTACTCCGAGGCGAACGAGAACGTCGCCCCCTACACGCTCCTCACGCACCGTCACACGGGGGAGATGGAGTGGGCGCTCGGCCGGGCCGCGAACACCGACGTCCAAATGCTGTTCACACCCCACCTCGTCCCGATGACGCGAGGCCTCCTGGCGACGTGCCATGCCCGCCCGTCCCGCGCCGGTTTGACGACCGCATCGCTGCTCGAGACCTTCCGCGCCTTCTACGCCGGCGCGCCGTTCGTCAGCGTGCTCGACGACCCACCGGTCACGAAGGCGACACTCGGATCGAACGCGGCGCACGTCACCGTTCGCTTCGACGACCGCACCGGGTCCGTGCTCTCCCTGTGTGCGCTCGACAACCTCGGCAAGGGCGCGGCCGGGCAGGCCATCCAGTGCGCCAACCTCGTCCTCGGCCTGCCCGAGGCCACGGGCTTGCCCGTCGTCGGGATCACGCCGTGAGCGTCACGGCGGCGACCGGCTTCGAGGCGGGCGGGATCGCGTGCGGCATCAAACCGGACGGCGCGCTCGACCTCGCCCTCGTCGCCACGACCGATCGTCGCCCGGTTCCCGCCGCAGCCGTGTTCACGACGAATCTCGTGCAGGCCGCGCCGGTGCAGGTGAGCCGTGACCACGTGCGGGACGGCGTCGCCGCCGCGGTCGTGCTCAACTCCGGGAACGCCAACGCGGCGACCGGCGAGCCCGGCCGTCGTGACGCCCGCCGGATGTGCGAGCTGAGCGCCGACAGCCTGGGGTGCGCGGCGGACGACGTGCTCGTGTGCTCGACGGGGCTGATCGGAGTCCCGCTCCCGATGGAGCCCATCGAGGCCGGTCTCCCCGAGCTCGCAGGAACGCTCGGCCCGGCCGGCGATACCGCCGCCGAGGCCATCCTGACCACCGACACGGTGCGAAAGGAAGCCCATGAGCGTGTGGAGCTCGCCAACGGCACCGCGGTCACCGTCGGCGGCATGGCCAAGGGCGCGGCGATGCTGGCGCCCTCGATGGCAACCATGCTCGCCGTGCTCACGACGGACGCCGTCATCGATTCGGACGCGCTGCACGAGATGCTGGCGTCCGCCGTCGACTCGTCGTTCCACGAGCTGTCGATCGACGGCTGCACGAGCACGAACGACACCGTGCTGGCGCTGGCAAGCGGGTGGGCCGTGAACGCGCCCGTCGGGCCAGGGAGTCCGGATGAATCGCAGCTCGAAGACGCATTCCGCCGCGTCTGTTTGTCTCTTTCCCTGCAAATGG
>DASZGY010000040.1:0-42459 GCA_035938395.1 Acidimicrobiia bacterium
CCGGGGTCACCAGCTCGCCGGGCCGGCACACGACTCCCGGTTGGCCCTCCCCCGGTCCGGGTCGGGCGCGCCAGACCTTGACGCGCTTCCCGTCGACGACCATCCACGCACCCGGTCGCGGGTTGCCGGCGCGGACCAGCCGCGCGGCCTCCACGGCCGGTCGAGAACCGTCGATCCGGAACTCGTCCACCGTGAGCTTCTCGGCGTACGTCGGCTCGCCCTCCTGCGCGACCGGTTGGGTGTCCGGCACGCTCGGCAGGTGCTCGAGCAGCAGGCGCGTCCCGAGCGCGGTGAGGCGACCCCGCAGCTCGCCCGCGGTCTCGTCCGGCTCGATCGGCGTCGACGCCGACGCGTAGATCCCGCCGGTGTCCAGCCCCTCCTCGATGCGCATGAGACACACGCCGGTCTCCGTGTCGCCGGCGAGGATGGCCCGCTCGACGGGGGCGGCACCCCGCCACCGCGGGAGCAGCGAGTAGTGCAGGTTCACGAACCCGTGCGGCAGCGCATCGAGGAAGGCGGGCGGAAGGAGCTGACCGAACGCGACCACGACGCCGAGCTGCGCCCCCGTCGCGGCGACATCCGCGATCGCCTCGCGGGCGCGTGCCGGGGTGAGCACTTGCAGCCCGAGCTCGGACGCCGCCTTCTTCACAGGGCTCGGCTCCTGGCCGCCCCCACGGCTACGCCGCCGGTCGGGTTGCGTCAGCACGAGGGCGACCTCGTGGCCCGCTTCCACGAGGGCCCGGAGCGGCACGACCGCGTCAGCGGGCGAGCCGAGGAAGACGAGGCGCACCGTGGGCGCGCCGCGATCAGAGAGCCGGACCCGCGCTCCGCGGGATGGTCGCGAGGTCCTGCTCGCGGAGCGCCCGCAGCGCGCGCTTGCGCTCGTCCGGCTCGAGGCGGTCGAGGAGCAGCACGCCGTCGAGGTGATCGATCTCGTGCTGGAACACCCGCGCCAGTATCTCGTCGCCCTCGATCTCGAGGGGGTCGCCGTCGAGCCCGATCCCTCGGAGGGTCACGACCTTGGGGCGGACGATCTCGAAGTGCATGCCGGGTACCGACAGGCAGCCCTCGTTGTAGGCCCACTCCCCCGACGCCTCGACGATCTCGGGATTGACGATCGCGTGCGGACCTTCACCGGTGTCGTACGTGAAGATGCGCCGCTGCACGCCGATCTGGGGCGCGGCCAAGCCGAGGCCGAGGGCCTCGTACATCGTCTCGTACATGCTCTCCGCCAGCCCCACCAGGCTCCCGTTGACGTCCTCGACCTCGCGCGAACGCTGCTTCAGGACGGGATCCCCGAACAGACGGACCGGGTGCGTTGCCATGATCTCCTTTGTCGCCGTCGCAAGCTCCGGCTTTGCGGCGCCGGTCGGCAAAGCCGCCGTCGCCGCGGCAAGTGTACCGACCGCCTTCTTCAGCCCGAACGGCTGCTCACACCCGGAGGGGGTCCACGTCGATGCGTAGGCGACCCTGTTCGCGGGCGGAAGCGAGGTCGGCCCCGTCGAGCGCGTCGCAGAGCTCGCCGGCGGATTCCGCCTGCACCAGCGCCCGGGACGACGTCCCGACGGCGATCGGACCCAACACGCGGACCGCGTCCACAGCCCGCAACACCACGCACGCGGCGTCGACCGCGTGGGGTGCGCCGCTCAACTCGGCGAGCCCTCCGAAGGGCGGGAATCCCAGGACGCGTCGCCGGGCGCGCTCGGCATCGGCCACGATCGTCGGGTCGGCGGCGAGCGAGGCCTCGATCACGTCGTGCTCCGGCACCCGGGTCTGCACGAGCACCCGCCCGTCCCCTCGTCTGCCTCCGACGACGCGAGCGGCGCGGACGAGCAGCCAGAGCGCCTGTTCCGCGGCCCGGTAGCGCGCCGCCAGCAGCTCCTGATCGAATTCCAGGAACGCCACCAGCTCGATCCCGGCCGGAGCCGCGTCGGCGCGGTGGAGCACCGCCTCCGTTCCCACGAGCACCGCGGCCGGCGGGAGCGCGGCCGTCGCGGCATCCACTTCCGCCACCGTCACCCGCGACAGGAGGGCCGCCATCTCCTCGCGCACCCGGGTGATCCCGGGCCGGCGTCCGGAGAACCGAGTGCTGTGGCAGTGCAGGCATACGCGCGGCCGCTCCGTTCCACACCGGCGACAGACGAAGCCGGTTTCCGTCTCGACGACCGCCGCGCCGCAGACCTCACATTGTGCGATCTGCCCACACTGCCGGCAGACGAGTAGCTGCGCGCGCCCCTTGCGATTCACGACACATGCGGCTCGGGCGCCGCGGTCCACCGTCGCGTGGAGCGCGGTGGTGAGCGCGTCGGAGAACAAGCCCCTGCCGGGCGGTTCGTCGCGAAGGTCGATCACGTCGACGCGAGGCCAGCCGTCGCGCTCGATCGGGCGGGCCGGGCGCGCCGGAGGACCGACCGAGGCCTCGGCCTCGAGCGTCGGCGCCGGGCTCACGAGCGTGCACCGCGCGCCGGCACGGCGGGCGCGTTCGAGTGCGAGCTCCCGGGCGTGCCATGCGGGCGCGCGCTCCTCCTTGAGCGCCTCGTCGCCTTCGTCGAGGACCACGATCGCGCCCAGGTCCGGAACCGGCGCGAGCACCGCCACCCTCCCACCGACGACGACGCAGGCCCCGGCTCGAGCCTGGTTCCAGCTCTCCGAGCGACGCGCGTCGGACTCGTTCCCGCGTGTCACGATCACTTCCCGACCGCGCCCCCGCAGATCGTCGACCAACGCGCGCACGCGGCTCGAGTCGGGCGCGACGACGATCGTGGACGCCTCCTCCGCGACCAGCGCCTCGACGACGTCGGTGCCGTCCGCCGCCGGTGGCCACGCGAGCAGGCCGCGCTCGGCAGCGATGAGCGCGTCGACGAGGGCGGTGCCGACACCGTCCGGCGCGGCGGGCGGAGGAAACACTGCGGCGTGGAGCTCCGGGTCTGCCGCCGGCGGCACCACGTTGGGCGGCGACGCCGATCGGAGGAGCAACGGGAGGGGGCCGGCATAGCGCCACGCCGCCCACCGGCACAGCTCGACCACCTCTGGCGGCGGTCCTGCCGACACCACCTTGGCGAGCGGGCGCAGCTCCGACCGCGCCGCTTCGGGCTCGACACCGTCGGCGACGACCCAACCGCGCACGCGCCGACCGTGCAGCGGGACGCGCACGATGGTCCCGACCCGCACGATGCCGGCGACGCCCTCCGGAACGAGGTAGTCGAACGCGCGCGCGACGGCGGGGAGATCAGGTTGGACCCGGCAGACCCGCGGTTCGGCTATGCGAGCGCTTCCGCCGCCTTGCGGAGCACGTCGGCCTCGTCGGTGCGCTCCCACGTGAACGTGGGCTCGCGCCGGCCGAAGTGCCCGTACGCAGCGGTCTTCTGGTAGATCGGGCGACGGAGGTCGAGCCGCTCGATGATCGCCGCCGGCCGCAGGTCGAAGTGCTCCTGGACCAGCGCGCCGAGCTCGAGCGGGTCGATCTGGGAGGTCCCGAACGACTCGACCATCACGGAGATCGGACGTGCCACGCCGATGGCGTACGCGACCTGGACCTCGCACCGCTTGGCGATGCCCGCGGCGACGACGTTCTTAGCAACATTCCGCACGGCGTAGGCGGCGGACCGGTCGACCTTGGTGGGGTCCTTGCCGCTGAAGGCACCGCCGCCGTGGCGGGCCATGCCGCCGTACGTGTCGACGATGATCTTGCGGCCGGTGAGCCCGCAGTCGGCGTGCGGCCCGCCCTTCTCGAAGCTCCCCGTCGGGTTGACGAGCATCTCGAAGTCGTCGCCGGCGAACTGCTCGGGCAGCAGCGGCCGGACCACGTGCTCGACCAACGCCGGCTTGAGCGTCCCGTCGATGTTGAGGCCGGGCTCGTGCTGGGTGGAGATCAGCACGTTGCAGAGCCGCTTCGGGATGCCGTCCTCGTACTCGATCGTCACCTGCGTCTTGCCGTCCGGGCGGACGAACGGCAGCGTGCCGTCCCGCCGGACCTCGGCCAGACGTTGTGCGAGACGGTGGGCGAGCCAGATCGGCATCGGCATGAGGTCGGCGGTCTCGTCGCACGCGTAGCCGAACATCATCCCCTGGTCGCCGGCCCCCACCTCGTCGTAGTGGTCTCCGTCGCCGGTGCGGAGCTCGAAGGCCTTGTCGACGCCCTGGGCGATGTCGGATGACTGCTCGTCGATCGACGTGATCACCGCGCACGAGTTGCCGTCGAACCCGTACGACGCGTCCGTGTAGCCGATTCCGCGAATCGTGTCCCGCACCAGGCGCGGGATGTCGAGCTGCGCGTTCGAGCTGATCTCGCCGGCGACGATGGCCATGCCCGTCGTGCACATGCTCTCGCAGGCGACGCGGCTGTACGGGTCCTGCTCGAACATGCCGTCGAGGACGGCGTCACTGATCTGGTCGCACATCTTGTCGGGATGGCCCTCGGTCACCGACTCCGACGTGAACATGAACCGGCTCACTTTGCCTCCTTGGTCGCCGTCCCAAGCTCCGGCTCCTGCGGTGCGGCCGGCAAAGCCGCCGTCACCGCGCTCGTTTCGCTCCTGTGGGATCGTCGGCGAGGACCGCCGCGACTCGATCGAGCAGGAGATCCGCCAGCTCGTGCTTGTCGAGCAGTGGCGTTTCCTCCCGAGAACCGGACGAGTACAGCAGGATTGCCCGGTTCGTGTCGACTTCGAAGCCCGAATCGGCGGCCGACACGTCGTTCGCCACCATCATGTCGACGCGCTTGGCCGTCATCTTCTCGGCCGCGTGCTCCTCGACGCGCTCGGTCTCGGCCGCGAACCCGACGAGCAGCTGCCCCGGCTGCTTGCGCTCGCCGAGCTCGGCGAGCACGTCGGGCGTGGGCTCGAGCACGACCTCGGGCATGCCGTCGCGCTTCTTGAGCTTCTCGTCCGCCACCGCCTTGGGCCGGAAGTCGGCGACCGCGGCCGCCATGACCACCACGTCCGAGTCGGCGAAGCGGGACAGGACCGCCCGGGCCATGTCCTCGGCGGTGTCGACGTGCTCGATTGCGATACCAGAGGCATCCGTGGGCCGCCCGATCGTCGTGACGAGGGTGACGGCGGCACCGCGCCGGGCGGCGCGCTCGGCCACCGCGTATCCCATCTTCCCGGATGATCGGTTCCCGACGAAGCGCACGGGGTCGATCGGCTCGCGGGTGCCTCCCGCCGTGACCAGCAGGCGCAGTCCGGCGAGGTCGCCGGCGGATGCGAGCACGTCGGCAGCCGCGGCCGCGATGTGCTCGGGGTCGGCGAGGCGGCCGGGGCCGGAGTCGCCGCCGGCGAGGCGGCCTTCCTCGGGATCGATCACGTGCACGCCGCGGGCGCGCAGCACCGCGAGGTTCTCCTGGACGGCGGCGTGCTCCCACATCTCGCTGTGCATCGCCGGGGCGAGCAGGACGGGTGCCTTCGTCGCCAGCAACGTGGCGGTGAGGAGATCGTCGGAGATGCCGTGCGTGTACTTGCCGATCACCCGGGCGGTGGCGGGTGCCACGACGATCAGGTCCGCGGCCCGGCCGAGCCGCGTGTGCGGGATCGGATCGGGCCCCTCGAACAGTGAGGTGCGCGCCGGCTCCGACGCCAGGGCGGAGAACGTCAGCGCGCCGATGAAACGTTGCGCGTCGTCCGTGAGCACGGGGACGACGTGTGCGCCGGCGTCGACCAGCCGGCGGCAGAGGTCGACGGCCTTGTAAGCGGCGATCCCGCCGGTGACACCGAGCACGACGCGACGGCCGCGCAGGGCAACGAGCGGATCGGGCGCGGCGACGGCAGCTTTGCCGACCGGCGCCGCAGAGCCGGAGCCTGCGACGGCGCGAGAGGGAGGGTTCGGCGCGGCCATGGGCGTCGCCTGCGCCTGCTAGGCCTTGTCGGGTTCCTCGGCGTCGGTGAGCAACGCGGCCTCGGCCTCAGCCTCAGCGTCTTCTTCGGGAGGCTTGGGGATGGCGCGGATCTTGCCCGCCTCGATCTCCTCGAGCGAGATCGACAGGGGCTTGCGCGACACCGACGTGACCTGCGGGGGCACGATCTTGCCGAGACCCTCACCGAGCTGGTTGTAGTAGTCGTTGATCTCCCGGGCCCGCATGGCCGCCAACGTGACCAGCGTGAACTTGGAGTCGACGCGGGCGAGGAGGCTCTCGGTCCGAGGCTCCATCAGCGTGGCGCGTCGTTCGGCCATGGTTTGTGACCTTCCGGCAGGGGTTACGGGGGCGGTCAGGCCTCCCGGTGAGACTCCAGGATAGCAGCGACCTCACGAGCAGCCCGACCGGCGTCGTCGTTCACGATCACGGCGTCGAAGCGGTCCGCGGCGTGCTCCTCCTCCTCGGCTCGAGCGAGGCGGCGCTCGAGCGCCTCGGGATCGTCCTGCCCCCGCTCGAGGAGCCGGCGTCGCTGCTCCTCCCGCGACGGGGCCTTCACGAACACGAGCACCGCATCCGGGTACTTCTCCCGCACCGCGAGCGCACCCTGGACGTCAACCTCGAGAAGGACGTCGTCACCGGCCTCCAAGTGCTCGTCGACCGGCACCCGAGGCGTGCCCTTCAGGTCGCCGTAGACGTCGAACCACTCGAGGAACCCACCCTCGTCACGGATCCGCTCGAACTCGCTCCGGTCGAGGTACAGATAGTCCTTGCCGTCGATCTCGCCGGCGCGGCGCGGGCGCGTGGTCGCCGAGACCGAGAACCACAGGCTCGGCTCGAGCTCGAGGAGCTTGCGCACGATCGTCCCCTTGCCGACCCCGGACGGGCCCGCGAGGACCAAGAGGACGCCCAGGGCCTGCCGCCGATCAGCCGAAACGCTTGAGCAGCGCTTCGCGCTGGTTGCGACCGAGGCCGCGCAGGCGCCTGCTCTCGCTGATGTCGAGCTCCTGCATGAGCCGCCGCGCCCGGACCTTGCCGACGCCCGGTAGGGATTCGAGGACGCTCACGACCTTCAGCTTGGCGAGCGTCTCGTCGCGGTCGCCTTGCTCGAACAGCTCGGCCAGCGTCAGCGAGCCCGCCTTGAGCTTCTCCTTCACCTCGGCGCGCTGCCGCCGCGCGACGGCGGCCTTTTCGAGCGCAGCCTGGCGCTGCTCCGGGGTGAGCGCGGGCGGGAGGGGCATCGGGGAACGGACCTCCAACTCAGCGAGCAGTCGAGCTCGGTTGGCTCAGGCCGTCACGGACGTCCGCTCCCTGCAGTGCCGCACAGCCCGACGACGGCGTCAGTATAGGCAGCGGCCTCGCGCGATCAACCGGCCGCGTCGGGCGCGCGTTAGCGCGTGCGTGCTCGACGCGCAAGGGAGTCGGCGGCGTCGCGCGTGACCTCTTCCGCGGCGTTCTCGGGGTCGGCGGCCGCCGTCACGGCTCGACCGATGACGAGCCAGTCCGCCCCCTGCCCGAACGCTTCCGCCGGCGTCGCCACCCGGGCCTGGTCGTGCCGAGCCTCGCCGGGAAGACGGATGCCGGGCACCATCGTCGCGAGGTGCGCGGCGCGCGTCTTGACCGCCGCGATCTCGTGCGCCGAGCACACGACGCCGTCGCACCCTGCGGTGGCGGCCGCCTCGAGCCGGGCGTCGAAGGCGGACACGTCCGCCTCGCTGGTCAGGACGGTCACCGCCAGTGCACGTGGGGGTTGGTACCCGCCGTCTCGTGCGCCCTCGGCGAGGCCGGTGACGCCGGCTTCGAGCATCGCGGCGCCCCCTGCGGCCGGGAAGTTCAGGAAGTCGACCCCACGGCGACCGAGCACGCGGGCCGCCCGCTCGACGGTCGTCGGGATGTCGTAGAGCTTCAGGTCGGCGAAGATCGCCAGCCCCAGCGCGCGCAACCGCTCGAAGATGTCGGGGCCGGCCTCGCCGTAGAGCTCCAGCCCCACCTTGGCGATCCCGAACCAGGGCGCCAGCCGGCGCGCGACGCGCTCGGCGTCCGCGGCGCCGCCGACGTCGAGCGCGAGCGCGAGCCGGTCGCGAACGTCGGTCATGCGGGATCCTCCAGCGCGCCAGTGAGGTCGGCGACGCTCGTGACGCCGTGCGTCGAGCACCAGTCGACGAGCTCGTCGAGCACACGCAGGGACGCCCGTGGGTCGTAGAAGGTCGCCGTGCCCACACCGACGGCGCTCGCCCCGGCGAGGAGCATCTCGACCGCGTCGATCCCGGTCGTCACCCCGCCGGTCCCGATGATCGGCGTCTCGGGGTAGGCGCGCGCGACGTCGTGCACGGCACGGAGCGCGACCGGCTTGATCGCGGGGCCCGACAGTCCGCCCCCGCCGGCGCCGAGGGCGGGGCGGTGGTGCTCGGCGTCCACGACGAGGCCGAGGAGCGTGTTGACGAGCGTCAGACCGGTCGCGCCTGCCGCCATGGCGGCGGCGGCGATCTCGCGGAGATCGGTGACGTTGGGCGAGAGCTTCACGAAGACCGGGAGCTCCAGGTCGGCGTCGAGCACCGCCGTGGTCGCGCCGGCGGTGGCCGTCGCGGAGTGGGCGAACATCGTCGACCGGTCCTCGAGGTTCGGACAGCTGACGTTGACCTCGACCGCGACGAGCTCGTCCCGCGCCGGCGTGAGCAGCTTCGCCGCCCGGCCGAACTCCTCGGTGGCACGCCCCCACACGGATGCGATGACGCGTGCGCCGCGGGCGCGCAGCGCGGGCAGGTCGTGGTCGACCCAGTGCTCGACGCCCGGGCCCTGCAGACCGACGGCGTTGAGCATGCCGGCGGCGGTCATGTGCAGCCGGGGCGCGGGGTTGCCGGGCCACTCGTAGGGTGCCAGCGACTTCGTCGTCACGGCGCCGAGACGCGACGGGTCACACTGGCGCGCCAGCTCGTCGCCGTGGCCGAACGTGCCCGAGGCGGCGACGATCGGGTTCGGCAGCTCGAGGGCCCCCAGGTGCACGCGCATGTCCGGCTCCGCCGTGCCGCGGCGTCGACGGCGGCGCGCCATCACACCTCGAGCCGGAGTTGGTGGTCGCGGTGGTACTCCTGCAGGGACCGGACCTGGGGCTCGGTCGCGCTCCATTCGGCCAGGCCCGACGCGACCGCGAGTGCGGCGGCGACCGTCGTGACACAGGAGACTCGGTGCGCGGTGGCGGCCCGGCGAATGTGATCGCCGTCGCCGGGGCGCGCCGGACGCCCCCGCGGGGTGTTGATCACCAGGTCGACCTTGCCGGACGAGATGAGCTCGACCGCGTCCACGCCCGACGCGTCGCTCTCGCCGAGCTTCCCGACGACCGCGTCGACGCGAATGCCGTTCGCCTGCAGGGCGTCGGCCGTCCCCGCCGTCGCCACCAGCGAGAACCCGAGCTCGGCGAGGCGGCGGGCGGCGACGAGCCCGGCGGGCTTGTCCCGGTCGGCCAGCGAGAAGAACACGGTGCCCTGCTCCGGCAGGCGGTTGCCGGCCGCGGCCTGGCTCTTGGTGAACGCGAGCCCGAACGAGCGGTCGATGCCCATCACCTCGCCGGTCGACCGCATCTCGGGGCCGAGCAGGGTGTCGACCTCCGGAAAGCGCTCGAAGGGCAGTACTGCCTCTTTCACCGCGACGTGGGTGCCGTTGCTCCGACCGGGCTCCGGGAGGAGAGCGGCGGAGCTCTGACCTTCGTCCCGCAGCTCGTCGAGCGTCGTGCCGAGCATCACCCGGGCGGCCAGCTTCGCCAGCGGGGCGCCCGTGGCCTTGCTGACGAACGGGACGGTGCGGCTGGCGCGCGGGTTGGCTTCGATGACCGACACCTCGCCGCCCTTGACCGCGTACTGGACGTTGAGGAGGCCGCGCACGTCGAGCGCATCCGCGAGGGCACGGGTGTGCGACTCGATCGTCGAGATGACGGGCGCGGCGAGTGTCGGGGGGGGGATCGCGCACGCCGAGTCGCCCGAATGCACACCGGCCTCTTCGATGTGCTCCATCACTCCGCCGATCACCACATCCCCGACTCGGTCGCGGATGGCATCGACGTCGACTTCGATCGCGTCCTCGAGGAACCGGTCGATGAGCGCGGGCCGGGTCGCGCTCAACCCGCCCTCCCGGCCGAGGCTGCCGGTGCCGGTGAGCTCCGCCATCGCGGCGTCGAGCCCGTCGCCGTCGTACACGATCTGCATCGCGCGTCCGCCCAGCACGTACGACGGTCGCACGAGCACCGGGTATCCGATGCCGTCGGCCACCGCCCGCGCGTCGGCCGGCGACGCCGCCGTGCCGCCTTCGGGTTGGGGGATGCCGAGCTGCGTGCACAGTTCGTTGAAGCGCTCCCGATCCTCGGCGAGGTCGATGGACGCCGGGCTCGTCCCCAGGATCGTGATCCCGGCGTCGGCGAGCGTGCGGGCCAGCTTCAGCGGGGTCTGACCCCCGAGGCTGACGATCACGCCGGCGAGCTCGCCGCGCCCGGCGAGCGCGGAGCAGACCGCGAGGACGTCCTCGCCGGTGAGCGGCTCGAAGAAGAGGCGGTCGCTCGTGTCGTAGTCGGTCGAGACCGTCTCGGGATTGCAGTTGACCATGACGGTCTCGTAGCCGGCGTCCGAGAGCGCGAACGCCGCATGCACGCAGCAGTAGTCGAACTCGACCCCTTGGCCGATGCGGTTCGGACCGCTGCCGAGGATCACGACGGCCGGCTTCTCGAGCCCCGCCACCTCGTCCTCGTCCTCGAAAGTCCCGTAGTGGTACGGAGTTTTCGCCTCGAACTCTGCGGCGCAGGTGTCGACGGTCTTGTAGGTCACGTCGACGCCCGCCGCGAGCCGCGCCGCCCGCACCGTGTCCTCGTCGGACTCCCAGAGGTATGCGAGCTGTGCGTCGGAGAACCCGAGACGCTTGGCCCGGCGCCAATCGCGGCGGGTCGCGTCACCGAGCGAGACAGCAGCGAGGCGCGTGCGCTCCTCGACGATCTGGAGCATCCCGTCGAGGAACCAGGGGTCGATGCCGGTGGCGGCGGCGAGCCGTTCGACCGGCACGCCCCGCCGCAGCGCCGCTTCCAGCGCGAACGGCCGGTCGGGCGTGGGCACGGCGGCGGCGCGCACGAGATCGTCGGCGCTCGTGTCGGCGAGCGGCTCCTCGCCGGGGTCGCAGTTCAAACCCAGGCGCCCGGTTTCGAGCGACCGGATCGCCTTTTGGAGCGACTCGGGGAACGTGCGGCCGATCGCCATCGCCTCGCCGACCGATTGCATCATCGTCCCGAGCGTGGCCGTAGCACCGGGCAGCTTCTCGAACGCCCAGCGCGGAATCTTGGTGACGACATAGTCGATGGTGGGTTCGAACGACGCCGGGGTCTCCCCCGTGATGTCGTTCACGACCTCGTCGAGGCGGTAGCCGACGGCGAGCCGGGCCGCGATCTTGGCAATCGGGAACCCCGTCGCCTTGCTCGCCAGCGCGCTCGATCGCGACACGCGTGGGTTCATCTCGATGATCTGCTGGCGTCCGTCGTCCGGGTTCACCGCGAACTGGATGTTCGAGCCGCCGGTGTCGACGCCGATGCGGCGGATGCACGCGAAGGCGGCGTCGCGCATCCGCTGATACTCGACGTCGGTGAGGGTCTGCGCGGGCGCGACCGTGATCGAGTCGCCGGTGTGCACACCCATCGGGTCGAGGTTCTCGATCGAGCAGACGACCACGACGTTGTCGGCGTGGTCGCGCATGACCTCGAGCTCGAACTCCTTCCAGCCGACGACCGACTGCTCGATGAGAATCTCGGTGACCGGGCTCGCGGCCAGGCCTCGTTCGGCGATGTCGCGCATCTCCTCTGCCGAGTGGGCGACGCCGGTGCCGCCCCCGCCGAGGATGAACGACGGGCGCACGATGAGCGGGTAGCCGACCTGCTCGGCGATCTCCATCGCGTCGCCGAGCGTGGTCGCGAACCCCGACTCCGGCACCGCCAGTCCGATCTCCTCCATGGCCGCCTTGAACTCGTGGCGGTTCTCGGCGACGCGGATCGCGGCGACGCTGGCGCCGATGAGCTCGACGCCGAACCGGTCGAGCACGCCCGCATCGTCGAGCTCGACGGCGAGGTTCAGCGCCGTTTGACCACCCAGCGTCGGGAGCAACGCGTCGGGGCGCTCACGCTCGATGACCCGCGTCAGGCTCGGCGCGTCGAGGGGCTCGACGTACGTCGCCGCCGCGAACTCCGGGTCGGTCATGATCGTCGCCGGGTTCGAGTTCACGAGGACGACCCGGTACCCCTCGGACTGCAGCACCTTGCACGCCTGCGTTCCCGAGTAGTCGAACTCGCACGCCTGGCCGATCACGATGGGCCCGCTGCCGATGATCAGGATCGTCTCGAGGTCGTCTCGTCGGGGCATGCGGCTACCCCGCCCCCGACATCAGGTTCGTGAACGAGTCGAACAGGTAGGACGCGTCGTGCGGCCCGGGCCCCGCCTCGGGGTGGTACTGGACCCCGAACGCGGGCGCGTCGAGCACGCGAAAGCCCTCGACGACACCGTCGTTCAAGTTCACGTGCGTGACCGCCGCGCCGCGCAGCGTGTCGACGTCGACGGCGTAGTTGTGGTTCTGACTGGTGATCTCCACCCGGCCCGTCGACTCCTGACGCACCGGATGGTTGGCGCCGTGGTGCCCGAATCGAAGCTTGAACGTCTGCGCGCCGAGCGCGAGGCCGAGGATCTGATGGCCGAGGCAGATGCCGAACACGGGCACCTCGCCGAGGAGGCCGGCGACGGTGTCGGCGGCGCCGGCGACGGCAGCCGGGTCGCCGGGCCCGTTGGAGAGGAACACGCCGTCGGGCCCGCGGGCGAGCACGTCGGCGGCGGGGGTCGAGGCCGGCACGACCTCGACGAAGCAGCCCACGCCGGCGAGGTGGCGCAAGATCGTCGCTTTGATGCCGAAGTCGTACGCGACGACGTGGAACATGGCGTCGGGATCGCCGGCGGTGTACGGCTGCTCGGTGGTGACGCCGGCGACGAGGTCGCGTCCGTCGGTCGTCGCCGCCGCCGTCGCCGCCGCGCGCACGAGCGACTCGTCGGTACCGAACGCGCCCGGCAGCGCGCCCGACTCGCGGAGGTGACGCGTGAGCCGGCGGGTGTCGATCCCGGCGATGCCGGGTACACGGTGGCGACGCAGGAAGTCGTCCAGGCTCTCCGAGGCCCGCCAGTTGCTGGGGCGCCGCGCCAGATCGCGGACCAGGACACCGGCGCAGAACGGCCGCCGGCTCTCGACGTCCTCGGGGTTCACGCCGTAGTTCCCGATGTGCGGGTACGTGAACGTGATCATCTGCCCGGCGTACGACGGGTCGGTGAGGATCTCCTGGTAACCAGAGAGCGCGGTGTTGAACACGACCTCGCCCGTCGCGGCACCCGACTCGGGAACGTGCCCGACGGCCTCGCCCTCGAACGCCGTCCCGTCGGAGAGGACGAGGAGCGCGTCCCGGCTCATCGCTGCGCGATGCCGTCGACGACGACCGGCTCGCCCCGCAGCACGGTGTGGCGCACGCGACCCGTGAGCTTGCGGCCGGCGTAGGGCGTGTTGCGCGACCGGCTGGCGAGCCGGGCCGGGTCGACCTCCCACCGCACGGCGGGGTCGACGACGCAGAGGTTGGCGGGACGGCCCGGCTCCACCGGCCCGCCGTGCCCGTCGAGCCCTGCGATCGCGGCCGGCTGCCACGACAGGCACGCCAGCGCGTCGACGAGGTCGAGCACGCCCGGGTCGACGAGCTCGCTCAGCGTGAGCGCGAACGCCGTCTCCAGCCCGAGCATCCCCGGCGGCGCCTCCTCGAACGGCCTCTCTTTGGCCTCCGGTACGTGGGGAGCGTGGTCGGTGGCGATGGCGTCGATCGTGCCGTCGGCGAGCCCCGCCTTCACCGCCGCCACGTCGGCGTCGGTGCGCAGGGGCGGGTGGACCTTGAACGCGGGGTCGAACGTCTGGCACTCGGCGTCGGTGAGCGTGAAGTGATGCGGCGCGACCTCGGCCGTCACCGGGACGCCCCGGTCCTTCGCGTCGCGCACGATGTCGACGGCGACCGCGGTCGACAGGTGGAGGAAGTGGACGGGCGTGCCGGTCAGCTCGGCGAGCAGGACGTCCCGAGCGACGACGGCCGCTTCGGCCGCCTCCGGCCGGCCCGGGATCCCGAGGCGGCTGGACCACGCGCCTTCGTGCATGTGCCCGCCGGCGACGAGCGACGGGTCTTCGGCGTGCTGGGCCACAACGGCGCCGGGCAGCGCACGGGCGTATTCGAGCGCGCGCCGCATGACGTTGGCGTCGGCGACACACGCCCCGTCGTCCGTGAAGATGCGGACACCGAGGGCGTGGAGCTCCCCCATCGGTGCGAGCTCCTCGCCGCGACGACCCTTGGTGATGCAGCCGGCTGACACCACGTCGCACGTAGTCTCCCGGCCGGCGGCGAGCACGGACGCGACGACGGCGGCGTCGTCGAGCGGCGGCTGCGTGTTCGGCATGGCGACGACGGCGGTGAAGCCTCCGAGAGCGGCGGCGCGGGCGCCGGTTTCGATCGTCTCCGCCTCTTCGTCGCCGGGCTCGCGCAGGTGAGCGTGCAGGTCGACGAGGCCCGGAACGACGAGGCAGCCGGCGGCGTCGAGAAGCGGCGCGCCTTCGACGCGCCGTCCGACTGCGGCGACGACGCCGCCCTGGACGAGGACGTCTGCGACCCGGTCGCCGGTCGCGTCGACGACACGTCCGCCTTTGATCACGAACTCGTCAGGACGGTCAGGCAACCGGACCTCCCGAGCCGAGGAGCGACCAGAGGACCGCCATCCGCACTGCGACCCCGTTGGCGACCTGTTCCGTGATGATCGACGCCGGGCCGTCGGCGACCTCGGCCGCGATCTCGACCCCGCGGTTCATCGGGCCCGGGTGCATGACGACCGTGTCGGGCTTGAGACGCACGGCGCGCGCCGCGGTCAGCCCGTAGCGGCTCGTGTACTCGCGCAATGACGGCAGGAGCGCCGACCCGAGGCGTTCGCGCTGGATGCGCAGCAGGTAGACGACGTCGAGCCCGGGGAGCACGTCGTCGAGGTCCGTGGCGGCGCGGGCGGGCCAGCCCTCCAGAGTTTCCGGGAGCAGCGTCGGTGGTCCGACCACGGTGACGTCGGCGCCGACGGCGGCGAACGCCTTCACGCCGCTGCGGGCGACGCGGGAGTGGCGCACGTCGCCGACGATGCCGATCCGGAGTCCCCGGAACGCGTCCGTCCCGAGGTGACGGCGCAGCGTGAGGAGGTCGAGCAGGGCCTGGGTCGGGTGCTCGTGACGGCCGTCGCCGGCGTTGACGACGGCGGCGTCGATCCACGACGCGATCCGGTGTGGCGCGCCGGCGCAGCTGTGGCGAACCACCATCGCGTCGACGCCCATCGCCTCGATCGTGCGGACGGTGTCGAGGAGGCTCTCACCCTTCCCGACCGCGGAGCTCGCCGCGGTGAACGACATGGTGTCGGCCGTCAACCGCTTGGCGGCGGTCTCGAACGACAGGCGGGTACGCGTCGAGTCCTCGTAGAAGAGCGTCACGACCGTCTTGCCGCGCAGCGCCGGGATCTTGGGGATGTCGCGCCGGGTCACCTCGACGAACGAGTCCGACAGGTCGAGCAGGTCGCCGATGCCGGCCGCGCCCAGGTCGTCGATCGACAGCAGGTCGTTCACGACTCGGGTCCCCAGATCTCGATCCCGTCGTCGCCGTCGTCGACACCCTGGAGGCGGACCCGCACGTCCTCGGCGACCTTGGTCGGCAGGTTCTTGCCCACGTAGTCGGCCCGGATGGGGAGCTCGCGATGGCCTCGGTCAACGAGGACCGCCAGCTGCACCGCCCGGGGACGGCCGAGCTCGGTGATCGCTTCGAGGGCGGCGCGTGCCGTGCGGCCGGTGAACAGCACGTCGTCGACCAGCACCACGACCCGGCCGGTCACGTCGACGGGCACCTCGGTCGGGCCGAGCGGCTGGATTCGCCGCAGGCCGATGTCGTCGCGGTAGAAGGCCACGTCGATCGCGCCCACGGGGACCGCCACGCCCTCGAACCGCTCGATCGCCTCGGCGAGGCGGTGGGCGACGGCGACGCCCCGGGTGTACAGGCCGATGAGCACGACGTCGGCCGCGCCGTGGTTCCGCTCGACGATCTCGTGCGCGATGCGGGTGTGGGCGCGCCGGAGGTCGTCGGCGTCGAAGACCTTCGCCCGCAGAGAAAACAAATGGCCCCCGGAGGGGGCCGTGGTGCTGGTGCCTCGGTTGTCGTCGTCGCCGGGGAGGTCTCCCCCGCCGGCGATGGGCGCGGTCATGCCGTCTCGATCCTCCGTGGGAACCTCGCAGGATCCCCTTCACGGTCACGTTCAGACTAGCAGTCGAGGCGAGCGCGACCGCGCACGCCGCGCTATGCGCCCGCGTCCATCACGATGCGGCTGTCCAGATGCCCGACGTCGACGAATCCCATGCGCCGGTACACCGGAGCGCCCATCGGCGATGCGAGGAGTGCGGTCGTGTCAGCTCCGAGATCGAGGCCGGCGGCGGTCGCAGCCCGGGTGACCGCCCCGCCCAGCCCCCGCCGCATCGCGCGCTGCACCGTGCCGACCCACGCGATGTACGAGACGCTGTGTGTGACGAAGGCCGAGGCCGTGGCCACCGGCCCGTCGGCGTCGTACGCGACGATCGCCGCCATGCCCGGAACGAGCGTCGCCTGTGGCGTCAGGCACGCCGGTGCCACGTCGGCCGGCATCCCGTATACCGCGTAAGCGTCGGCACAGACCGCAGCGGCGTCCGCGACGTCGTCCGGCGTCGAGGCCCGCCGGAGTCGCACGTCGGACGGCGGTTCGAACGGCGGCGGCTGCCCGTTGAGCACCATCAGCGGCGCGGGATCGCCGAACGAGGTCATTCCAGCCTCGTCGGCGGCCTCGATGAGGTCGTCGTCACGTCCGACGACGCCGTAGACGCTGAATCCGCGTCCGTGCGCTCGGAAGAACTCCTTGGCACGATCGAACACGTCGCGGGCGGCCAGCCGCGGTTGCACCCTGATGGCTCCGTTCACGAGCATCGGGAGCGGGTGCGGTCCCGCGTACAGGAACACGCCGTCCTCTTCCTGGACGGCGCCGTCGGGGGCGCGGACGGATTGGTCGCGGAAGTAGTCGACATGGCTCATCAGGGCCAGGTCCGTGCGCGCATCAGGCTCCACAGCTCACCCCAGCAGCGTCTCGACGAGGTCGTTCTCGAACCAGGTCAGCCACCCGTAGACGGCATGCGCGGCGGCTTCGGGGTTGGACGGGTCGATGGCCTCGGACTCGGCGTCCTCGGTGACGCCGAGCCGGGTGCCGAGCGTGAGGCGGGCGTCGTTGATGACGCTCAGCCACGCCTCCACCTCTTCGGGGGCGAGCTCGACTTCGGCGCGCCCGCGTTTGGTCGTGGCACGGTCGAGCGTCACCGAAACGAGCTCGAGGGCGGCGAGCCGCGACTGCAGCAGCTCGGGGTGCACGAGCTCCTGCCACTCCTGCTCGGCACTCTCCTCGGTCGGATCCAGGTATGCGGACGGGAAGAGCCGGTTGTGAACCGGATCGTCCTTGGAAACAGGCTCCGCCAGCGCGCCGCGGACCTCGTCGGGGATCGTCCGCAGCAGCTCCACCTCGTTCGACTCGAGCGTGACCACAACTGCTTCGCCGCGCCGGTCGAAGCGCGGGCTCACGACGGGTGCTCCATGGTCGCCCAGAGCCCGTGGGCATGGAGGCGGGCGACGTCGGCCTCGGCCTTCTCGCGCGTCCCTTCCGACACGGCCGCCTTGCCGTCGTGGTGCACCTGCAGCATGAGCCGGGTGGCCTTCTCGCGTGAGTAGCCGAACAGCTTCTGGAACACGTAGACGACGTAGCTCATGAGGTTCACCGGGTCGTTCCAGACGATGACGATCCACGGGCGGTCGGTCCCGAGCGCCTCGTCCGTGAGCGGCTCCTCGACCTCGAGGGGCGCCGTGCTCATGGTGCGGGCTGCTCGGGCGGCTCGGGCTCCTGGCCCCGCAGATCCTCGGCGATGCGGCCCAGCATGCCGTTCACGAACCGACCCGAGTCCTTCGTCGAGTACTGCTTCGCCAGCTCGACGGCCTCGCTGATGACGACGCCGGTCGGCAGCTCGCGCTGCCAGCCGAGCTCGTAGCAGCCGATGCGGAGCAGGGCGCGATCCACGAGCGGCATGCGCTCGAGCGCCCAGTGCTCGGACACCTTGCGCAAGATCGCGTCGACCTCGTCGCGGTGCGACTCGACCCCGCGCACGACCGCCTCCGCGTACTCGTCGGGCGGCGCCGGCAGCTCACCGAGCAACTCGTCTGCGTCGAGCCCGCGCACGTCGGCTTCGTAGCAGAGGCTCAGGGCTCGCTCCCGGGCCTCGCGTCTGGTGGGCATCGCCGATCTCGCCCGTCACGCGCGGGCGAGGTACTCCCCTGTCCGGGTGTCGACCTTGATTCGCCCGCCCGGCTCGACGAACAGGGGCACCTGCACGACGATGCCCGTCTCCAGCGTCGCCGGCTTGCGGGCGCCCGACACGCGATCGCCCTGAACGCCGGGCTCGGTCTCGGTGACGGTGAGCTCGACCGCGGCCGGCAGCTCGATCCCGATCACGCGGTCCTGATAGGTGGGCAGGACGGCCGTGTCGCCCTCCTTCAGGTACCGCACGGCTTGGCCGAGCTCGCCGGCGTCGACGGGCAGCTGCTCGTAGCTGTCGCTGTCCATGAACACGTACGAGCTGCCGTCGCGGTACAGGTACTGCATCTCACGCTTGTCGATGACCGCGAGCGGCACCTTCTCGTCGGCCCGGAACGTCTTGTCGACCACCGCGCCGGTTCGGAGGTTCTTGAGCTTGGTGCGAACGAAGGCTCCGCCCTTGCCCGGCTTCACGTGCTGGAACTCGACCACGCTCACGAGGCCCTCGGGGAGATCGAGCGCCATGCCGTTCTTGAGATCGTTGGTGGAGACGCTCACAACAAGAAGTCCTTGGAGAATCGGGTGAGCACGTCCGCGCCATCGTCGGTGACGACCACGGTGTCCTCGATGCGGACGCCGCCCACGCCGGGGAGATAGACGCCGGGCTCGACGGTCACGACGTAGCCGGAAGCCAACGTATCACGGGCGGTCGCGGCGACCCGCGGTGCCTCGTGGATCTCGAGTCCTACGCCGTGCCCCGTCCCGTGGACGAACGCGTCGCCCCAGCCGGCGGCGTCGATCACGTCGCGACACGCCTTGTCGACGCGCGCGCAATCGGCACCCGCGCTCACCGCGTCCCGTCCGAGCTGCTGCGCATCGCGCACGACCTCGTACACGTGCCGGGCCTCGCGTCCCGGGTCGCCGACGCTGAGCGTGCGCGTCATGTCGGAGCAGTACCCGTCGACGATGCAGCCGAAATCGATCACGACCGGCTCGCCGGCCTCGATCGAACGACCGGAGGGCCGCGCGTGAGGCTTGGCCCCGTTGGGCCCGGACGCGACGATCGTGTCGAAGCTGGTGCCGGCCGCGCCGCGGTCACGCATCTCGAGCTCGAGCCAGAGTGCGACGTCCCGTTCGGTCGGCCGGTCGGCGAGGCGGGGCGCCACCACGGCGAGGGCATCGTCGGCGATCGCGCAGGCGGCCTGGATGCGTGCGACCTCGCCGGACTCCTTCACGCGCCGCAGGTCCTCCACGAGGTGCTCCGTCGCGACCAGCTCGGCGTCGGGGAACCACTCGCCCGCGAAGGCTCGCTGCTGCGCCCACGTGACGCCGTGCGCCTCGAGTCCGAGCCGTCGATAGCCGCGCGCTTCCTCGCTCATCACATCGCGCTGCGCCGTTTGCGACACCCGCACCTCGATGCGGGCTTCGACGCCCGCCGCCGCCAACTGCTCGGCCGCCTGTTCGGCGTAGCGCCCGTCGGTGACGAAGACGAGCGCGTCGGGCCCCACGAGGACCATGCCCGCGCTGCCCGTGAAGCCGGTGAGGTAGGTGACGTTCGGCAGCCGGGTGACGAGCAACGCATCGACGTCCGCCGGCTCGAAGTGACTTCGCAGCCGGTCGGCGCGCCCCGCGACATCCATCGCGGGCAGCTGCGCGAGCGCCGCGCTCACCCGGCCTCTTTCAGCAACGCGACCGCGGCCTCCAGCGCGAGGCGGTACCCCTGGCGGCCGAAGCCCGTCACCGTCCCGGTGACGACCGGAGCGACGACCGACGTGCGCCGCCACGCCTCGCGTGCAGACGGGTTCGAGAGGTGGAGCTCGATCTTCGGGCCGTCGAAGGCGGCGAGAGCATCGGCGATCGCGTAGGAGTAGTGCGTGAACGCGCCCGGGTTGATGACGATCGCCGCGTGCCGTTCGCGCGCCTCCTGTACGGCGTCGACGATGTCGCCCTCGTGATTGGACTGGACGTGGTCGAGCGAGTGGCCCTTCGCCTCCGCCACCGCACGGGCGTCACCGACGAGCTCGTCGAGAGTGTCGCGACCGTAGATGTCGGGCTCGCGAGCGCCCAGCAGATTCAGGTTCGGGCCCGAAACGAGCAGGATCGACGCCATTGCTCTCAGCCTTCCACGCCGACCGATTCGAGCGCGCGCTCGAGCGCCGACGCGGGCGGGTCGTCGACCCGCTCGAACCCATTCGGACCGGGCAGCACGAAGGTGAGCCCGCCTTTCGCCTTCTTGTCGCGACGCATCAGCTCGAGCAGCTTCGATGCGTCGAGGCCCTCGGGCGCACTGCCGGTCAGGCCGAGCGCGGACACGATCTGACGGTGTCGCTCGGCGGTCGAGGCGTCGACGCGGCCGAGCGCCGCCGCCAGCTGGCCCGCGAACACCAACCCGACGGCGACCGCCTCCCCGTGTAGCAGGTCGTCGTACTCGCCCGAAGCCTCGAGCGCGTGGGCGAACGTGTGCCCGTAGTTCAGGACCGCGCGCACTCCGCTGCGCTCCTCCGGGTCACGCGCGACGACGTCGGCCTTGAGCTCGACGCAGCCGTACACGAGCTCCGTCAGCGCGTCGGGATTGCGGGCACGAAGCGCCTTGGCGTCCGCTTCGACGATCTCGGCCAGCCCGTCGTGCTCTCGGCTCAGCTGCGCGATGAGCGCGTACTTCGCGACTTCGCCGAGGCCGGCCCGGTACTCACGTTCCGGCAGGCTTCGGAGCGTGTCGACGTCGGCGACAACCGCGATCGGTTGGTGGAAGGCGCCGAGGAGGTTCTTGCCCTCGGGGAGGTTCACGCCCGTCTTGCCCCCAACGGCGGCGTCGATCTGCGCGAGCAACGTCGTCGGTACCTGCACGACCGAAACGCCTCGGTGGTAGACGGCGGCGGTGAAGCCCGCCACGTCGCCGACGACACCGCCGCCGAGCGCGACGACGACGTCGTCGCGCAGCAGGCCCCAGGCCGACAGGTCGCGTGCGAGGCGTTCGACGGTGGTGAGCGTCTTCGCCGGTTCGCCGTCGCCGACGAGGAACAGCTCGGAGTTCGCCGCGGCAGCCTGCACGGCGTCGGCATGGTGCTCGGCGACCGTTGCCTGGCTGACGACGGCGACGCGGCGGCGACCGGCGAGCAATGCGCCGAGCTCGCTGAGCGCGCCCGGGCCCACGACGACGTCGTAGGGCGGGTCGACTCGAACGGTGACTCGCTTCATTGTCCGTACACCTCGAGCACGCCGTCGACGACCTCGTGGACCGTGCGGCCGTCGGTGTCGACCAGCGCGTCGGCGGTGGCCTCGTACGCGGCCGCGCGCACGACCGCGAGCCGCTCGAGCGTTGCGGTACCGCGCCCCTCGAGGAGCGGACGTCCGGAACCGGTCTTGACCCGCGCCATGAGCGTCGCCGGCGCGGCCTGGAGCCACACGACGAAGCCAGCTCGGTGAAGACGGCGGCGGTTGTCGGCGTCGACGACGGCGCCTCCGCCGCACGCGATCACCGCCGGCGGCGGCGTCGCGCAGGCGTCGACCACCGCCTGACGCTCGAGCTCGCGGAAGCGAGCTTCGCCCTCGTGCGCGAACAACTCGGCGACCGTCATGCCGGTGTTGGCCTCGACGACGTCGTCGGTGTCGACGAACGGTCGGGCGAGCCGGGTCGCGCACGCCGCGCCCACCGTGGTCTTCCCCGCTCCCATCAGCCCGACGAGAACCAGGTGACGGCGGGCCCCGTCGTTGC
Organism: Acidimicrobiia bacterium; assembly: GCA_035938395.1. Lineage (GTDB taxonomy): Bacteria > Actinomycetota > Acidimicrobiia > IMCC26256 > JACDBD01 > JALZAA01. The sequence goes on from DASZGY010000040.1 coordinate 21,992, forward strand.
TCATGTCGTTCGCAGCGACGTGATGTATCCGGCGTGATTGCGCAGCAGCTCGTCGAGGGAGTCGCCGCCGAACTTCCGAAGGGCCTCAGACGCCAGAACGAGCGCGACCATCGTCTCGGCGACGACGCCGGATGCGGGGAGGGCCGTCACGTCGGTGCGCTCCTTGAACGAGACCGTCTCCTCTTTCGTCTCGACGTCGACGGTGCGCAGGACGGGCCGGTTCAAGGTGGACAGCGGCTTCATCCCGACGCGTGCGACGAGCAGGCTCCCTGTCGTCATCCCACCCTCGACGCCCCCGGCGCGGCTCGAGCCGCGCTCGTAGCGCTCGTCGTCCTCGCTCCACAGGATCTCGTCGTGCGCCTCGCTCCCCCTGCGGGCAACGCCGGCGAACCCGTCGCCGATCTCGACGCCCTTCATCGCCTGGATGCTCATGAGCGCCTGCGCGATCAGGCCGTCGACGCGGCGGTCCCAGTGCACGTGCGACCCGAGGCCGGGCGGCACGCCGTAGCCGAGCACCTCGACCACGCCCCCCAGGGAGTCGCCGGCCTTCGCCGCCGCTTCGATCTCCGTGATCATCGCCGCTTCGGCGTCGGGATCGAAGCAGCGCACGGGCGATTCGTCGACGCGCGGCAGGTCGCCGGGGACGGGCCGCCGGTCCTCCGCCGCTCGCACCGGACCCAGCTGGATGACGTGGCTGACGACGTCGGTGCCGAGGTGCGACAGGAGCGCCTTGGCCAGGGACCCGGCGGCGACGCGCGCCGCGGTCTCGCGTGCGCTCGCCCGCTCGAGGACGTTGCGGGCGTCGTCGAACCCGTACTTCTGCATGCCGACGAGGTCGGCGTGGCCGGGCCGGGGCTGGCGCAGCGGCTTCTCGGTGACGCCGGGCGCAGGCGACATCTCCTCCTGCCACTTCGGCCATTCCGTGTTGTGGATGACCAGCGACACCGGCGACCCGAGCGTGCGGCCGTGCCGGACGCCGCCGGTGAACTCGACGTCGTCGCGCTCGAACCGCATGCGGGGGCCGCGCCCGAAGCCCAGACGGCGTCGAGCCAGCTCGGCTGCGATCTCGTCGATCGTGATGGGCAGGCCGGCGGGAAGCCCCTCGACCACGACCGCCAGGGCCGGGCCGTGCGACTCCCCCGCGGTCAGGTAGCGCAACAATTTTCCTCCGTTTTCGCTGCTCAGCGTATCGGTCGGCGGTTCCGCAACCGGGGAAGTTGCAAGTGTCAGCCGCGGTACCAGCGCAGGATGACGTCGCCCCAGAGCAGCACCACCAGGGTCCCGAAGGCGAGGAACGGACCGAAGGGCAGGTGATCCTTTCGCCCGCGCCGACGGACCACGATGAGGGCGAGCCCGACCACTGCTCCGGCGAGGAATCCGCAGAACAGCCCGAGCACGAGCTCGCTCCAGCCGAGCCAGCCGAGAACGAGCCCCAGCACGAACGCGAGCTTCACGTCGCCGAAGCCCATGCTCCGCGGCGACAGGAGATGCAACGCGCCGAGCGCCACCGCCGCGACCACGCCCCCGAGGATCGCTCGACCGAACGCGGCCCACGCGCCGTCGCCCACCGCGGCGAGAGCAAGGAGCGCGACGGTGGCGACCGCGAGCGGGTACACGATCCGGTTCGGCAACAGGAAGTGCTCGAGGTCGATGACCGACAGCGCGACGAGGCCGGCCGCCAGCGCGAGGAACGCGGGCAGCGCCCACGAATCGTGGTACCGAACGGCCAGCCCGACGAAGAGCGCGACCGTGACTCCCGCGAGCAGTGCCGCGCGGGCCGGGTGCAAGTCGCGTCGACTCCACCCGGTCAGCGGCTCCCGCTGTGGTACCCGCTCGACGACGACTTCGAGGCCCAACCCGGTGACGAGGCCGGCGACGGCGCACATCGCGACGACCGCCGCGCTCACGCGTCGACCGACGCCGCGGCCCGCATCACCTCCAGTGGTGGCTCGACGCCGGTCCACAGCGAGAACGACAGGGCGCCCTGGTGAACGAGCATGCCAAGACCGCCGGCGGCGCGCAGCCCGCGCGCGCGGGCTGCGCGCAGCAGCGGCGTTTCGACCGGGTACACCGTGTCGAAGACGAACTGGCCGTCATGGAGCCGCGCGGTGTCGAACGGCGGCTGCTCGCCGTGCATCCCGACAGGCGTCGCGTTGACGACCAGGTCGAAGCGATCGACGGCCAGCTCGTCGAGAGCGACGGCGACGCCACCGGGAGCCAGCGCGGCCGCGCTTCGGGCCGCCTCCGGACGGCGGGCGGCGACCGTGACGTGAGCGCCGGCGCGCCCGAGCGCGTGTGTGATCGCCCTGCCAGCGCCACCGGCCCCGACAATGACCGCGCGTTGCCCCGCGACCGCGATCCCCTCGTCATCGACGGCGCGCAGCAAGCCGTCACCATCCGTGGAGTGACCGGCGAGCGTCCCGTCCGCGTTCACGACCGTGTTGACGGCGCCGAGCGCGGCGGCTTCGGACGACAGGTCGTCGCACGCCGCGGCAGCATCCGCCTTGTGCGGCATGGTGACGTTCAGGCCGGCGAGGCCGAGCGTCGCCACTGCCCGCACCGCCGCCCCGCCTTCACCGCGACGAACGGGGAACGCGACATACACCCAGTCGAGCTCGAGCGCGTCGAAGGCGGCGTTGTGCATCGCCGGCGACCGGGAATGCCCGACGGGATCACCGATCACGCCGACGATGCGGGTGGAGCCCGTGATCGCCCGGCCGCTGGTCACAGCAGTCCCTTTTGGCGGGCCTCCTCGACGTTCCTGTCGTGCTCCTCCTGGGTGGTCGCGAACTTGTGTTTCCCGTTCTTGTCGCTGAGCACGTAGTAGAGGTAGGGCACCGGCGCCGGGTTCTGGGCCGCCTGCAGCGACTTCAACGTGACGCTCGAGATGGGCGTGGGGGGCAGGCCCGCGACCTTGTACGTGTTGTACGGCGAATCGAGCGCGAGGTCGGCCGCCGTGGGTGACGCGTTGCACCCGCCCTTGGCGAAACAGACGGTGGCATCGATCTGGAGCGGTCTCGCCGCCGCCAAGCGGTTGTGGATCACGGCCGAGATCAGCGGCCGGTCCTCGTCGAGCTTCGCCTCCCGCTCGATGAGCGACGCGGTCACGACCGTTTGGTACGGGGTCATCCCGGCCGCGTTCGGCCCCGAGAGCCCGATCTCGTCGGCCTTCTGATCGAACGCCGACACGAGCCGGGTGAGGATCTGCTGGTCGGTCTCGTCCTTCGAGACGAAATACGTGTCGGGGTAGAGGAGCCCCTCGAGCGATGTGACCCCGGGCGGCTGGTACCTCGAGCGCACGGCACCCGACTGCGCGACCTGGAGGAACGTGTCGCGGTTGTGCCCCTGCAGCATGCCAACGCGGTCGGCGATCGCGGCCAGCGTGAGGCCCGGCGGCAGGGCGAGCCTGAACTGGGGCCCCTTCGCCGGCCCGGACTTGAGGATGCCGACGGCGTCCCGGACACCGAGGTTCTCCCGCATCGTGTAGTGACCGGGAACGAACGGACCGGCGCGCGTCACTCCGACGTAGATCTCGAACGCCTGCGACGAGCCGATGACGCCCTTGTTCTGGAGCAGGTCCCCGATCGCGGCGTTGCCCGTACGGCGCGGGATGTCGACGCTCACACGCTTGCCCGGGCCCCCGAGCGGGCTCAGCTCGTAGAGGAACCAACCGCCCGCGCCCAGGACCAGGATGATGGGTAGGAGCACGATCCCCAGCGCGATGAACGTGCGCCGCCGGCGACGGCGGTGGCGCGGGCCGTGCCCGGAGCCGTCCGTCGCCGCCGGGTGGGGGTCGTCGACGGGCTCGTCCCAGAGCTCGTCGCCCTCCTCCACCACGCTCGGCTCCAGAGGCTCGGTCTTCGCCGTCACCGCCGGTGCCGAAGGCGGCTCCCGGCGCGCGTCGTCGTCGAGCGGGCTCACGAAGTCGTCTCGAGATACGACTGCAACATCACGGCGGCGGCGGCGGAGTCGACGGTCCGCCGGCGGGCGCGGCGCGGCACTCTCGCTTCCCGCATGCCCTGTTCGGCGATCACCGTCGTGAGCCTCTCATCGTGGGTCTCCACCGTGAATTCTTCGCCCGCCAGCGCGCGGAGGGCGTCGACCTCCTCGAGGACCGCCCTCGCGGCAGGACCGGTGTCGCCGGAGAGCGACAGGGGGAGCCCGACCACGACGCGGGAAGCGCCAGCTTCGCGCGCGTGGGCGAGGATTTTCCGACGGTCGACGGGAGGGTCGCCGCTTCGCTCGATCATGGCGTGCGGCGTCGCGACGCGCCCGGCGGGATCGGAGAGCGCCAGTCCGATCCGGCGCGAGCCGAGATCGACACCGAGGACGCGTCCCATGCGCTCCCGCTCCGCCGTCAGCGCGACGCGCTGGCGACGGCCTCGGTGGCCTGCTGGCGGACGAGGCTGAGAGCCTCGTCGACCTCGCCCACGTTGGGACCGCCGCCCGAGACGACGTCGGCGTTCTTTGCCGTTCCGCCGCCGAGCGCCTTGGCCGCCTTGGCCGCGAGGTCCGCCGCCGAGACGCCGCCGTCCACGAGCTCCTTCGTCACGGCGACGGCGATGCCGGCCTTCTTCTCGTCGGGCGCCAGGCCGACCAACGCCACGATGCCGGAGCCGACGGCGTCGCGAGTGGCGAGGGCAAGCCGCCGGAGCTCGCCGGGGTCGAGCCCGTCGCGCCGGGCGGCGACGACGCCGTCGGCCGCGCTCGCGGCCAACGCGGTCGCCTCGACCACCGCCTCGCGGGCCCGGGCCGCCTCGGCCTCGTCCCTGAGCGCCTTGAGCTGCTGCTGCAGCTGCTCGATGCGGTCGGGCAGCTCGGCCGGCGCGACCTTCAGCGTCTCGGCGGCCCGGCGCAGCTGTCGCTCCTCGTCGTGGATGCGATCGATGGCCACGTCGCCTGTGACCGCCTCGATCCGACGGAGGTTCGCGCCGATCGACTGCTCGTTCACGATCTTGATCGGCCCGATGAACCCGAGCGCATGGACGTGCGTGCCGCCGCACAGCTCGACCGAGTGATCGCCGGCTTCGAGCACCCGCACGAGGTCGCCGTACTTCTCGCCGAAGAACGCGATCGCTCCGATCGCCTCGGCGTGCTCGCGGGTCGTCTCGTAGTGGCGGACGGGCGCGTCGGTGATGATCTCGCGGTTCGCGAGGGCTTCGATGCGGTCGAGCTCGTCCGGCGTGACCGCCTGGAAGTGGCTGAAGTCGAAGCGCAACCGGTCGGGCGCGACGAGCGAGCCGGCCTGCTTCACGTGCGGGCCGAGCACCTCGCGCAGCGCCCAGTGGAGAATGTGCGTCGCGGTGTGGTTGCGGCGGATCCGGTCGCGTCGCTCGGCGTCGATCGCGGCGGTGACGCTGTCGCCCTCGGCCAGCTCCCCGCGCACGACTTCCGCCCGGTGCAACACGAGAGAGCCGGGAATGCCGTACTGCGTGTCGAGCACGCGCAGCTGCGTGCGGCCGTCGCCGGTGCCGAGCGTTCCGGTGTCACCCACCTGACCGCCGGACTCGGCGTAGAAGGGCGTGCGGTCGAGGACGACGTCGACCGTTGCACCCTCTCCGGCTTGCGCGAGCCGCTCGCCGCCGCCGACGAGGGCGAGCACCTTGGCGTCCGTCGTCTCGTACTCGTGGCGACCGGTGAACTCGGTCTCGCCGAAATCGTCGACGAGCTCGCGGTACAGCTCCAGGGGCGCCGACTCCTTCGCGCCTTCGGCATGGATCGCTTCGCGCGCGCGGGTGCGCTGCTCCTCCATGCGCGCTCGGAACCCGTCGTAGTCGACGCGGCGCCCGCGCTCCTCGGCGATCTCGCGGGTGAGGTCGATCGGAAACCCGAGCGTGTCGTGGAGGAAGAACGCGCGCTCCCCCGACACGTCGCCGTCGGCGAGCACGTCGTCGAGGAGATCGAGGCCGCGCTCGAGCGTCTGGCGGAACCGCTCCTCTTCGCGGGCGACGACCTTCACGATCACTTGGTGATGCTTGACGAGATCCGGGTACGCCTCCCCCATGACCCCGACGGTCGCGTCGACGAGCGTGGGTGTCACCACGGTCTTCGCGCCCAGCCGGTAGGCGTACCGCACCGCGCGCCGGATGATGCGGCGCAGCACGTAGCCGCGTTCCTCGTTCGACGGGACCACGCCGTCGCTGACGAGGAACGTCATCGTGCGCGCGTGCTCGGCCAGGATGCGCAGCGCCAGGTCGTCCTGGGCCCCGCTTCCGTACCGGGTGTTCGTCGCCGCCTCGGCCGCTCGGATCAGTGGGTCGAAGACGTCGATGTCGAAGATGGAGTCGACGCCCTGGAGCACCATGAGGTTCCGCTCGAGGCCGGCGCCGGTGTCGACGCTCGGCTTCGGCAGCGGGGTGAGCTTGCCGTCCGGCTGCGCGTCGAACTGCATGAACACGAGGTTCCAGATCTCGATATAGCGGTCCTCGGAGCCTCCGGCGGGCCCGCCGCCCGCGCCGAACTGCTCGCCGAGATCCCAGAAGATCTCGGACGAGGGACCGCACGGGCCGGTGTCGGCCATGCGCCAGAAGTTCTCGTCCCCCATGCGCTGGATGCGCTCTTCCGGCAGGCCGACGACGTCACGCCAGATCCTCTCGGCCTCGTCGTCGGTCTCGTGGACGGTGACCCAGAGCCGATCGGTGTCGAGCTTCAGCACGTCCCGGTAGAACTCCCATGCCCACGGGATGGCCTCGGCCTTGAAGTAGTCCCCGAAGCTGAAGTTCCCGAGCATCTCGAAGAAGCTGAAATGCCGGTTCGTCCGCCCGATGTCGTCGAGGTCGTTGTGCTTGCCGCCGGCGCGCACGCACTTCTGGACCGACGTCGCTCGCGGGTACGGCGGCTTCTCGTCCCCGGTGAAATAGGGCTTGAAGGGCACCATTCCCGCCACGGTGAACAGCAGCGACGGGTCGTGCGGGATCAGGCTGGCCGACTCGACCCGCGTGTGGCCGCGCTCGACGAAGAAGTCGAGGAAGGCGCGGCGGAGTTCGTCGGCTGTGGTCGGCGGCACGCGCCCAGCGTACCGCCCGGACCTTTCCGTTCAGCCGGCCCTTCGCGAGACGCGGCGGGCCCGGATCAACGCCGCCCGGTCGTCGAGCGCGGTGTTCAGGTCACGCAGCCGTTCGGCGGCTGCCGGCGGCAGATGCCGCTCGACCGAGCGGCGAAGCGTCCTGGTGGCGCGGATGGTGACGCCGACACCGAGCCAGAAGCCGATCGTCAGCCAGAACAGTCGCTTGACCACGTCACGCCTGTCCCGAGGGACGGTCCACGTCGTCGCGGCGGTCGACCTGGTCGGCGGAGTGCTCGCCCTCTGCTTCGCGGCGCGTCCGCCGTCGCTCGAGGAGCTCGCCCAGCTCGGCCTCCCGGCCCTGCGCGCCCGGGCGGTAGTAGACGCGGGCCTCCACCTCAGTGGGCCGGTACTGCTGGGGAACCCACCCCGCCGGCGCGTCGTGCGGGTACACGTAACCCTCCCCGTGGCCGAGCTTGCCGGCGCCAGGGTAACTGGCGTCCCGCAGGTGAACCGGCACGGCTCCGGCGGGTCGGTCGCGAACGTCCTCGAGCGCGGCGCCGATCCCCGCGATCACGGAGTTGGACTTCGGCGCGAGCGCGAGGTGGATGACGGCCTGGGCGAGGTTGAGACGCGCTTCGGGCATGCCGACGAACTCGACCGCGCGGGCAGCGGCGTCGGCCACGAGCAGCGACTGCGGGTCGGCCATGCCGATGTCCTCGGACGCCAGGATCACGAGACGGCGGGCGACGAGTCGCGGGTCCTCCCCCGCTTCCAGCATGCGCGCCAGCCAGTACAGCCCCGCATCCGGATCCGACCCGCGGATGCTCTTGATGAACGCGGACAAGACGTCGTAATGCTCGTCGTCGCCGTACCGCACGGCGCGCAACGCCAGCGCCGCCTCGGCGTCGGCAAGCGTCACGTTCTTGCGGTCATCCTCGGCGGCGAGCGCGCCGGCCACCTCGAGCGACGTGAGCGCGTGGCGAGCGTCGCCTTCGGACCGGTCGATGAGGTGCTCGAGCGCATCGGCGTCGACGGAGAGGTGGGCGTCGCCGAGACCGCGCTCGTTATCGCTGAGCGCGCGCTCGAGCAGCGTGCGGATGTCGTCGGGCTCGAGGGGGTCGAGCCGGAACAGCGTGGATCGCGACAGGAGCGGTCCGGTCAGGGAGAAGTACGGGTTTTCCGTCGTCGCGCCGATCAGGACGATCAGGCCCTCCTCGACGTGCGGCAGCAGCGCGTCCTGCTGGGTGCGGTTGAAGCGGTGCACCTCGTCGAGGAAGAGAATCGTGCCCTGGCCGTGCTCGCCGAGGCGATCGCGAGCCCGGCCGACGACCTCGCGGACGTCCTTCACGCCGGCGCTGACCGCCGACAGCGGCTCGAACGCCTTGGCGGTGACGCCGGCGATGAGCCGGGCGATCGTCGTCTTGCCCGTGCCGGGCGGCCCCCACAACACGACCGACGACAGGCGGTCACCCTCGATGAGGACCCGCAATGGGCGCCCCGGTCCGAGCAGGTGCTCCTGCCCGACGACCTCGTCGAGCGTGCGCGGCCGCAGCCGTGCCGCCAACGGCGCGCGCTCGTGCAACCGCTCGTCGCGCGCCGAAGCGAACAGATCCTTGCTCACGGGACGATGGTACGGGTCAGGCGCGTTTGGGCCGCGGCCGTACCTGCAGACCCAACTCCGCGAGCTGGCCCGGGTCGAGAGGGGTGGGCGCGCCGGTGAGGGGGTCGGCGCCGGACTGGGTCTTCGGGAAGGCGGTGACCTCGCGGATGTTCTCCTCGCCCGCCAGGACGGCGGTGAACCGGTCGATCCCGATCGCGAACCCGGCGTGCGGCGGCGCGCCGTACCGGAACGCGTCGAGCAGGAAGCCGAAGCGGGAACGTGCCTGTTCGGGCGTGATCCCGAGCAGCGTGAACACCTGTTGCTGCACGTCGGAGGAATGGATCCGGACGCTGCCCGACCCGAGCTCCCAGCCGTTGACGACGAGGTCGTACGACAGCGAGCGGGCGCGGAGGAGCTCGTCGCCGGTGGCGGTGGTGAGCAGCTCGAGGTCGTCGGGGTGCGGCATCGTGAACGGATGGTGGGCCGGGATGGGACGTCCCTCACCGTCGAGCCCCTCGAACAGCGGGAAGTCGACGACCCAGACGAACTGGAGGCCGCCTTCCGACACGGGCGGGCGGCCGAGGTCGAGGCGCAGCTGACCGAGCACGGCGTCGACGCGCCGCCGGGCGCCGGCCACGAGCAGCAACAGGTCGCCCGGTTCGGCGCCGAGCGCGTCGACGACGCAGAGCTGCTCGGCCTCCGAGAGGAACTTCGCCACCGGCGAGTCGAGTCCACCATGGTCCTGTACCCGCATCCACACGAGCCCGGCGGCGCCGAGTTGCTGCGCGCGCTCGGTCAAACCGTCGAGGCGGCCGCGCCCCATCGCGCCCTCCCCCGGCACGCGGATGCCCTTCACCGCCTCGGCCTGGAAGGCGCGGAACTCCGTCGCCTCGAAGCACTCGCTCACGTCGACGAGCTCGAGGCCGAAGCGCGTGTCGGGCTTGTCGACGCCGAAGCGGTCCATCGACTCGTGCCACGTCATGCGCCGGAACACAGGTGCCCGCTCGCCCCGCGCGGCTTCGACCGCGGCTTGCACCGCTTCCGTGACGACGGCCATCACGTCGTCTGCGTCGGCGAAGCTCATCTCCATGTCGTACTGCATGAACTCGAACTGGCGGTCCGCGCGCGGATCCTCGTCGCGCAGGCACCGGGCGATCTGGAAGTAGCGGTCGAATCCGCCGACCATCAGCAGCTGCTTGAACAGTTGCGGGCTCTGCGGCAGGGCGTAGAACGAACCGGGCTGCAGCCGCGACGGCACCACGAAGTCGCGCGCGCCTTCCGGGGTCGACGCGATGAGCGCCGGCGTCTCGATCTCCACGAACTCCTGCCCGATCATCGAGCGCCGCATCGCGTCGTTCACCACCGCCCGCAGGCGCAGGTTCCGTTGCATGCGGTCGCGCCGCAGGTCGAGGTAGCGGTACTTGAGGCGGAGCGCCTCGTCGGCCTCGACGCGCTCGAGCGGGATCGGCGACGGCTCCGCCGGGTTCAATACCTCGAGCCGCGTCGCGGCAACCTCGATCTCTCCCGTGGCCAGCTCGGGGTTGACGGTGCCCTCCGGACGGTGCCGAACGATGCCGTCGGCCCGGATGACGTACTCGGCGCGCAGCTGGTGGGGGTCCGCTCCGTCCGCTGTGTCCGGGTCGACAACGACCTGCACGATGCCGGCGACGTCGCGCACGTCGAGGAAGACGACTCCGCCGTGGTCGCGACGGCTCGCGACCCAGCCGCACACGCTGACCTTCTCGCCGATGTGCTCGGTGCGCAGGTCGCCGCACCGGTGCGTGCGCATCATCGGTCGAACTCGCGATGCGCTCGCAACCACGCGACGGCTTGCTCGCGGGGAACCTCGTCCTGCTTCTCTGTGCTGAGGTCCTTGATGGCGACGGCGTCCCGGCTGAACTCCTCCGGCATGAGCAGCACCGCGAACGCGGCGCGTGCGCGGGCGGCCCCCCGCAGCTGCGCCTTCACCGAGCGGTCGCCGTACGCGCGGTCCACGCGCAGACCCGCCTCCCGCAGCTCCTGCACGAGCACGAGTGCCTCCCGCCCCCGGCTCAGCCCGTCGACGACGAAGGCGTCGAGACGCGTCTCGGGCAGCGGGAGCGCGCCGAGCGCGTCGGCCACGATGAGCAGCCGTTCGATGCCCATCCCGAAGCCGATGCCGGGCGTGGGACGGCCCCCCATCTCCTGGGCGAGGTCGTCGTACCGCCCGCCGCCGAGGACCGCGTTCTGCGCCGCGTCGAGGGTCTCGCTGACGAACTCGAACGTGGTGCTCGTGTAGTAGTCGAAGCCGCGGACGAGCCGGGGAGCCAGCTCGTAGTGGATGCCGAGCTCGTCGAGGCCGCGCTGGACCTGCTCGAAGTGTTCACGCGACGCGTCGCTCAGGTGCTCGGTGAGCTGCGGGGCCCGTTCGATGACGTCCTGCCAGTCCTCCCGCTTGGAGTCCAGGACCCGGAGCGGGTTCGCCGTCACGCGGTCGCGGAACTCGGCACCGAGCGCGTCCCCGTGCGAGAGCAGGTATTCGCGCAGCACCTCGACGTACTCGGCGCGGCCCGCGGGGTCTCCCATCGAGTTGAGCAGCAGCGTGACCCCGCTCGAAAGGCCGAGCTCGCGCAGGAAGCCGTACCCGAACGCGATGACCTCGACGTCGACATCGGGGTCGTCGAGACCGAGCGTCTCGATGCCCAGCTGCCAGTGCTGCCGGTAGCGGCCCTTCTGCGGGCGCTCGTACCGGAACAGCGGCGCGAGGTACCAGACCTTCCACGGCTCAGGGTTCCGGCGCTGAACGTAGGCGCGCACGACGGGCGCGGTCCCCTCGGGGCGCAGCGCGAGGCGGCGGTCACCCCGATCGGTGAACTCGTACATCTCTTTGCTGACGACGTCGGTCGACTCGCCGAGCCGCTTGAACACCTCGACGTGCTCGAAGACGGGGGTGACGATCAGGTCGTAGCCGAAGCGACGCGCCCGGTCCGCGAAGGCGGCGACGACCTCGATCCAGCGCGCCGACTCGGGCGGAAGGATGTCGTGCGTGCCTATCGGCGAGCGATACGCGTCCGAGGCGTCTTGCGGCACTGCGGCATCGTACCGGTCCCCTTGCCGCCGCCCGTGGTCCTTATGCGCGCGCTTTCCCCGGCAGCACCCGGTACGCGTCGTACACCGAGTCGATGCGCTTCACCGCGCCGAGGATCGACTCGAGGTGGCTCGGGTCGGCGAGCTCGAAGTCGAATCGCAGCTTGGCGACCCGGTCGCTCGACGTCTGCGACGTGCAGGAGAGGATGTTCACGTGGTGCTCGGCCAGGGCCTGGGCGACGTCACGCAACAGGCGTGACCGGTCCAGCGCCTCGACCTCGACGGACACGACGTACGTGGCGGGCTGGTCGTGATCCCAGTCGACGTCGATGACACGGTGCGCCTGCGCCGCCAGGCCGGCGGCGTTGGCGCAGTCGGTGCGGTGGACGGAGACGCCCCGACCGCGGGTCACAAAGCCCATGATCTCGTCACCGGGCACGGGCGTGCAGCATCGCGAAAGCCGCACCATGACGTCGTCGAGGCCCTCGACGTGCACGCCCACCGTGCGTCGCCGCAAGGTGCGCGGTGGCCGGCGCACGGTGACGGGCAGCTGCTCCTCGCCGCCGCGCAGCTCGCGCTGGACGCGCTGCACGACCGTCCGCGGCGACACGTGCCCTTCGCCGACCGCGGCATACAGCGCGTCGAGGTCCGCATAGCTCATCGCCTCGACGACGTGCGCCAGCGCCGACGATTGCCCCAGCTTCTGGACGGGGAGGCCATCCTTGCGGAGCGCCTTCACGAGCTCGTCGCGTCCCGTCTCGATCGCGTCCTCGCGTCGCTCCCGCGAGAACCACTGGCGGATCTTGCTGCGCGCTCGGGGCGTCTGGACGAACTGGAGCCAGTCGCGGCTCGGGCCCGCGCCTTCGACCTTGCTCGTGAAGATCTCGACCGTGTCGCCCGACGCGAGAGTCGAGTCGAGCGGGACGAGACGGCCGTTCACCTTGGCCCCAATGCAACGGTGACCGACCTCGGTGTGGATGGTGTACGCGAAGTCGACGGGCGTCGCGCCCGCGGCCAGCGTGATGACCTTGCCCTTGGGCGTGAAGACGAACACCTCGTCCTGCTCGAGGTCGATCTTCAGCGTCTCCATGAACTCGCCCGGGTCGGACGTCTCCTGCTGCCAGTCGACCATCCGCTCGAGCCAGACCATGTCCTGCGCCGGCGAGTCCTTCTCCTTGTAACCCCAGTGGGCGGCGACGCCGTACTCGGCGCGACGGTGCATCTCCTCCGTGCGGATCTGCACCTCGACGAGCTTCCCCTGCGGTCCGACGACCGTGGTGTGCAACGACTGGTACAGGTTGAACTTCGGCATCGCGATGTAGTCCTTGAACCGGCCCTGCACCGGCTTCCACATGGCGTGGATGGACCCGAGCGCGGCGTAACAGTCCTTCACGGACTCCACGACGACGCGCACACCGAGAAGATCCTGGACGTCGTCGAACTCCTTGCCCTGCACGACCATCTTCTCGTAGATGGACCAATAATTCTTCGGGCGGCCGCGCACGTCGCCATCGATGTGCAACCCCGCGAGGCGGGCGCGCAGCTCGGCCAGAACATGCTCCAGGTACTCCTCCCGCTCGGGAGCGCGGAGCGTGACCATCTGCTCGATCTCGGCGTAGCGCTTCGGATGCAGCACGTCGAAGGCGAGGTCCTCGAGCTGCCACTTCACGTCGGCGATGCCGAGGCGGTGCGCCAGCGGCGCGTAGATGTCGAGCGTCTCCTGGGCGATGCGCTGCTGCTTCGACTCCGGCAGCGACGAGATCGTGCGCATGTTGTGGAGCCGGTCGGCCAGCTTGATGAGCAGGACGCGGATGTCCTTGGCCATCGCCACGAGCATCTTGCGAAGCGTGGCGGCCTGCTGGGCCTCCTTGGAGTCGAACTGGAGCCGGTCGAGCTTGGTGACCCCGTCGACGATGGCGGCGACGTCCGGCCCGAACTGCTTCTCGAGATCCTCGTCGGTCACCGTGGTGTCCTCGACCGCGTCGTGCAGGAGCGCCGCCGCGATCGTGACGTCGTCGAGGCCGAGATCGGCGAGGATCATCGCCACCCCGAGCGGATGCGCGATATAGGGCTCTCCGGACCGGCGCACCTGGTCGACGTGCGCCACTCGGGCGACCTCGAACGCCTGCTCGATCAGCGCGGTGTCGGCCTTGCGGTGCCGGTCGCGGTACGCGGCGATGAGTGGTGCCACCTCGACGTCGACGTGGTGCCGACGCCAGGGCAGGACCGAGCGCCGGTCGGGTCGTACCTCAACCCGGGGCTCGGTGTTACTCATGAATCAAGGGTACTTGCCGGTCCCCCAGCACGGGCGCCGAGCGCGCAAGGGTTATCGCCGCTTGCGACGCCGTTGCTGGCGGGGCCGAGGCGCGCGCGCGCTCGGCGCCTGGCCTCCGGCGGGTCGCGGCGAAGCGGGACGCGGCGGCGGCTGTTGCGCGGCGGGGACCCCTGCGGGAGCGGGGGTCGGGGCCGGCTCCGGCTCGGGCTCCGGCGCCTCGGTCGTCTCGGGCGTGGCTGGCGGCGCGCCGGCGGCGGCGCCGGCGCGAGCGAGCTGCACCGCCGACCGCTCGCGCAGCGCCTGGTAGCGCGGCTCCCGCTCCTTCGACCATGCCAGCAGCGGCGTCGCCACGAAGATCGACGAATACGCCCCCGTCATCAGCCCGACGAACAACGCCAGCGCGAAGTCGCGCAACGCCAGCGCACCGAACAGCCCTGCGCCGACGAAGAGCAGCGAGGCGACGGGGAGCACGGCGACGAACGAGGTGCTGATGGAGCGCATCAGCACCTGGTTCATGGAGCGGTTCACCATCGTCGAGTACGAGTCACCGCGCACTGTCCCGAGGGTGGCGACGTTCTCCTTCACCTTGTCGAAGACGACGACCGTGTCGTAGAGGGAGAAGCCGAGGATCGTCAGGAACGCCACGACCGTGGCCGGGGTGACCTCGAATCCCGTAATGGCGTAGACGCCAACGGTGACGATGATGTCGTGAACGACAGCGACGATGGCGGCGGCGGCCATCTTGATCTCGAACCGAACGGACAGGTAGATCGCGATGAGCGCGAAGAACACGATCAGCGCCTTGACGGCGTTGTTCCGCACCTGATCGCCGAAGGTAGGCCCGACGGTGCTCACGCTCACATCGGTTCGTTGCACCCCGCCGTACTTCGCCAGCGCGTCGCTGACGGCGCCCTCTTCGTTCGGCTTGATGTCCTTCGATTGCACCCGTACCGACGTCCCAGAGTTGCCCTGGAGCACCAGGACCTTGGCGTCGCCCAGTCCGAGGGGCGTGATCACGTTGCGGACGTCGGCGACGGATGCCGACTTGCCCTTCACCGGCGTCTGCCACGACGTCCCGCCCTCGAAGTCGATGCCGAGATTGAGGCCGCGAGTGAAGATCGCCACGAGCGCGATCACGATGACCGTGCCCGAGAGGATCGCCCACCGCCACGAGCGTCCGGTGAAGTCGAAGTTCGTGCGTTCGTGGTAGAAGTCCGCCGGCCGGTGGCGCCGGCCGTCGGGCAGGGGGCTCACGCGGTCGCCTCCTTCGCATCGAGTCCGGAGGCGATACCGACCATTGGGACGCGGACCAACGCCCTGCGTCGTGCGAGGATCACGACCAGCGGGTGCATGAAGAAGTAGGAGACGAGCAGGTCGAGGATCGTCGACAGGCCGAGGAAGAACGCGAAGCCCTTCACCGAGCCCGACGCGAGGACATAGAGCGCGCCCGCGCCGATCAGCGAGACGAGGTCGGCGGCGAGGATCGTGCGGAACGCCCGGGTGAAGCCGCGATCGACCGACGAACGGACCGTCTTTCCGCTCCGCACCTCGTCTTTCAGCCGCTCGAAGTACACGACATAGGAATCGACGGTGATCCCCACCGAGACAATCAGTCCGGTCACACCGGCGAGCGTGAGCGTCAGGTTGAACCCCGAGTTACTGAGGTACGCGACGAGCGCGTACGTCGCGCCTGCGCTCAGGCCCAGGCCGAGGATCACCACGACGCCGAGCAGGCGGTAGTACAGGAGCATGTAGAGCGCCACGAGCCCGAGCCCGACGAGACCGGCCGCGATCCCCGACCGCAGCTGGTCGCTTCCGAGCGTCGGTGACACGCTCTCGACCGTCTGCTGCTTCTCGTCGAACTTGACCGGCAGCGCGCCGTACTTCAGGACGTTCGCCAGGTCGCTCGCGTCACCCTGCGTGAAACTCCCCGTGATCTGCACGGGCCCCGAGCCGAAGTTCGCGGTCTGGAACCGCGGCGCAGACTGCACGATGCCGTCGAGGACGATCGCGACGCTGTTCTGCGGCGGCTGCTTCGAGAACGACGCTCCGGCGAGCTGGTTGAACTTGTCCTGCCCCGAGCCCTTGAGGTTCAGCGAGACGGCGTACCCCTGGCCCTGCTGAAACTCGGACTTCGCGCCCGAGGTGTCCTTCCCGGTGAGCGCGGCGGGCCCGAGGAGGTACCGGATCTGCTGCTTCTCCTGCGGCCGACCCGGGAGGGCGACGCACGCGCCGGCCTTGTCGTCGGCGGCGGACGTGTTCGGAACGGAGGTCAGCGCCCCGATCGCCGTCGCATCACAGGAGGCGATCGCGGCTTTCGTCGCGTCGTCGGCCGGTGGGGTCCCCCTCGGCGCGGGAGGTAGCTCCGCCAGCACCGGCCGGAAGTTCAACTCCGCCGTCCGCCCGACCAGGCGCTTCGCCTTGTCACGGTCCTTCACGCCCGGGAGATCGATGACGATGTTGTTGCCCTCACGGGTGACCTCGGCGTCGGACACCCCGAGGCCGTTCACGCGGCGGTCGATGATGTTCTTGGCGGTGTCGAGCGAGCTGCTGCTGAACTTCCCCGCCGGGAACAGCCGCACGGAGATGCCGCCCTGGAGGTCGAGGCCGAGGACGGGCTTGTTCCCGACGACCAGTGTCGCGACCAGCGCGATCACCACGACCGCCACCGTCCCGATGAGATAGGCCCAGTACTTGCGCACGGTCAGGTTTCGCTGCGCGGGCTCTGGCCGTCGCCGTCGCCCCGGTCGTTGCCGGCGTCCCCCTCGCCGTGCTCCGTGGCCTCGTCCGGCCGCGGGTCCGGTCCGACGCGCTGTGCGATCGCGCCCCGCGCGACGCGCAGCACGATTCCGGATGACACCTCGAGGTCGACCGTCCCGTTGTCGAGACCACGGATCGTCCCGTAGATCCCGCCGGACGTCACGACCTCATCCCCCACCTGCAGGCTGGCCACCAGCGCCCGGTGCGCGGCCATCTGCCTCCGCTGCGGTCGGACGATCAGCAGGAGGAACGCGGCGACGAGAATGCCGAGGTAAATGAGGGCTACGGGCATCGAGTGTGGGTTGCGGGCTGGAGCCGGAACCGAAAAGCGATGCTAGCGGAACCCTGTTGCGCTCAGAGGGTCAGCGCGGTGACGGCGGCTTCGCCGACCGTCGCCGCAGAGCCGGAGCGTGCGACGGCGTCGGTGAGCGAGCCGCCTCAGGGCTCGAAGAGGCTCGGGCCGCCGGCGGTCTCGGAGGGCACGTCGAGCCCGAGGTGCGCGTACGCGGCGGCGGTCGCGACGCGACCCCGCGGCGTTCGTTGGAGCATGCCCTCCTTGAGGAGGAACGGCTCGTAGACGTCCTCGACGGTCTCGGCCTCCTCCGTGACCGCGACCGCGAGTGTGTTGAGCCCGACCGGCTGCCCCGCGAACGTCTCGCACAGCGCGGTGAGGATCGACCGGTCGACCTTGTCGAGGCCGCGCTCGTCGACCTCGAACAGCGTCAAGGCGGCGCGAGCGGTCTGCGCACTCACCGTCCCGTCGCCGCGCACCTCGGCGTAGTCGCGCACGCGCTTGAGCAGGCGGTTGGCGACGCGAGGCGTGCCCCGGGCGCGCCCGGCGATCTCGCGCGCGCCTTCCGACTCGAGCGGCACGCCGAGGATGCCGGCGGCACGCTCGAGGATCGTGACCAGGTCCTCGGCCTCGTAGTAGTCGAGGCGGGACACGAGGCCGAAGCGGTCGCGCAGCGGACCGGTGATGAGCCCGGTCCGGGTCGTGGCACCGGCGAGCGTGAAGCGCGGCAAGTCGAGGCGGATCGACCTCGCCGACGGTCCCTTGCCGATCACGATGTCGAGCTGGAAGTCCTCCATGGCCGGATAGAGGACCTCTTCGACGGCGCGCGGGAGACGGTGGACCTCGTCGATGAACAGCACGTCGCCGTCGTCGAGATTGGTCAGGATGGCGGCGAGGTCGCCGGCTCGTTCGAGCGCGGGGCCGCTGGTGACGCGCAGCGCGACGCCGAGCTCGGCGGCGACGATGCCGGCCAACGACGTCTTCCCGGTTCCCGGCGGTCCCGCGAAGAGCAGATGGTCGACCGCCTGCCCGCGCTGGCGCGCGGCGGCGAGGAGGATCTCGAGGTGTTCCTTGAGGCGCTCCTGACCCACGAACTCGTCCAGGCGGCGCGGGCGCAGCGTCGTCTCCTCGGCCCGCTCGATCGGGTCGGCGCCCGGGCTGAGCAATTCCTCCCTAGACACGCGTGACCGCCAGGAGCTTCAGCGCGTTCCGCAAGAGATCTTCGACCGGCCCCTCGTCGGGCAGCTGGGCGAGGACGTCGCGAACCTCGTCGGACTGGTAGCCGAGCCCCGACAACGCCGCCCGCACCTCGGCGCGTCCCGACGGCGGGGCCGACGCCGCGTCGGCGTGATCGAGCGCGGGCACCTCGAGGCGAGCCTTGAGCTCGATCATCAATCGCTGCGCCGTGCGCTTCCCTACCCCCGGCACCAAGGTCAGCGCGTCGAGGTCGTCGTCGACGAGCGCGCGGCGGAGCACGCCCGGCGAATGCACCGACAAGATCGCCAGCGCGAGCTTTGGCCCCACCCCGTTCGCCCCGATGAGCACCTCGAACGTGTCGCGTTCGTCGCGGGTCGGGAACCCGAACAGCACCATCGAGTCGTCGCGCACGTGGAGGTGAGTGAACAGCATGGCGGCCGCGCCGGGCTCGAGCGTGGCGATCGCGCTCAGCGGGACGAGCGCGCGGTATCCGACCCCGCCCACTTCGACGAGCACCTCGCCGGTGGCGGAGCGCTCGAGAACCTCGCCGCGTACCGACCCGATCATTCCCGGGACTCCTTCGCCAGCGCGGCGCCGACGGCGCGCGTGAGCCTGTCGGAGGCAGGGCCTTCGGCGCCGAGCGCGGTGCGCAAGCCGGCCGAACCGAGGTGACACACGGCGAGACCCAGCGCGTCGGCGGCGTCGGCCGGACGGGGTGGTTGCGCGAGGACGAGCAGCCGCGCCACCATCGCCTGCACCTGCGCCTTGCCGGCGGTGCCGTCGCCGGTCACGGCCAGCTTCACCTCGTTCGGGCTGTAGTGGAACACGGGCACACCCGTGCGGCCCGCGGCCGCGAGCGCGAGCCCGCTGGCCTGCCCGACGGACATCGCGGTCCGCGTGTTGACCTGGAAGAGCACACGCTCCACCGCCAACGCGCACGGCGCGAGGTCGCGCACGAGCCCGTCGAGCTCCCGCTGGAGGACGGCGAGCCGCTCGGGCAACGCGGCCTCGGGCTCGGTGTGGATCACCCCGAACGCCTGCGGGACCAGGGCTCCGCCCGATCCGCGCGCCACGGCGCCGTAGCCGCAGCGCGAGACCCCGGGATCGATGCCGAGCACGGGGCCGGCGGCGTCGAACATGGGTTCGACGCTACCGGGAGGACCCCTACGGGTGGTGGACCCCAGGTCGGTCGTCCGCGTCAGCGCAGGAGCAGGATCAACACCACCACGATCACGACGACCACGACGGCGGCCACGGGGACCAGGCGCTTGAGCACTGGCGCTCCCGCGGTGCGCAACAGGTCGACGGGCTTGGCTTCGGGGGCCTCGATCGTCCTCGCTTTGCCGAGTTCGGCGACTTCGTTCGAGGCGGGGGGCTGACCAGCCGACGACAGCA
This sequence comes from Acidimicrobiia bacterium, assembly GCA_035938395.1. GTDB lineage: Bacteria > Actinomycetota > Acidimicrobiia > IMCC26256 > JACDBD01 > JALZAA01. The sequence continues at coordinate 41,583 of DASZGY010000040.1, forward strand.
CATCGCGCTCGAGACAGGCGACGAATTGATCGAGGAGCTTTGCGGAAACGTCCGCGATCACACCCCGTCCGAACTGGGCGACCTTGCCGGTGATCGTGACGTCGCTGTCGATGCTGACCCGGGTGCCGTCACCATCGGGCTGCAGGACGGCCGTCGCCGTAGCGGACGCGTTGCCTTGACCACGCGTGTCGCGCCCCTCGGCTCGGATGACGGCGCGATGGTTGATGTCGTCGGACTCGGTGATGCGCGCGACGCCCTTGTACTGCGCCGTGATCGGGCCGACCTTGACCTTCACGATCCCACGGAACTCGTCACCTTCCACCTCTTGGAGCTGCGCGCCCGGCATGCACGGCGCGATGCGCTCGACGTCGAGCAACACGCGCCACGCCTCGTCGACAGGCACGTCGACGCGGAACTCGTTCTCCAGCTTCATCTCGCCTCCAGCAGCCGTTCGGCCTTGCGCAGGTCATCGAGCGTATCGACGTCGGTGGCGCTGCCGGTGTCCGTGCAGTCGACCTCGACGACACCCTCGTCCATCAGGACGCGCGCTCCCTCGTCGCCGTCGAGTCGCCGCGCCTGCGGCCACATCGTTCGCCCCAGCAGCACCGGGTTGCGTCGCTGCCCGTGGTACGTCGCCACCGCCACGTGTGCGCCGTCCCGGTACGCGCCGGCGAGCCGGCGGTAGGCGTCCGCGCCGATCAACGGCTGGTCGGCGAGGCCGACCGCAAGCGCGCCCACCTGCGCCCATGGCTCCAACGCCTCCAGAGCCGCCCGCAGCGACCTCGCTATGCCTCGCCGCCATCGGCGCGAGCGCACGACCACCACGCCTTCGGTGGCGGCTCGCGCCACGGCCTCGCCGCGGTGCCCGACGACGAGC
>DASZGY010000041.1:0-3366 GCA_035938395.1 Acidimicrobiia bacterium
GCCTTCTACGACGCCTTCTTCCCGCGCGCGGAGGAAGCGATCCAGTACTGCGACAAATTCGAGCTCGACGACATGCCCGACGACGCGCAGCGCCTGCTCCAGTTGCTGTACTCGCTCGTCATGGTCTCGTTCCCGGTCGAGGTCTGGCGCCAGCCGCATGTCCCCGACAGCGGCGCGGCCTACCTCGACCTCCTGATCGAACCGATCCCATGAGCGACGTCGTAGTCCTGCGCGCCGACCGTCGGGTCGACGTCGACGCCGGGCTCGTTCGCTCTCCGGCGACCGTCGTGGTCGAGGGCGATCGCATCGTCGCCGTCGACCCCGACGAGCCGCCCGCCGGCGCGACGGAGCTCGACCTCGGCGACCTGACCCTGCTCCCCGGCCTCATGGACATGGAGATCAACATGCTCCTGGGCGGCCCCCACGGCGGGAACCGACGCAGCGACGTCCAGGACGATCCGGCGTTCCGCACGTTGCGGGGAACCGTGAACTGCCGCACCACGTTGCTCGCGGGCTTCACGACGGTTCGCAACCTCGGTCTCTTCGTGAAGACCGGTGGCTATCTGCTCGACGTCGCCCTCGCGCGGGCGATCGACAACGGGTGGATCGACGGGCCACGCATCGTGCCCGCGGGACACGCCATCACGCCCACCGGTGGGCACCTCGATCCGACGATGTTCGAGCGGTTGGGGCCCGACATCATGCCGCTCAGCGTCGAGGAGGGCATCGCCAACGGCGTGCCCGAGGTGCGCAAAGCCGTCCGCTATCAGATCAAGTACGGCGCTCGCCTCATCAAGATCTCCGCCTCGGGCGGCGTGATGTCGCACAGCGGCCTCGCCGGCGCGCAGCAGTACTCGGACGAGGAGCTGGCGGCCATCGTCGACGAAGCGCACCGCGCCGGCATCAAGGTCGCGGCGCACGCGCACGGCGACGCCGGCATCAGGGCGTGCATCAGAGCCGGAGTCGATTGCATCGAGCACGGATCGCTCGCAGAGGACGAGACGATCCAGATGATGGTCGACCACGGCACCTTCCTCGTGCCCACCAGCTTCCTGTCCGAAGGTCTCGACATGTCGAGGGCGCCGCCCGAGCTCCAGGCAAAGGCGAACGAGGTGTTCCCGCGCGCCCGGGCGATGCTCGGCAAGGCCATTGCCAACGGCGTCAAGATCGCGTGCGGTACCGACGCGCCCGCGATCCCGCACGGCGAGAACGCCAAGGAGCTCTGGGCGATGGTCGACCGCGGCATGACGCCGATGCAGGCCCTGCAGGCGGCCACCGTCATGAGCGCCGAGCTCATCGGCGTCGACGACCGCGGGCGGTTGGAGCCCGGGCTCCTCGCCGACATCGTCGCCGTACCGGGCGACCCGTCGGAGGACATCACGACGACGCAGGACGTGCGCTTCGTGATGAAGGGTGGACGCGTCTACAAGGGCGTCTGAGCAGTTCCCGACAGCACCCGCATGCTCTCGACGAGCTCTTCGAGCGGCGTGCCCGTCGGATAGACCGCAGCCGCGCCGGCGCCTTCGAGACGCGGGACGTCCCGCTTGGGGATCGTGCCGCCGACGACGAGCAGGACGTCGTCGGCTCCGGCGCTGTGCAACGCCGCCGCGGTCTTCTCGGTCAACGCGGCGTGCGCGCCGCTCAGGATGCTGAGACCGACGATGCGCACGTCTTCCTGCACCGCGACCGCCGCGATCGCATCCGGGCGTTGACGGATGCCCGTGTAGATGACCTCGAAGCCGGCGTCGCGCAGCGCGCGCGCCACGAGCTTCGCTCCGCGGTCGTGGCCGTCGAGCCCGGGCTTGGCGACGAGGACCCGGACGGGCATCAAAACACCGTCGGCTGCCGGAACTCGCCCCACCGGTCCTTGAGCACGGCCACCATCTCCCCCACCGTGCAGTACGCCTTGGCGCAGGCCACGAGCAGGGGCATGAGGTTCTCGCTCCCACCGGCGCCGGCGTCGAGTGCTGCGAGCGTGTCGCGCACGTCGGCCGCCGATCGTGAGCGCTTCACGTCCGCGAGCCGCTCGAGCTGCCGGAGGCGGGCCTTCTCGTCCATCTCATATGCCTCGACCTCGGGCGGCTCTTCGTCGGTCTCGAACCGGTTCACGCCGACCACCGTCCGTTCCTCCGAGGCGATCGCCGTCTGGACGCGGAAGGCCTCCTCCGAGATCAGTCGGTGCAGATAGCCGTCTTCGACCGCCTTCACCATCCCGCCTCGGTGTTCGAGGTCGGCCATGATCTCGATAACCCGGGCTTCCATCTCGTCGGTCAACGCCTCGACGTAGTACGAGCCGCCGAGCGGATCGGCGACGCGCGTCACGCCGGTCTCGTGGGCGAGCACCTGCTGCGTCCGCAAAGCCAGGGTCGCCGAGTCCTCAGTGGGCAGCGCGAACGGCTCGTCCCATGCCGCCGTGAACATCGACTGGACGCCCCCGAGCACCGAGGCCAACGCCTCGTAGGCGATTCGGACGATGTTGTTGTGTGCCTGGGGCGCGTAGAGCGATGCTCCCCCCGCGACGCAGCCGACTCGGAACATGCACGAGCGATCGTCCTTGGCGCCGTACCGCTCGCGCACGATGCGGGCCCAGCGTCGCCGTCCGGCCCTGTACTTGGCGACCTCCTCGAAGAAGTCGCCGTGGGTATAGAAGAAGAACGACACCTGCGGCGCGAACTCGTCGATCGTCATTCGCCCGCGCGACAGCACCTCGTCGCAGTAGGTGACTCCGTCTGCGAGCGTGAACGCCATCTCCTGGGCCGCGTTGGCGCCGGCGTCACGGAAGTGCGCACCCGCCACCGAGATGGCGTTGAAGCGCGGCACCTCTTGCGCGCAGAACTCGATCGTGTCCGCGATTAGCCGGAGTGATGGGCGGGGCGGCCAGATCCACGTGCCACGGCTTACATACTCCTTGAGGATGTCGTTCTGGATCGTTCCGCGCAGCTTCGCCCGGTCGACGCCCTGCTTCTCGCCCACCGCCACGTAGAACGCGAGCAGGATCGCCGCCGTCCCGTTGATCGTGAAGCTGGTGCTGATCGCGTCGAGCGGGATGCTGTCGAACAGGATCTCGGCGTCGGCGAGCGTGTCGAGCGCGACGCCGACCCGGCCGACCTCCTCCTCGACGTCGGGGTGGTCGGAGTCGTACCCGCACTGCGTCGGGAGATCGAGCGCGACCGAGAGGCCCGTGCCCCCCTGGGCGAGCAGGTAGCGGTAGCGCTGGTTCGACTCCTCCGGTGTGCCAAAGCCCGAGTACTGGCGGATCGTCCACAGACGGCCCCGGTACCCGTCGGGGAAGTTGCCGCGTGTGAAAGGGAAGACGCCCGGCGGAGGGATCGACGCGGGCGGCGGGAGGTCGGCGGGCCCGTAGCT